>VGUA01000001.1 GCA_016874535.1 Gammaproteobacteria bacterium
ACGGCACGCTGTTGCTGGCGGCCACTTGCACTACAAGTGTGTGGTTAATAGACAGCTCTATGGCTTCCGGCCTCGCCGCTGGGAGTGTTGCCGCCCTCACATTCGGCGGAAAAATTGTCACATTTGGAGTTGGTATTGCGGGGATTGGAATTTCCCAGGCAGTGATGCCAGTTGCAGTGGAGCTTGCCGCACATAACCATTGGTGGCGGATGCGTCATCTGATTCTGCGCTACAGTCTGATTCTGGGCTGCGGCAGCTGCACTGCAACCGTTGTGCTCATGACCGCCAGTGAAGAAATTACACGTCTTCTCTACGAGCGAGGAGCGTTCGGAGAGAAGGCGACTCAAACGGTAGCTGCGGTACAATTTGCACTCGCAGCGCAAATCCCTTTTCACGTGCTCGGGGTGCTGTTTGTACGCATGCTGTCTGTTCTTCAGGAAAACCGCAAAGTGCTTGTCATTGCAGCTTTGGGCACCGTGCTCAATATAGGTCTCAATCTGGTTTTGATGCCGCGGTGGGGGGTGGTTGGCATCGCAGCCGCCACTTCGGTAATGTTCGCTGCAACCTGCGTGGCGTCAGGATGGTGCCTGAGAGCCCGCATGGAACATCTCTTGGCTACCGCGCCATGACTAGGCGGATCAACCAATCGCTCATCTGGGATCATTTTCAGACCGAGGGAGTTGCTAGCTTTCAGAACAGCGGGGCAAGAATGCGTGCCTTGGCGGCACGGCTCCAACGGGGGCAACGCGTGCTCAACATCGGCGTGGGCGCGGGCTTCCTTGAATCGTTTGCAGTGGCGCGAGGTGTCGATGTGCATGCGCTTGACCCATCGAAGGCGGCGATTGAGGGGCTGCAGAATCGCTTGCAGCTTGCAGAACGAGCGGTTGTAGCGGGAGCGGATTCCATCCCATTTCAGTCCAAATATTTTGACGTGGTTGTCATGTCCGAGGTCCTGGAACATCTTGACGACGATACCCTGCATCGTGCGCTGACGGAGATTCAGCGCATCCTTCGCCCGGATGGGAAACTACTAATCACAGTGCCTTATGCCGAAGTGCTCTCTCAAGGTGAGGCAGTCTGCCCCTGCTGCGGGCAGAGATTTCACCGGTGGGGACACCTGCGCAGTTTTACTCGCGAGAGCTTGGCTACAACACTGCGGGGCCACGGGTTTCAGTGTACCAAACTGAGTCTGGAGGCATTCCCGGACTGGCGCCGATCCGGGCTTCTAAATTTTGCCAAGTCACTTTCACGGTTTGTCATGGCCAAGCTGGGGATGGGCATTGCTCAGCCGTGCATATATGCCGAAGCGACTGTCACAAAGTCATGAAAAATACCGCCTGAACCACGTGGATAACCAACAAGTATGTGCGGCATAGCGGGTTCGCTGCAGAGCGGGACGGAATCGGATTTGGTAGCCGTCACCGCGTCGATGATGCAGGCCTTCCACCACCGCGGCCCGGACGCGGGCGATGTCTGGGTCGATCAGGACGCCGGCATCGCCCTCGGCCACCGTCGTCTCTCCATCCTCGACCTTTCGCCCGCAGGCGCTCAGCCCATGCATTCCAGCTGCGGGCGCTGGGTGCTGGTCTTCAATGGCGAAATCTACAACTTCCAGTCCTTGCGCAAGGATCTGGAAGCCTTGGGTGCCGCATTCCGAGGCCACTCCGACACGGAGGTACTGCTCGCGGGTGTCGTGCACTGGGGGCTCGAGGAAACCCTGCGTCGCGCCAACGGTATGTTCGCCATTGGCCTGTGGGATCGGGCCGAGCGCAAGCTCCATCTCGCGCGAGACCGCTTTGGTGAGAAACCGCTCTATTACGGTTGGCATGGCGGCGTGTTCCTCTTCGCCTCCGAGCTCAAGGCTTTTCATGCGTGGAGGGGTTTCAAGCCCACGGTGAACAGGGCGGCCCTGCCGCTCTATCTCCGGCACAACTACATTCCGGAGCCGCACAGCATCTATGAGGGGATCCTCAAGCTCGTGCCAGGGACGGTGCTTTCGATCTCGGCCACCGAGCGCAATCAATATCCCGAGCCCCGGCCGTTTTTTTCACTCACCCAACTCATCGCCCACGGCAGATCAAACCCGGTTCAGGGCTCACCGGAGGACGGTGTGCACCTGCTGGAGCAGGCGCTCTCGCACTCCGTGGGCCTGCGCATGGTGGCGGATGTCCCCCTGGGAGCCTTTCTTTCAGGCGGAATCGACTCCTCCACCGTGGTCGCATTGATGCAGGCCCAGAGCACGAGGCCCATCAAAACCTTCAGCATTGGCTTTACCGAGGCTGGCTACGATGAAGCCCCCCATGCGCGCGCGGTGGCCAGGCATCTGGGCACTGAGCATTCCGAACTCTACGTCACGCCAGAGGAAGCGCGTGCCGTCATCCCCTTGCTGCCTGAGATGTATGACGAGCCTTTCGCGGATTCCTCGCAGATTCCGACCTACCTCGTCTCGAAGCTTGCGCGACAACAGGTGACGGTTGCGATGTCTGGCGACGCCGGGGATGAACTCTTCGCGGGTTACTCGCGCTACAGCATCGGGGCCGATCTCTGGCGTCGGCAGTCTTCCCTGCCGCATCCCCTGCGCAAGGCTCTCGCAGGCTTGCTGACCACGGTAGCGCCGAGACATTGGGATCGCATTTTCTCTCTGCTCGGCCCCGTGCTGCCCGCCAAGCTGCGTCAACCCATGGCAGGCGACAAGCTCCACAAATTCGCTGGCCTGCTAGGAATCGACGATCCGATGGCCATGTATCTGCAGCTCATCTCGCTGTGGAAACATCCCCTTGAGGTGGTACCCGGAATGACCGACACCTCGGATATCGTGGCGCGCGCCGCGGCGCTGCCCGCCAGTCTCAATACCGTCGAACGCATGATGGCGATCGACGCCGCGCATTATCTGCCGGGCGACATTCTCACCAAGGTGGACAGGGCCAGCATGGCGGTGAGTCTGGAAGCCCGCGTGCCGCTGCTGGACAACGAGGTGGTCGAGCTTGCGTGGCGGATGCCGTATGCCTGGAAGGTCAGGAACGGGCAGGGCAAATGGGTGCTGCGCGAGGTGCTCGCGAAGCACGTGCCGCGCGAGATTTTCGAGCGGCCCAAGATGGGTTTCGGTGTGCCTATCGATGCCTGGCTGCGGGGCCCGCTCAAATCGTGGGCCGAGGAGCTGCTGTCCGAAGAGCGCCTCCGACGAGCGGGATATTTCGACCCGGCACCCATACGCACCGCATGGAAAGCCCATCTCGCGGGCGGCCAGAACCTGCAGTATCAGCTCTGGGGTGTGCTCTGTTTCGAAGCCTGGCGCGAGCGCTGGGGCCACTGACGCGCTCTTGGCCCCGCCTCGTGAGAGCAAAACTTCGGCAATGCCTTTCCGGAGTCGCAAAAAAAGCCGCCGCAGCGCCCGTGAAGAGGCGCAACAAGCCTCAATCCCGATGTATTCCGGGCTTCAACCTGATTATTCTGTGACCTGAAACCGGCGCCCGCTGTGGGGTCGGATACGTCCGAAGCAATCTGCCGGAGGCTCTTTTGCTCACTTACAACAAACCCACCACCGTGGATGAAGCGGTCATCCTCCTGCAGCAACCGCAGCACGCCGCCCGCGCGCTGGCAGGCGGGACGGATCTGCTGGTAGAGCTGCGCAGCGGACGTCTAGCGGCGCAAGGCATCGTCGATCTGAAACGCATCCCGGAATTGCGCGCGCTGCGTGCAGAGCAGGATGGCTTTCGCATTGGTGCCGCCGTTTCCGGCGCAGAGCTGGGCGAACACGCCACGCTCAAGGCCATGTGGCCCGGTGTGGTGGAGGCTGCCAATCTCATTGGCTCCACCCAAATTCAGGGGCGGGCGAGTCTCGGAGGCAATCTCTGCAATGCCTCGCCTGCTGCGGACAGCGTGCCCGCCCTCATCGCGGCTGGCGCTCGCTGCACGGTGGCCGGACCCGGCGGGCGGCGCGAAGTGCCGGTGGAGAGCATCGTCACCGGGCCTGGCAAGACCAGCCTCGTCTCAGGCGAATTCGTCGTCGATTTCGTGCTGCCCGCACAGGCAGCGCGCGGTGGAGATGCTTATCTCCGTTTCATTCCGCGCACGGAAATGGATATCGCGGTGGTTGGCGTGGCGGTGAATCTGACGCTGGACGCAGCAGGAGTCTGCACGACGGCCCGCGTGGCGGTGGGCGCCGTGGCGCCAACGGCGCGACTTGTGGACGCGGCCGGTGCGGCGCTGGTGGGTACTACCGTTGATGAGACGGCACTCAACGCCCTGATGGCCGCGGTGCGCGCGGCCTGCGCGCCCATCAACGACAAACGCGGCACCATCGAATTCCGTACCCATGTGGCAGGCGTTCTTGCCGGACGTGCCGCGAAGATTGCGCTTGATCGCGCGAGGAGTCGGGCATGAGCAAGCATCATATTTCCACCACCATCAACGGCGAACCCGTCGAGTTCCTGTGTGACACCGCCCAAACTCTCCTCGATGTCCTGCGCGACGAACTGGGTCTGACCGGATCCAAGGAAGGCTGTGGTTCGGGGGATTGCGGCGCATGCAGCGTGCTCGTCGAAGGGCGTCTCGTGTGCGCCTGCCTCGTGCTCGCGGCCGAGGTGGATCGCTGCGCAGTGGAGACCATTGAAGGTGTCGCCCAAGGTAATGCCCTGCATCCGCTGCAGCAGGTATTCCTGAACGAAGCCGCCCTGCAATGTGGCATCTGTACCCCCGGCATCATCGTGGCTGCCAAGGCGCTGCTCGAGAAGAACCCGGATCCGGATGAGGAAGAGATCCGCTTCTGGCTGGCGGGCAACCTCTGCCGGTGCACGGGCTACGACAAGATCGTCCGCGCGGTCCAGCAGGCCGCGCTCGTCATGAGGAGTGCATGAACCATGGGCAATGAAGAACAGCAATTCAAATGGGTAGGTACCCGGCAGGTTCGCCCGGATGGCGTGACAAGGTCACGGGGCAGGCCAACTACGGTGCGGATTTCAGCCTGCCCGGCATGATCACCGGGCGCGTGCTGAGGAGCCCTCATGCCCACGCGCGCATCGTTTCGATAGACACCACCGAGGCCGGCAAGCTGGCTGGTGTGCGTGCCGTGGTGACCGCCGCGGATTTTCCCGATCTGCCTTCGGAAGTCGTTGCCGGCGGCGAGTCGCCCGTGAATTACCGCTACATCTCCTGCAACGCGATCGCGCGCGACAAGGTTCTCTATGAAGGGCACGCGGTGGCGGCGGTCGCTGCCATCAGTGCCGGCGTCGCCGAGCAGGCGTTGAAGCTGATTCGCGTCGAGTACGAAGTCCTGCCGCATGTGATCGATGTACGCGATGCGATGCGGGACGACGCACCGTTGCTGCATGACAACCTCTACACGGAGGGCGTCGATCCCAAACCCACCAAGCCCTCCAACATCGCCAAGCGCACCGAATTCCTGCTGGGCGATCCGGCGGCAGGTTTTGCGGAATCTGAAATCATTCTCGAGCGCAGCTACACCACCCAGCCTGTGCATCAGGGCTATATCGAACCCCATGCCTGTGTCGCCAGTGTCGCCGCCGATGGCATGACCACGGTCTGGTCCAGCAGCCAAGGTCAATTCATGGTGCGGGAGTTCTGCGCCAAGCTGCTGAAGATCGCGGACTCCGACATCCGCGTTCTCCCGGCTGAAATCGGGGGCGGTTTCGGCGGCAAGACCACCGTCTATCTGGAACCTCTCGCCATCGCCCTGTCGCGCAAGTCGGGTCGGCCCGTGAAGATGGTCATGAGCCGTGAAGAAGTGTTCAAGGCCTCCGGCCCCACGTCTGGTGGCGTCCTGCAGGTGAAGCTCGGTGCGCGGCGTGATGGCACCTTGGTGGCTGCGGAATGCGAGCTTGCTTATCAGGCCGGCGCGTTTCCGGGCTCGCCCGCGATTCCCGGGTGCATGACGGCCTTTGCCTGCTACGACATCCCCAATGCCAGGACCGTGGGTTATGACGTGGTGTCGAATCGCCCCAAGTGCGCGGCCTATCGCGCGCCCGGCGCTCCCATGGCGGCGTTTGCAGTGGAGTCGGCACTGGATGAACTTGCGCTCGAGCTCGGCATGGATCCTGTTGAACTGCGCCTCAAGAATGCGGCGAAGGAAGGCACGCGCGCGCTCTATGGTCCGAAGATGCCAGTGATCGGCTTCGTAGAGACCCTGGAAGCAGCTCGCGCGCACGCCCACTACAACACACCGCTCAAGGCCAATCAGGGCCGCGGTATCGCCTCGGGCTTCTGGTTCAACATCGGAGGCCAATCCAGCGCAGCCGTCCATATCAACGAGGATGGTACCGCCGAGGTAGTCACCGGCAACCCGGATATCGGGGGTTCACGTGCGTCCATGGCCATCATGGCGGCAGAAGTTCTTGGCATCGACTACGCCAAGGTGAAACCGCTCATTGGCGACACGGCGTCCGTTGGCTACTGCTTTCTCACAGGTGGCAGCCGCGTGACCTTCGCCACCGGCAAGGCGGTGGTGGAAGCCGCCAACGATGTGGTGCAGCAGTTGCGGGCACGCGCGGCCAAGATCTGGAAGTGCGAGGTGGATGAGGTCATCTGGAAAGACGGTGTAGCCCACCCTGCCCAAGGCCAGACCGATACCCGCACCCAGCTCTCACTCGCGGAAATCGCGGCCAGTGCAGCACGCACCGGGGGCCCCATCAGCGGCAAGGCCTCACTCAATGTGGGTGGCGCTGGTCCGGGTTTCGGGACCCATTTGTGTGATGTGGAAGTGGATCCGGAAACCGGGCGGGTGACGGTGCTCCGCTATACCGTGATTCAGGATGTGGGACGCGCCATCCATCCCGGTTACGTGGAAGGCCAGATGCAGGGCGGTGCCGCCCAAGGCATTGGCTGGGCCCTGAACGAAGAGTATGTGTACGACGATCAGGGCAGGCTGCAGAACTCGGGCTTCCTGGATTACCGCATGCCGGTGGCCTCCGACCTGCCGATGATCGACGCTGTATTGGTGGAGGTCCCGAATCCCGCGCATCCCTTCGGTGTGCGCGGTGTGGGGGAGGTGCCCATCGTGCCGCCACTCGCCGCGGTCGCGAATGCCGTGGCGCGGGCCTCCGGTGTCCGGGTGAATGATCTGCCCATCTCACCACCCCGCCTGCTGGCGGCCCTGATGAAATGAGCGCGCAGTGCCCGGTGGTCTTCCCATCGGGCACCCGCTCCCATGGCTACCGTCCTGCTCCAACCTGAATTCGCGCGTCGTAATACGGCGGGTCAGCGTTTGGTCGAGGTCGACGCCGATACCTGCCAGGCGCTTATCGAACGGATGGATGAACGCTTCCCGGGATTCGCGGACGCGATAGCCACGGGGGTGGCCGTAGCCATCGATGGCCAGATTTACCCAGACCCGCTGCAACAGGACCTGCGGCCCGACAGTGAGGTCTGCTTCCTGCCGGCGTTGGAGGGGGGATGATCGCAATGTCTCGGGAGAGCGCTGTGGGTAGCGGTTCTCGCGAAATTTCTGTCTGGTGAGTTTCAGCGCACCTCTGCAGGCGCCGACTCCAATCTTGGCCGAGCCCTCCCTATCCCCCCTTCCTGCAGGATAGCGCGGGGGATGGTGCCCTTCACATGGCTGAGCAGTCCCAGCTTTTCCATGGCCAGCAATGACCAATACACCACGTCGATCTCATACCAGGCGAAGCCCGCGCGGGCAGCGGCGCCATAGCGGTGATGGTTGTTGTGCCAACCCGCGCCCAACATGAGGAGTGCGAGCAGCGGGCGGTTCACTGATCGATCCTTCAAATTCGGGTAGCGCCGATAACCGCCCGGAATCTGCGGCATGTGCCCGATGGAATTGACCAGCGAAGTCATGTGCAAGGCGAGTGTCGTCGGCAGGTATCCGCCCCAGAGCAGTGCTGACCAGCCATTGATGCTCGAGCCAAACCAGCCGGCGTCACCCGCCAGCCACAGGGCCGGCACCATGAGGTACAGCGGGACCCAGTAATACTTGTTGAGCCACCGCAGTTCCGGGTAGCGCGCGTAATCGGCAACCACATCCAGATCCGTGTTGAGCTGGCTGGCATCGGTG
Organism: Gammaproteobacteria bacterium; assembly: GCA_016874535.1. Taxonomy (GTDB): domain Bacteria; phylum Pseudomonadota; class Gammaproteobacteria; genus CAIKBL01. The sequence goes on from VGUA01000001.1 coordinate 8,027, forward strand.
AGCCAGCGCGCATGCGCGTGCCAGAATCCCTTGTACACCGGGGTATGGGGATCCTGCTCCGTATCGGCAAAGCGATGATGGGTGCGATGGGTCGCCGCCCACCACAGCGGACCGCGCTGCCCGCATTGGGTGCCGATCAGGGCCAGCAGGAATTGCATCAGCCGTCCTGCGCGGTAGGCGGCATGCGCGAAGTAACGGTGATACACCGCCTCCATCGCCCAGATGCGGATGAGATAACTCACCAGCAAGAGCGTGAGCAATGGCCAGGTGGGCGGGAAGAGCACGAGCGCCGCGATCGCTCCTATGTGTCGTCCGCCTACGCGAAGGAAAGCCAGCCACACCGGATCTCCGGTCTGGAGACCCAGGCGTGGCTGGTTTCGGGGTCTGTTGGACCTGACCGCGCCTAAGAACCTTACCCGCGCGGACATTCCCGCCCGAGCCCCAAGCTTGGGTAGTGCTTTTGGGGTTGGGCCACCGTTGCAAATCACCTGCGCTCACAGGGATTTGTGAATTGCGACTAGAATCCTTTCACGACCAACGACTTGGAATACGCATGCCAGCACCAGATCCCCGCGCTGTGGACGAAGCCATCACCTCCCGCCGCTCCGTGCGGGCCTTCCTGCCGACCGAGGTTCCCCTGGAAACCGTGCGGGAAATCCTGACCGTGGCTGCCCGTTCGGCTTCTGGTACCAACATCCAGCCCTGGCAGGTCCACGTGGTGACCGGCGCGGCGAAGGCGAACCTCTCCCGCGAGATCCTCACCGTCTTCAATGACCCCGCGGCACTTGCCCAACATGAGGGTGAATTCCCCATCTACCCCAGTGAATGGAAGTCCCCATTCATCGATCGTCGCCGCAAGGTGGGCTGGGATCTGTATGGCCTGCTCGGCATCGGCAAGGGCGATCGGGAACGGACCCACACCCAGCATGCGCGCAACTTCCAGTTCTTCGACGCACCGGTCGGCATGATCTTCACCATTGACCGCAGTCTGGGCTACGCCGCCTGGGTGGACTACGGCATGTTCATGGCCAATCTGATGACGGCCGCGCGGGGACGCGGCCTGCACACCTGCCCGCAGTTCGCCTTCGTGCAATTCCAGCGCGTGATCGCGCCCTGCCTCGGTCTGCCGGACAATGAGCGCGTGTTGTGTGGCATGTCGCTGGGCTACGAGGATACCTCCGCGATTGAGAACTCCCTGCGCACCGAGCGCGACCCACTCGACGAGTGGACCACCTTTCACTCCTGAGGATCTTGTCCATGGAACCCATGCGCGGTATTCGCATCATCGATGTCACGTCGAACGCCTCTGGCCCCATGGCTACGGGCATGCTGGCCGATCAGGGCGCGGATGTGATCCGCCTGGAGCCGGTGGGTGCAGGCGATCCGTCCCGTCATGTGGGCGGCAGTCGAGGGGGGGTCTCCGCGTACAACGCCTACATGAACCGCAACAAGCGTTCGATGGCCGTAGATTTCAAGAACGACGCCCTCAAGCCCTGGCTCTACAAGCTCATCGAAACAGCGGATGTATTCGTGCAGAACTCGCGCCCCGGCGCGCTCGATCGCAGTGGCTTCGGCTTCGAGGATCTGCACCGGATCAATCCGTCGCTCATCTACGTTTCCATCTCGGGCTTCGGGCCGGTCGGGCCGGGTGCCAATGCGCGGGTCTATGACCCTGTCATCCAGAGCGTGGCGGGTTTTGCCGCAGCCCAGGGGGTGGGCGGCGCGCCTGCGCTCATGAAGACCATCGCCAGCGACAAGGTGGCGGCCGTCACCGCCTCGCAAGCCATCAGTGCCGCCCTGTTTGCGCGGGAACGGGGCAATGCCGGGGGGCATCACGTGGAGCTCTCCATGCTCGATGCGAGCCTCGCCTTCCTGTGGCCGGAGGTTTACTGGAACCACAGTTTCGTCGGCGACGAGGGCGTCTCGAAGAAGCCGCTGATTGCCGAGTTCTATCGCCTGCTGAAGACCCGCGACGGCCACGTCAACATGATCATCGTGGGTGACGGCGAGTTTCAGGGCGCCTGCCGTGCCATGGGCGTCGATGCGCTGATGCATGATCCGCGCTTCCAGACGCTCAGTGATCGTTTCGCCAACTACAGCCTGATGCTCGCGGAGTTCGAGAAAGTCGCCCCCGGCTTCGATAGCGATACCCTGGTGGCCCGCCTGGAAGCAGAGGACGTGCCTTGTGCCAAGGTGAACACCTTCGACGAAGTCCTGCAGGATCCGCGCGTGGCAGCGCGCCAGGGCATCATCGAGTACGACCATCCCAAGGGCGGGCGGATGCGACAGGCGCGTGCACCGGCAATCTTTGGAGGTGAGCCCTGCCCTGTGCGCTTGCCGGCACCCGATCTCGGGCAGCACACGGCAGTCCTGCTGGCTGAAGTCGGCGCCTCTGCCGCAGACATCGAATCACTCAGGAGCTCCGGCGCCATCGGCTGAACTGGTCACGCATTACGGCGCCTATCTCGGCGCCAATCTGTCCGTCAGGTCTGGCTGCGCGCGAGCGGCAGGCGATGTTCAAAGCCAGCGGGCAGCCATTCCTCCAGAGTCGCCAGAAATTCTTGCGCCGAGCTGAATCGATCCGCCGGATCCTTGGCCAGCAGCAGATCGATGACGGGTTGCAGCGCCGCCAGTGCCTCCGGCATCCGGGGGATGCTGGCATGCAGATGCTGGTAGACGAGTCCAGCAGCGCTGTCCGCCTTGTAGGGTTTGCGCCCGGTGAGCAGCTCGAAAAAAATCACGCCGGCGCTGTACAGATCCGCCCGGAAATCAATCTGCGTGCCCATGGCCTGTTCGGGACTGAGATAACTCGGCGTGCCCAACACACCTGAGGTGGCGGGCAGATCCTGGGTCTCGTTCAAGCGCTTGGCGATGCCGAAGTCCGCGAGGGCGAGACTGCCGTCCGTGCGGAACATTATGTTCCCGGGTTTCAGATCGCGGTGAATCACGCCGCGCGCGTGGATGGCACTCAGGCCGCGCGCGATGCTGCGCATATAGGCGACAGCCTGCGCCGGCTCCACGCCGCGCTCGATACGCCGCTTGAGATCTCCCTGCTGGAAAAATTCCATGGAGATGTAGCCATAGTCCGGTGTGAAGCCTTGGTCGAACACCCGCACCACATGGGGATCGTCGAGTCCCGCAATGATCTCCGCCTCGCGGATGAAGCGCTGGACCACCAGAGGGTCACTGATCTGATCGGTATCGATAATCTTGAGCACCAGCTGCTCATGATCGCTCTCACGCTCTGCGAGATAGACGCGCGAAAACCCTCCCTGCCCGATGAGACGCACAAAACGGTGCCCGTGCCCGGAAGCTGCAGGCAAGTCGGCGTGCGTGTGGTCCTCCAGGGCCGCCTTGACCTGGGGCTCAAGCCCGCGCGTATCGCCTTCGTTGCCCTTGGACAATGCGAGCACGATGTCGATGAGACGCGGGCCTGGCACATCCTCGCGCCTGAGGTAATCCCGCGCGCCGGCCCGGATGGCTTCGATCGCCAGATATTCATCACCGCCTGCGGACACCAGCACCGCCGGCGGAAAGTCGGGTCGGGAGAACAGGCGCCGGATCCACGCCAGCCCGCTGCGACCCTCGCCGAGCTCTTCGCTGATCAGCGCAAAGTCGTAGAGATCCCAGCGGAAATCCGCTGCGGGCGTGCCTTGCTGCTCCGCATCGTATTCCGTGATTTCGACCGCCGGCAGGCTGGCCGCGAGATATTGACGGACCTCGGAGAGGAAGGTCTTCGAGGTATCCACCAGGATGATTTTCATGCTCATGAACAGCGGCCGCGTGTCGGGAAAATTGAGGCCCCTCGGGCCCTTGCGGCCAGGGGCTTCCGGCAGCGCGAAAAGAGCTTATATTCGGGCTCTGTCCTGACAAGCAATACCCGGGGAGAAAAACCATGGCCAGTCCGCAAGCCGCCGCCATCGACCAGTTGTTCGATCACATCGTCGCCGCATTCACCGCCAACCCGCAGATGCCGCTCGATGAGATGCGAGACCTGTTGGAGAAGTGCGGGGATCTGGCGCGTGACCCGGGTGGTGTGGACTATCTGGAGGCAGATGCCAAGGGTACGCCCTGCCTGTGGGCCGTGCCGCGCGGTTGCCGCGAGGACCGCGTGCTGCTGGCCCTGCATGGTGGAGGCTGCGTCACGGGCTCCCGTTTCTCCCATCGCAAGATGTTCGCGCACATCGCCAAGGCCACGGGATGCCGTGCCCTGATCGTCGACTACGGGCGGGCGCCGGAGCATACCCACCCCTCGCAGGTCGATGAATGCCTGAAGGTCTATGAGTGGCTGCTGGGTCAGGGCATTAAGCCCAATCACATCGCGACCGTCGGTGATTCTGCCGGCGGCAATCTGTGTACTGCGGTGGTGCTGGCCGCGCGCGACAAGGGACTGCCGCTGCCCGCGGCCGTGATGCCACTGTCGCCCTGGTATGACATGGAAGCCACAGCGGCGTCCTTCGAAACCAATGCCAAGGTCGAGCGGCTCATCTCCCGGGACATGTCGCTCGCGATGTCCGGCATTTTCCTGGGTGGCGCCTCGGCCCGGGATCCGCTGGCCAATCCACTGCATGCCGATTTCAAGGGCTACCCCCCGACCTATATCCAGGTGGGTGGCTATGAGGCCATTCTGGATGATTCGCTGCGCGCGGCCGAGAAGATGAAGACCGCCGGCGTGGAAGTGCGCTGCGATGTGTTTCCCGAGATGCAGCATGTATTCCAGTTCATGGCGGGCAAGGCTCCCGAGGCGGATGACGCAGTCCAGCGTCTGGCGACCTGGGTCAAACCCAAGCTCGGCCTCGCCTGAGGCAGGAGCCACGGCCATGCGCTTTCATCACATGGCGATCTTCGTCACCGATATCCAGAAAGCCATGGCCTTGTGGCGAGACCTGCTCGGGTTCCGGGTCATCACCGATCGCATGCTTCCGGATGGTCCTGCCCCCGGCCCCGGTGTGTACATGTACCCGGCCCTGCTGGACGACATCTTCAAGGTCGAGGATGCCCGTTCGAACATGGTCCTGCTCATCTCGGATGAAGGCGCCATCATCGAATTGCAGCAGTGCGAGAACCCGCCCATTCAGGCCACCCCGCGCGAAAATCTGCGCTACGGGCACAGTGGCTTTCATGAACTCGGCCTGCTGGTCACGGATATCGACGAGTGGTTCCGGAAGATTCGCGCCGCCGGCTACGAAACGCAGACCGAATATGTGTGGCCCTGTGCGGGCATCGGGCGGTCTTTCCTGTTCTACGACCATGACGGCAACATGATTCAGCTCTGGGAACACAACCCGGTGCCCGCCAGCAGTCACTGATTTCCTGGCGCTCGATCTTCAACGCAGTTCGCGTGGACACCCTGCATGACTGATGAAATCCAGCCGATAGACCTTGCCAGTGTCGATCACGTGTTGAAGACCACCCGCAGCGTGCGCAAGCGGCTGGACTTCGAGCGGCCGGTGCCGATGGCCCTGATTCGCGAGGCACTGGATATCGCCCTCCAGGCGCCCACGGGCGCGAACACCCAGACCTGGCGTTTCATGGTGGTGACAGACCCTGCGGCGCGCGAGGCCATTGCGGACTGTTATCGCAAGGCGGCTGCCGCCTATGTCGAGGGTCGCACGGCCTTGAGCCGCACGGGCGTGACCATGATGCGGGAATATGAGGCGGAAGATCTGCGTCAGCAGCAGCGCGCAGCGCTCATGAAATCGGGCGGCTACCTCATTCAGCATCTGCACAAGGCGCCGGTCATGATCATTCCCTGCATCGAAGGGCGTTTCGAGCGTGATGATGTCTTCACTCAGGCCTCCATGTGGGGCTCCATCCTGCCTGCGACCTGGTCTCTGATGCTTGCGCTGCGGGCGCGGCGGCTCGCCTCGGCGTGGACCACACTGCATCTGCAGTACGAGCGGGAAATCAGCGCGCTGCTCGGCATTCCGGACGACTACACCCAGGCCGCGCTGTTGCCGGTTGCCTGGCTCACGGGAGGCGATCTGAAACCCGCCGCCCGCCTGCCGCTCGCTGAAGTCGCGTTTCAGAATCGATGGGAGCAGCATCTGGACTGAACGTTCCCCGGCGCCATCGTCAACACCAAGCCGCAAGGCTGCCGCTGAAGCCAGAGCACTGCTCAGTTGCTGAGGCGCTTGAGAGCCCGATAAAAATTCTCGTGAGGACCGACCATCAGCAACTTGATGGTCTCGGGTTCCACTACCCGGTAGGCAACCAGGCACAGCTGGTTGAGCATCTTGAACCTGTGGACCTGGACCCCGGCCAGATCCCCCACCTTGGCCTCACCGATATCGGGGTCACTGGCGATCGCCCGCACCGCCTCGTCGAGCGCAGCCTTCTGCCTGGCATGCAGTTTCCCGCTGGTGCGCTCGAACGTCGGTGTGACCAGAAAACGCATCAGCCGAACCGGTATTCGCCCGATGCCTCCTCCTGATCAGCGATCAGGATGTCGCGAATCACGCTGAACGGTAGATCCGGATTCTCGGCGGCAATCTTGCCGATCTGTGACCAGTACTCTATCTGCTTGGGGACAGATCGATGCTCGATGGCCGCATGGTGCTTGGCGCTTTCTACCAGTTTTTCCGGAAGCTTGACGTTGATGGCCATAGGACCTCCTGTATGGGTTCCATTCTAGATCCTCACGGACCAAAAACGACCATCTTGCCGCTCCGCCTCAACGCCCGCCTGACACGTCGATGAAGTTCGCGATGCAGTAAGACGCCGCTGGCGACAGCAACCAGAGGATTGCCTCGGCGACTTCCTCGGCGGTGCCGCCGCGCTGCATGGGAACATTGCCTTGCAGGCGCTCCACCCGGGTAGGGTCCCCATAGCTTTCGTGAATGTCCGTGTAGATGAGGCCGGGCCGCACCGCGTTCACCCGAATGCCCTCCACAGCCACTTCCTTGGCAAGGCCCGGGGTAAAAGTGTCGAGCCCACCCTTGGAGGCGGCCGAGGAGACATTCACGATGCCGCCCCCCCTTGCCACCCAGTCGGGTGGACATGCGCTTCACCGCCTCCCGTGCGCACAGCATGCTGCCTATGAGATTGGTGTCGAACACCCGACGGAGTCGCGCCAGATCCATCTCCACCAGACGCTGCTGTCGCTCCGCGATGCCTGCGTTGTTGACCAAGCCTTTCAGGGTGCCCAGTCGATCGACTTCCGAAAACAGCCGCAGGATGTCGCTTTCCTGCGCGACATCCGATTGAAAGGCATGCGCTTCACCGCCGCTTGCTGCGACTTCCGCGCACAAGGCCTCCGCCGCATCGCGCGCCTGGTGATAGCTGAACACCACTGCCTGTCCCGCACGGGCGGCAAGCTTTACGGTCGCGGCGCCGATGCCGCGACTGCCGCTAGTCACCAGCAGAATTTCGCGCATGAGAGTCTCCCGTTGGGGTTGCCCAATCGACACTGTTGTTCAAAGTGCTATCTTTCGCGAGAAAAGCGGAGTAGTCTCCGCCAATCCCGTCTGGTGATGCATTGACATCACACCAAGCAGACGGCATCTGATTAAGCCCGCCTCTGTCCGCTCTCGTCCATGCGCTCTTCATCAGTCCAAAGAATCCGCCGGCTTTCCGGCTGATGGGCGCCTGCATTACTTGTGCCGCTGGCTGCAGGTGTCCGAATCACGGACAACGCACGCTTCATTTTTTTGTGAGATTTGCATGAATATTTATGTTGGAAACCTGGCTTATGGCGTCACTGATGCCGACCTCCGCGACGCTTTCTCCGCCTCTGGCGAAGTGACCAGCGCCTCGGTCATCACTGACAAGTTCTCGGGCCAGTCGAAGGGATTCGGTTTTGTCGAAATGCCCAACAAGGCTCAGGGCGAAGCTGCCATCAAGGCGCTGAATGACCAGCCTCTCAAGGGCCGTAACGTGCGGGTGAACGAGTCGCGTCCGCGCGAGAGCAGCCCGCCGCGCCGCAACTCTTACTGAGTTTCGGCCTTCTCCGGGGATCTGACGATCTCCGGAGAAGGATTCTTTCTCTGCGCGCGGCTCAGCCTACGTGCAGCATCAGCTTGCCGGTGTGGTCGCCGGTATAGAGCCTGCGCAGTGTCTTGACGGCACTCTCCATCCCTTCGTACATGTCCACCTTGAACTTCAGCTTGCCTTCCTGCATCCACTGGCCAAGCGCCATGATGGCTTCCGGGTAGCGATGCGCGAAATCCAGCACGATGAAGCCCTGCACCTTCAGGCGCTGCATCAAGATCATCGGATAGTTGCGCGGCCCCGGAACTTCTCCGGTCGCGTTGTACTGTGAGATGAGTCCACAGGTGGGAATGCGCCCGCCCAGATTCATCTGCTTGAAGCAGGCATCCAGGATATCCCCGCCGACATTGTCGAAGTAGACATCGATGCCCTTCGGGCAGGCACGCTTGAGTGCCTCAGCCACATTTTCCTTCTTGTAGTTGATGGCGGCGTCGAAGCCGAGCTCCTCCACGATCCATTTGCACTTGGCATTAGTGCCGGCCAGTCCTACCGCGCGGCAACCCTTGATGCGCGCAATCTGGCCGACGATCGAACCGACCGCTCCGGCGGCGGCAGACACCACCACCGTTTCGCCGGCCTTGGGTTCACTCAGATCGAGCAGGCCAAAGTAGGCCGTCGGGCCCACCACTGCAAAGAGCCCGAAGGCATCCGCCACGGAAACGCCCGGCGGCGTCTGCATCTTGCCCATGGTGGCTGGCGTACCCAGCTGGTAATCGGCCCACACACCAAGCCCGCTCACCACATCCCCCGCCGCGAAATCCGGGTGCCTGGACTTCACCACCGTGCCACACACCACGCCCCGCATGGGATCGTTGAGTGCGACGGGCGGCATGTATTGGTCCATGTCACTCATCCAGATGCGGTTGGTGGGGTCCAGCGACAGATAATTCATGCGGAACAGGAACTGGCCTTCCGCAGGCTCGGGAACCGTTTCCTTTTCCAGACTCAGCACGTCGTCCGCAATTTCGCCGACGGGACGCTTGCGCAATCTCCATACCTGATTGACGTCACTCACGATCGATGTCTCCTCATTGATGATTGCTCGGAATGTTCCGTGAATGCGCACGGCCGTACTCAGAGATATTGGGCAAACAATTCCAGAGTTCGCTGGCGGGCCAGCGTGGCGCTGGCTGCATCGTAGCTGGCACGCGTATCGCAATTGAAGCCATGGTCGGCGGCATACACATGCACTGGAATTCCGGGGTGGGCCTTCTGCAGCGCCTCGACCTCGCTCATGGGAATGTGCATGTCGCGCTCGCCAAAATGCAGGATGATGGGGCAACACGGCTTGCGGTCCAGCTGCCTGGCGATGCCGCCGCCATAGTAGGAGGAAGCAGCCGCCACGCCCTCCAGCGCACAGGCTGACAACCAGGTCAGCAGGCCGCCGAAGCAGTAACCCACCACGCCGACCTTGCCATACGCGCTGGCCGCAGTGACGGTGGCCTGCAGATCCCGCAGGGCATCTTCGAGGCGTAAGTCCTGAAAAGCGAGCCGGATGCCTTTCTGGAATTCATCCTGATCGGTGTATCCAAGCTCGACATTGCGCTCCACGCGATCGAACAGGGCAGGGGCGAGCGCGGCGTACCCCTCGCGGGCATAGCCCTCGGCCACGCTGCGGATGTGCGCGTTGACGCCAAATATCTCCTGGATCACGACGACAGCGCCCTTGGGGCGTCCGGCCGGCAGGGCCTCCCAGGCGCTGAAAGTGAATCCGTCTGCAGCGGTGATCTGGCGCATGCCCATGGCTGGTCCTCCCCGGTTGATGACCGACCGGAGCATAAGCGTTGCCTCCGGTGCGCGGGAAGCACCGGCTGTGACATAGTGGCGCACCATGAATACCTCACTCGATTCCCGGTTACCCGTATTGGTCGGTGTCGGCCAGTGCGTCCAACGCGATCTGGCCGCGCAAACGACTCTGCTGTCTCCCATTGAACTTGCCGCTACCGCAGGCCACCAGGCGCTGGCAGACACCGGTGCCCGGGAAAAACTTTCCCCGCTCATCGACGTGCTTGCCATGGTCCGTCTGTTTGAGCATTCGGTGGGTGACCGCGGCATGTGGGCCAATCCCTTCGGCTCGTCCAACAATGTTCCGCGTTCAGTGGCGCGTCGGCTCGGGCTGGCTCCAACCCACGCCATCTACGCCGAGGTGGGAGGGCAGTCGCCCCAACGTCTGGTGAACACGCTCTCGGCCCGTCTGCATGCGGGGGAAATCCGCGCCGCCCTGCTCACCGGGGCAGAGGCCATCGCGACCATCCGTTACGCTTCAAAGCAGGGGCTGGCGCTCAATTGGGCCGAGGAAATCGAGGGCAGCTGTGAAGATCGCTGGCCCGGCAAACCGTTCGTCACGCCCTATGAACAGCAGCACGGCATTGCCTGGCCCATCCATGTCTATGCCCTGTTCGAGCAGGTAAGGCGCGCCCGCAAGAAGCTTTCACTCGCCCGCTATCGGGCCGAGATGGCGGCCCTGCTCGCGCCTTTCAGCGAGATTGCCGCGGCCAATCCCTTTGCCCAATTCCCCGTGGCGCGCACGGCGGAGTACCTCGCCACGCCCTCGGTTGAGAACTATCGCCTGTGCGAACCCTATACCCGCTGGATGGTGGCCCAAGATGGCGTGAACCAGTCCGCCGCCGTAATCCTGACCACCGTGGGTGTCGCGCGGGAGGCCGGCATCCCACCCTCGAAATGGATCCATCTGCACGGACACGCGGATCTGGATGAAGCGAATGTGCTGAGGCGCGCAAGGCTGGACGCTTCGGAGGCGCAGAACCGCGCCGTGCAGCTGGCACTGGCTGCCAGCGATCTCACGATCGAGCAGATTGGTCCGCTCGACTGCTACAGCTGTTTTCCGATCGCGGTCAGCAGCATTGCCGAGCCGCTCGGCCTGCCGCTGGACGGTTGCCGCCCGCTAACCGTGACCGGTGGCCTGCCGTTCTTTGGCGGCCCCGGCAACAACTACAGCATGCATGCGCTGGCGAGTCTGGTGGAGCGACTGCGCGCGCAACCGGCGGCCAAAGGCCTGCTGGTGGCGAACGGCGGCTATCTCTCCAAGCATTCCGCGGGTGTCTACAGCGCCACCCCGCCACTTCACTGGCAGCCGGTGGATGCGAGCGCCGAACAACGCGCCGTGCAATCCTTGGCGAATATCGTGGTGGATGAGAAGGCCGAGGGGCGGGCGAACATCGAGACCTGTGCCGCGATTTACCGCAAAGAGCTGGCTGCCGAGGGTTTCGTCGTCGCTCGACTGCGCGAGGGGGGTGGCCGCTGCCTCGCGCGAGCCATGCCCGGTGATGCCGCGGCACTGGCCTGCCTGTTTGAAGAAGAAGTCATCGGCCGCGAGATCGTGATCTCACGGCACGAAGGTTTGCATCACTTCCGTCTGGTCTGACGCGTCCGCTTCAAAGCGACCGCGCGCGGGCTACGATGTCCGCGCATTTCTCCAGCCAGGAGAAGCCTGCGCCGTTCGAGATCTCCTCCGACATGCTGATCGAGAACAGCACGATACGGTTGGCACCGGCCGCCTTGTAGGCGCGGAGCTCCGAGTCGGAGAGCTGGCCGTCGGCGGGATCGACGAATGGGCTCAGGATCAGTTGGGCGGGGTTGCGGCCCTGTGCCGCGAACATCTCTTTCAGCTCGCGCGCCTCCTGCGCGAAGCTGCCTGCATCCGGCACGATGGGGCACCATCCATCGTAGCTGCGGGCCACGCGTTGCAGGGCTTTCTCCCCATGACCACCCAGCAGGAAGGGCGGGCCTCCTGCCTGATACGGTTTCGGTTCGCAACGAACGGGGGGAAAGCTCACCTGCTTGCCGGCATAGGAAGCCAATGCTTCCGTCCACAGCACGCGCATGGCTTCCGTCATCTCCCGCATGCGTTGCCAGCGGGTGAGAAAGTTCGCGCCGAAGAGTTCGGTTTCCTCTCTCAGCCAACCGGCGCCTATGCCGAGCATCACGCGTCCTCGCGAGTAGTAGTCGAGACTCGCAATTGCCTTGGCCGTGACCAGCGTCTCGCGCTCTGGCAACAGGCAGATGCCGGTGGCCAGTTTGAGTCGAGTGGTGACGGCGGCGGCCATGCTGAGTGCGATGAGCGGATCCGTCCAGCGACCATAGTGCTCCGGCAACTCGCCCCCCAGCAGGTAAGGGGTCTTGCGTTCCAGCGGAATCACGGGGTGTTCAGGTATCCAGAGCGAATCAAAGCCAATCTCTTCGGCCCGGCGTGCTATCGCCGTGATGTCGCCGGATTGCTGGGTCGCGATATGCAGAAACCCGATCTCCATGAACGTCTCCCCGTGCGGTCGTGATTGATCTTGTGGCCGCAATATCCTCCGGCAGAGGGCTGGCGTAAAGTGCAGGGAAGCTGCTGAATGGACCGCCCACATGCCCGCTCGTCTCGGAGTCGTTCTCTCCACAGTCACGGACGCCTCGCTCGCTTCGCAGGTCGACTTGGGACAACTCGCGGAAGCCCATGGCTATGAAGCCGTGCTGGTGAACGAAGGCCGGGGAGATGCGCTGGCCGTGTGCCAGGCCATCGCCCACGCCACGCAGCGCATTACTGTCGGCACCAACATCGCGAACATCTATTTCCGTCATCCCTTTCTGGCTGCCGCAACGGCGCGCACGATTGCCGAACTCGCAGGCGGACGACTGCTGCTGGGGCTCGGCATGAGCCACAGCGGGCTGCTGGCTAAGCTCGGCATCGACATGGGCAATGCGCGTGAGCGCCTCGGCGAATACACGGCTTACGTGCGCAGTGCGCTGGCGGGCAAGGTCGGTGAGGGCTTTCTGGTCCCTCCACCGAGCCTCCATCACATTCCGGTGCATGTGGCCGGCAATACCGTGGAGAGTGCGGCCGTGGCGGGTGCGCTGGGTGATGGGCTCATGCCTTTTCTCTCACCACGTACCTACCTGCCCGTACTGCTGGGAGCCGCGCATGCTGCGCGCGCCGAGTCGGCCTTGGCGGATGAGCCATTCGAATGCTGCCTGAGTTTCCCGACCTTTTTATCGGAGGACGAAGACGCAGCCCGTGCCGCCGCGCGCTACAACCTCGCCTTTTTTGCCCAGCTGCCGAATTACCGGCGCCAATGGTGCAGGGCAGGGTTTGGCACGGCGATGGACGCGCTCAAAGTGGCCTGGGAGACAGGCAATCGTCGGAGCGCAGCCCTGCAGGTGCCGGATGAATTGGTGGAAGAGGTCTGCGTCTTCGGCAACGTCGCGCAGTGCCGTGCGCGCATCGAGCGCTTCCGGGAAGCCGGCGTCGATTTGCCCGTGCTGGCGGTCAGTCCCGTGAACGAGGACAGGGTCACGGCCACGCGGCGTGCGCTGGCCTTGCTGGCGCCGGAATGATGCTGAAAAGCTGCGCTGCGGCATTTTTTATCTCAAGGTCACTGCAACCCGACGGCGTTGACCACTGCGGAGAGCGGCTTCTATAGTCGTGACGCGCGCGCGTTGCGCGAACTCAAGGGTCACCGGAGTCCAGTCATGCCTGCCCAAGCCCGACTCGCCCACCTCGTGCTCATGACCCGGCAATTGCCGCGGATGCGGGAGTGGTACTGCAAGGTCCTCGGCGCCCACGTCGTCTACGAGAATCCTGTGCTGTGTTTCCTCACTTTCGATGAGGAACACCATCGGCTCGCCCTGCTGTCTCCGCCCGGCGCTCCCCTGGTGGAACGCACACCCCTGACGGTGGGCATGCACCACAGTGCCTACACCTTTGCCTCATTGGGCGATCTGCTGGACCGCCACGCAGCACTTGCCGCGGACGGCATAGAGCCACTCACGCCCATCCAGCATGGCGTGACCACTTCGCTCTACTACCGCGATCCGGATGGCAACATGGTGGAATTGCAGATCGACAATTTTGCATCGGCTGATGCGGCCACCGCCTACATGCTGGGGCCCGAGTTTGCCGCCGACCCTATCGGTCCGGCTTTCGATCCGCGGCACATGCGGCAAGCGCTGCTGGCGGGTACTCCGGTGTCCGAGCTCACAACGCGCGCGTGGGCTTTGGCAGGCCCGAGCATGCCGGATCCGATGATGCGCATGATGAGCCCGCCGCAGCCATGAAATCAGGCGTCCTTGGCACTTCTGACGTATCCGGGGATTTCCCGAAATGAGCGCGCAAAAGGTCCCGGTACTCATCATTGGCGGCGGCGCCTGCGGGCTCACCACCTCGATTCTGTTGTCGGACATGGGCATCGATCACCTGCTGATTGAACGCCACCCCACCACCTCCCATCTGCCGAAAGCGCATTACCTGAACCAGCGCACGATGGAAATCTTTCGTCAGCATGGCCTGGCCGATTCCGTCTACGCAGTGGGTACACCCATGGCGCACATGGGTAAGGTGCGGTGGCGGACAACCCTCGGCGGAGATGGCCCGCTGGACGCCCGGACCTTTCAGGAACTCGATGCCTTCGGGGGCGGGGAACTCGCTGCCACCTATGCCAAGGACAGTCCCTGTCCTTCCACCAACTATCCGCAGATACGCCTGGAACCCCTGCTGCGCCAGCATGCCGAGGCGCGCGGGCCAGGACGCGTTCGCTTTCACCATGAGCTGGTGGACCTCAGGCAGGATGAAAATGGCGTGACTGCCACCATCCGCGATGTCGCCCAAGGTCAGGTTTATGAAGTGAGGGCGGATTACGTCGTCGCAGCGGATGGGGGCAAGACCGTGGGCCCTATGCTCGGTATCCAGATGGAGGGTCCCACCAATCTCGGGCGCATTGTCACCTCGCATGTGTCGGCCGATCTGTCGCAGTGGTGGGACGATGCCTGCCTCATCACCTGGTTCATCAATCCGCACAACAGCGGCGTCTTTGGTAGCGGCGCCATGGTGCCCATGGGCCCGACCTGGGGACGGCATTCCGAGGAATGGGTCATCCATTTCAGCCATGCGCCGGTCGATCCCGATCACTACGACGAGACCGCGGTGCTGCCTCGCTTGCGTTCGCTGCTGCAGCTCCCCGATCTGGAATTGACGGTGCACAAGGTCAGCAACTGGGTGCTGGATGCCGTGCTCGCTGCGCGCTACCAGGAAGGCCGCATCTTCCTGGCGGGCGACGCCGCCCATCGACATCCCCCAACCACGGGGCTTGGTCTGAATACCGCCGTGGGTGATGCGCACAATCTGGCTTGGAAGCTGGCGGCGGTTCTGCACGGCCGCGCCCATGCGACCCTGCTCGACACGTATGCCAGTGAACGCCGCCCGGTCGGGATGCGCAATGTGGACTGGGCCATGTTCACGGCCATGAACCACGCCGTCTGCGATGCTGGCATGGGTTTCTCACCCCTGCATCCCCCGGCGGCGCGGAAAGCCAATTTCGAGCTGTTCTTTGCCGAGACTCCGATGGGCGAGACACGTCGGGCGCGGGCGGCTGCGGTATTCGATACCCAGCGCGCCGAATTTCAGGCGCATGATCTGGAGCTCGGCTACGCCTACGCGGAAGGCGCCCTCCTGCCGGATGGCAGCCCACCCCCCCGCGCGCGATCCCATGGGCAAGCGCTACCTGCCTGTGGCGCGCCCTGGCCATCGTCTGCCGCATGCCTGGTTACAGCAGCAGGAAGCTCGACTCTCAACGCATGATCTGGTCGGCAACATGGGACAGCCCTTGCTCATCACTGGAAATAAAGGTGAGGCTTGGGTTGCCGCTGCATCCGCCGTGTCGGAATCCCAAGGGTATGCGCTGCGCACGATGAGCCTCAATGCCGACGAAGGTCCGGCAGATGTGCAGGGCCTCTGGGCCGCTGAGCGCGGCCTCACACCCGAGGGCGCGCTGCTGGTGCGCCCCGATAATCATGTCGCCTGGCGCAGCGCAGGCCGCAGCCCGGACCCTCGTGCGGCGCTGCTCGATGCTCTGCATGCGCTGCATTTCAAAGTTCTCTGAGCAGCAATCCAATAAAAAACCGCCCGGTAAACTCAAGGAGCCCCAAGATGGCCGCCAATCCTGCCGCAATCAACACTTCCGTACTCGGCAATCTCGATTTCAACCTGGAGGAATTGCGTGCCCGCTATGCGGAGGAGCGCAACAAGCGCCTGCGCACGGATGGCAACGATCAGTATGTGGAAGTTGCGGGTGAGTTGGCGGCCATTGCCGATGATCCCTATGTACAGCGTGTAGAGCGCGCACCCCTCCGGGAAAAAGTGGAAGTCCTCATCATCGGCGGTGGCTTCGGTGGCCTCATCTCCGCGGCACGACTCGCGCAGGCCGGCATCACGGATGTGCGTATCGTCGAGCGCGGCGGGGACTTCGGCGGGACCTGGTACTGGAACCGCTATCCCGGTGCCCAGTGCGATATCGAGTCCTACATCTATCTCCCGTTGCTGGAGGAAACCGGCTACATCCCACGGGAAAAATACTCCTATGCGCCGGAGATTCTGGAGCACGCCCAGCGCATCGGTCGCCATTTCAAGCTGTATGAGCGGGCACTGTTCCAGACCCTCACCCGCAGCCTGCGGTGGGATGAAGCGCGGAATGCGTGGCAGGTGGAGACGGATCGCGGAGACCATATCGAGGCCTCGTTCGTCATTCTCTCCAGTGGTCCTTTGAACCGGCCCAAGCTTCCTGGCATTCCCGGCCTGTCCACATTCAAGGGTCACATGTTCCACACCAGCCGCTGGGATTACGACTACACCGGCGGTGATTCCACCGGCGGATTGCACAAGCTTGCGGACAAGCGGGTGGGCGTAATCGGCACGGGCGCCACCGCCATCCAGTGCGTGCCCTACGTGGCCAAGCATGCCGGCCACCTCTGCGTGTTCCAGCGCACGCCATCCGCCATCGACGTACGAGGCAACAAGCCGACTGATCCGGACTGGGCCGGGAGCCTGAAGCCCGGCTGGCAGCGTGTGCGCAACCATAATTTCGCGGCGATCCTGAGCGCCATCCCCCAGGCCGAAGACATGGTCAAGGACGGTTGGACAGATCTCTTCAAGGCCCTGGGGGAACTGCTGAACAAGCCGGCTGAAACGGGCATGAAGCCCGAGGACTTCGCGCTCCTTGCGGAGATCGCCGATTTCCGCAAGATGAACCAGATTCGGCATCGCGTGGATGAGGTGGTCAAGGATCCTGCGACGGCATCCGCGCTCAAGCCCTGGTACAAGCAGTGGTGCAAGCGCCCGACCTTCAACGATGAATTCCTGCCGGCTTTCAATCGTCCCAATGTCACCCTGGTGGATACCCAAGGCAAAGGCGTGGAGCGCATCACGGCGCATGGTGCCGTGGTCAATGGCGTGGAGTACCCACTCGATTGCCTCATCTTCGCCACCGGCTTCGAGGTGGGCACGGCCTATACGCGACGCTCGGAGTTCGAGGTCCATGGCCGCAATGGTGTCTCTCTTTCGGAGTACTGGGCGCGCGGCATGCGCACCTACCACGGCTTCTACAGCAGTGGCTTCCCCAACTGTTTTCACCTCGGTCTGACCCAGACCGGCCTCGCGCCCAATTTCACCTATATGCTGAACGAGCAGGCACTGCACGTGGCTTGGGTGATAGACGCAGTCAGGTCCCGCGGCGCCAAGCGCTTTGAAGCCCTTCCCGAGGCGGAAGCCGCCTGGGTGCAAACGGTCTCGAAACCGGGCTTCATGTCCGAGTACCAGACAACCTGCACCCCGGGTTATTACAACGCGGAGGGCAAGAGCGGGCAGGGCGAAGGCTTTCTCGAAGGGCAGTACGGTGAGGGGCCGGTGCAGTTCTACACCTTGATGGAGAAATGGCGGGAACAGAGCGATCTGGCCGGGCTAGTCATTTCCTGACCATCAGGGCGCTGCCGCCGCGCCTCCTGGATACTCAAGATGGGATCCGGGAGGCACACCTCTGCCCTCAAGCTGAACAGTCAAATCCAGGACGCTGCCCCAAATGCTCTCCGACCTGCTCGGTCTCGCCCGTCCACTAGAAATATTGGACATCGGGGCCAATCCCATTGACGCCGATCGGCCCTACGCCCCTCTACTGGAAGCCGGGCTTGGCCGGCTGACCGGCTTCGAGCCGCAGGCCGATATCTGCGCGCAACTCCAGCGTGATGCCGGAAGTCATGAGCGTTATCTCCCCTATGCTATCGGCGATGGGTCGGTGCGCACATTCCGCCAGACCCACTTCTCGGGCTTGTCGAGTTTCCTTCGGCCTGATCCTCGCGCCCTGGATACCTTCGAGACGTTTCGGGACAACGCGCGTGTGGTCGCGGAAATCGAGATGCCCACCGTTCGCCTCGATGATCTTCCGGAAATCGAGCACGTCGATTTCCTCAAGATCGATGTCCAGGGGGCCGAGCTTGCGGTGCTGGAGTCTGCCGCGATAAAGCTTGCCGGAGCGGTAGCCATCCAGACCGAACTTTCGTTTGTCTCGCTCTACGAGGGCCAGCCCGGGTTGGGCGAACTCGATACCTGTCTGAGGCGCATGGGCTTCATCCCGCACTGTTTCATCGCCATCAAGAACTGCATCGTCTCTCCTCTGGTGCTCAACAACGACGCCCGCTACGCGCTACGCCAGTTGCTGGAAGCGGACATCGTGTACGTCCGGGACTTCATCCGCCCCGAAACCCTCACCGATAACCAGTTGCGTGCCCTCGCGGTCGTCATGGATTACTGCTACCAGTCGGTAGATCTGTCACTGCGTTGCGTATACGTGCTGGAGTCCCGGGGTGCTGTGGCGAAGGGGGCAAGCGAGGCTTACCTCGAACATCTCAACCGCCATGTCCTGCCCGGCTTCACGACACCCCCCCTACCAATCGACGACTCCGCTGGGGATGGCTGACGCGGATCCCGCCGGATCTGGGACGCGACTTGTTGGCGGTTGACCCGCCCTCAGTATCAAGAAAATCCAAGAACTGCCGCCAAGGACAGCACAGGCCCATGGGGCTGCAAGGAGGCTGTCCATGATCCCATGTCCCCTTTGCCGCGGAGCTGCCGACCAGCAGCTCGGCCAGATGGCGCTCTCGCGTATTGGTGAAGTCGAGATCAGACGCTGCGCGAAGTGCAGTGTGATGTTCTCGCATCCGTTGCCGAGTCCGGAGGCACTGCGCCAGTGCTATGCCAGCGAATATCTGGATGCCAAGGGCAAGCCCGCTGGCTACTTCAATTACGTACGTGATATCGGGCCCGCCCGCCTGCGCGATGGTCGTGAGCTTGGTGCCACCTTGAGTTTCGTGCCCGGCCGGCTACTCGAGATTGGCTGCTGCACCGGGCACTTCATCAAGGGTGTGGCAGACGCCTCCAATTGGGAAGTCCATGGGCTGGAGATCTCTGAAGAAGCAGCCGAGTACGGGCGTACCAGACTGGGTGTGGAGATCGCCGTCGGAAACATCGAGGGAGTGGATCTGGCGGACAGTCACTACGACATCATCTGCGTGAATGATGTGCTCCAGCATCTCGTCGCCCCCCAGGCCGCGCTGGCAAAACTGTACCTAGCCCTGAAACCCGGCGGCAAGATTCAGCTCGTGATGCCGGACGGGAGTTTCGATGTGCTGCCTTTTGTGCGCGAAGCCAAAGCGGGTGGCACTCTGGTCTCTCCACACTGGCATCTCTTCTTCTTTCCCCAGGCAGCCATTCGCAGGACGCTGGCAGAGACGGGCTTTCGCGTGATGAGTGCTGAACGCAGCATGGCCCTCTCGGCGCTGGTGGATCTCGGCTTGTTCAAGCCGGCACGCGGGGAATTCGATCGAAAATCACGGGGTCTGCTGGCCCACCCGCGCCGCCGCAGCCGCGTCATGCGGGCCTTGCTGGACCTCCTGGAGCGCGTTCTTCCCAGTCTGGGACTAGGTCACGAGTCCGGATCTGGGCCAGCAAATAGCCGTTCAGCTGAGCTGTGATGATGGCCGGCACGCTGCCAACTGGTGGTACTCAGGCGAAGAGGAAGCCCTCGTACCCTTTTGCGGCAATTTCGGCACAAAGTTTACGGTAGGTGCCAAACCCTCCTATGTAAGGCATGAATACCCGGGGTTTGCCCGGGATGTTGGCGCCCATGTACCAGGAGTCTGTCTGCGGAAACAACGTGGCGTCGGCGAGTTCCTTCACATGCGCCCCCCATTGCGCCTCCGCTTCGGAGGCGGGCTCGATAAGCTCCTTGCCCGACTGCTTCATGTGCAGAAGGCAGTCACAGATCCAGTCCACATGCTGTTCGATGGAGGTCGGCATGTTGCCTAGGACGGAAGGGCTGCCCGGCCCCGTGATCATGAAGAGGTTGGGAAAGCCTCGCGTGGCGAGGCCCAGATAGGTTTGTGGCCCTTCGGCCCACTTCTGCTGCAGAGTCTGGCCATCCCGACCCCGAATGCCGAGACGGGTGAGTGGGCCGGTGAGCGCATCAAAGCCGGTGGCGAACACCAGCGTATCCAGAGCATGGACATCGGCGCTGGTCTTCACGCCCTCGGCCACGATGCGCTCGATAGGGGTCTCCCGCAAATCCACCAGCGAGACGTTCTCGCGATTGAAAGTCTCGAAGTAGCCTGAATCGAGCGGCAGGCGCTTGGTGCCTATGGGGTAGCCCTGCGGGATGAGTTTGCGGGCCACCACCGGATCCTTCACCGTGGCGCGGATCTTCTCGCGCACGAATTCGGCCGCAATCTCGTTGGCCTCCCTGTCCGTGAGCAGATCCTTGAAGCTGCCAAACATCCACTCGAAGCCACCCTTCTGCCAGTCGGCTTCCAGCTGTGCCAGAAACTCCTCCCGTCGCAGCTTCAGGGCCTCCTGATCGCGCCAGTCATAGGGCTGGCCAATGGTGGACCAGCGGCAGGTTTCACGGATTTTCCTGATGTTGCGCTTGAGTTCCACGATGCGTTCCGCAGACAGGGGTGCGTTGCGCGCAGGCACGCTGAAATTAGGCGTGCGCTGGAAGACGGTGAGGTGTTGGGCTTGGCGGGCGATGACCGGAATGGACTGGATGCCCGACGATCCGGTGCCGATGACCCCGACGCGTTTGCCGCTGAAATCCACTGGCTCGTGAGGCCACTCACCCGTGTGGTACCAGTCGCCCTTGAAGTCCTCCAGGCCCGGGATTGCGGGTACCTGCGCGGCCGACAGGCAGCCCGCTGCGGTAATGAGAAACCGTGCTTGGACTTCTTCTCCTTGGGCGGTTTGAACCCGCCAGCGGCGCGCGGCCTCATCCCAACGGGCTTCCACCACCTTGGTGTTGAAATCAAAACAGGACTTGAGATCGAAGCGGTCAGCCACATGTTCCAGATAGCGGAGGATCTCCGGCTGTTCTGGAAACCGGCAGCTCCAAGTCCACTCCTGCTCAAGCTCGGGCGAGAACGTGAAGGAGTAGACCCAGCTTTCGGAATCTGAACTCGCCCCGGGGTATCGGTTCCAGTACCAGGTGCCGCCGACCCCACTCCCTTGTTCGAAGGCGCGGTGGGGCAGCCCCATTTCGCGCAGACGGTAAACAGCATAAAGGCCGGAGAAACCGGCACCGATGACTACCGCGTCCACGTCTGCGGGTTGGTCGTCGGATGAGGGTATGGTGCTAGGCATGGCTGTCTCTCCTGGAATGGTGCCGGAGTGGTCCCGAGATGGACCCGGAGTCGCCTTGATTCTAGCGGCAGGTTTCAGACCGTCCCAAGTGCACGGTCGCGTGCACGGGATGCTGGAAATCCTCCCCGAACACCGGCGAACACTGGTATAAAGGCGCGGCACGATGATTCACACAACTCTCTTGCAAGCAGGTTCGACTATGCGGATGACCCACACGACAGCTCTGACCTTGACTCTCTTGCTGACCCTCTTCGTGGCGGCAGGTCCGGCGAATGCCCAGGCGCCGGAAAAACGCTGCCTGCTGAGCGGCTCGTACATCAAGGTCTATGGCGATACCGAAGACGACAAGCGCGAGACCTGCCTGCGCCAAGGTGGGGACTACACCGATTATGTGCCGCCACGCCCCAATGCGCAGCCCAATGGGCCACGCGAGGGCTTCAAGGCGATGATGGGCAACCGGGGCAGCGGCACTCGCTGAGGCAGACCTTGAAAGACATCACCGAATTCACCTGCATCGAGTACGAGGTTCCGGAGCCCGGCATCGCCCGGCTCTGGCTCAATCGACCGGCCACCGCCAACGCCCAGGACACGCGTCTCCTCTACGAGCTGAATACCGCGTTTGATCGCGCCGCGCACGATGATGACATCCGCGTCATCATCCTGGCTGCGCGCGGAAAGCACTTCTCCTCCGGCCACGATCTGGGTGAGAAGGAATGGTATGAGACCATGCACGACTACCGTACCGTGGCTCCGGTGTGCGGTTTCGCCTGTGCCGGGGCCGAGCGCCAGATGGCGCGCGAAGAAGAGATTTATCTCGGTTTCAGCGAACGCTGGCGCAACATCCCCAAGCCGACGATTGCCGCTGTCCAGGGCAAATGCATTGCCGGTGGCCTGATGCTCGCTTGGCCCTGTGATCTCATCATCGCGAGTGACGATGCGAGCTTCAGCGACCCCACCGTAAGTTTCGGCGTGAACGGGGTTGAGTTCTTCAACCACCTCTGGGAAGTGGGCGCCCGCAAGGCGAAGGAAATGCTGTTCACCTCGGACGCCTTGAGCGCCGAGGAAGCGCAGCGCCTCGGCATGGTCAATCAGGTCGTCCTCCGGGCTGAACTCGAGGAAGCCACGCTCGTCATGGCGCGCAAGATCGCGAGCAAGTCGCGCTTTGCGCTCAAGATGGCCAAGAAGGCCGTCAACGGGGCCCAGGATGCACAGGGTCGGGATGTGGCCATGCAGAATGCTTTCCATCTCCATCAGCTGGCCCACACCCACTGGTTGAAGCTCCACGATCTTCTGGTGGACCCGAACGGCCTGCCTGAGGCCACTCGCAAGGCACTGGGTCTGGACCGCGACAAGAGCTGAACACGCCATGTACTTTCTGGATGCGCTGGATGCCGCGGACCGGGCTTTCCATCAGGAAGTGCTGGCCTTCCTGGAGCGGGAGCTGGACCCCGCACTCGCCGCTGCAGATGACGACCAGCGGACCTTCGTCGCGGATCATCATCGCGGCAATGCGTGGCTGAAGAAATTGCGCCCCCGCCGCTGGCATGCGGGCCATTGGCCTGCGTCCGCCGGAGGCGCGGGCTTGTCACCGGTACAAAACTATCTGCTCCTGTATGCGCTCGGCTATGCCGGTGCGCCCGCGCCACCGCCCATGGGCCTCATTTACGTGGGCCCGACGATTGTCCGTTTTGGTACCCCGGCGCAACACGAGACCTACCTGCCGCCACTGCTCGATGGCACGGATGAATGGTGTCAGGGCTTTTCCGAACCCGGCGCAGGATCTGATCTGGCGGGTCTCAGTACGTTCGCCGAGCGGCGCGGCGACCGCTATGTCATCAACGGCTCCAAGATCTGGACGACCGACGCGCATCATGCCAATCGCATCTTCGTGTTGTTGCGCACGGCGCGGGAAAATACGCGCGCGGCGATGAGCTTTCTGCTGGTGGATATGAACACGCCCGGCGTGAGCGTACGGCCGATTCGCATGCTCTCCGGGGATCACGAATTCAACCAGGTATTCTTCGACAATGTCGAAGTGAGCACGGCTTGCCGTCTGGGTGAGGAAGGACAGGGGTGGGAGATTGCGCGCTACCTGTTGGAGATAGAGCGCGGCTCCTTCGTCTTTGGTGGACGACTGCGACGACGCCTGGAGAAACTGATCGAACGGATCAGGGCGGCCAATCGTCTCTCTCCCCGCATCGCCGCGGCGCTCGCGCAGCTTGATTGCGATCTGCTGGCTTACGAGAGCATGGAATTCCGCATGGGTGCGCTGGGTGCCGGCGGGGCCATGCGCGCGGCGAGCGCCAACCTCATCAAGATTGAATGGACCGAACTGCTGCAACGTATCGATGATCTGGCGCTGGAGACAGGCGATGCCTCCATGCTGTTCGGGCCGCCCGACAGCGCGCCGGACGGCGGTCTGCCCATGGCGCCAGCACTTGCTTCCTGCTTCAACAATCTCGCCGCCACCATTTACGGCGGTTCAAACGAGATTCAGCGCGACCTCGTGATGCGCGCCCTGCGCCAGGTGTGGGGATGAGCAGGCTGCTGCCGGGGGACGCTCCCGAGACACAGGCACTGGCCGACAGTGCGCGCAAGGTATTGTCGGATCTCTATCCGGACCAGATGACGCAGGAAACTCCGGCTGCGCACTGGCCCCTGTTCGCTGAACTCGGCTGGCTGGGTGCATGCCTGCCGGAGGCCGTGGGCGGCTCGGGCTTGCCGCTCTCCGCATGGAGCGTGCTGGCGGAGACCTTGTCGCCGTCCTTGATGGTGGAGCCGCTGCTGAGTCAGTTGGCACTCAGCGGCCATCTGTTGAGTCGTGCAAATGGGGATGACGTGCGTGATTCGCTGCTCGGCCGCTGGATGGCTGGAGAAAGTCGTCCTGCGCTGGTTTTCAACGAGGCGGATTCTCTTGCTCCTGAACATGGCGGCTGGTCTCTGCGCTGCGAGAGCAGCGGTGACGGCTTCTCGCTGCATGGCACCTGTTCTGGTGTCGCTGATGTCGCGGGCTGTGATGCCTTGCTGGTGGTCGCACAGGAAGCCGGGACTCCGGGGCTCTTCCTGCTGCCAGCCCAGACAGCGGGAGTACGGCTTCATGCCCATGCAGCCATTGATGGCAGGTCACATTGGGACGTGGAACTCGTGGCCGCCAAACCGGACACCAGACTCGAATTCTCCGGCACGCTGTCTGATGCGCTCGCAGAGTCCGCTGCCCTGCATGCGCTGCTGCTTGCCAGTGAGAGCCTGGGCCTGATGCGCGAACTCACGCGCCGGACCCAGCAGTATCTGCTCCAGCGGCAGCAGTTCGGTCGCCCGCTCATCGAGTTCCAGGCCCTGCAGCATCGTTTGGTGGACATGCTGCTAAAGGTCACGCGTGTGGAAGGACTGCTCGAGGTGGCTCGTCTGCGAGTGGACATCGCAGGCCTTGCGACGGCTGCCCCTTTCATCGCGGCGGCGAAGGCCAGCGCGGGCGAAGAAGGTCGCCGGCTGGGGCGCGAGGCAGTGCAATTGCATGGCGCAATCGGCGTGACCGATGAACTCATCATCGGGCGGATGCTGAAACGTCTGGTCAGTAATGAGCTGATTGGAGGCACCACAGCTGCACATGCCGCCCAGTGGGAGCGCCACCGGATTCCTCTCTAGATCGCCCTGACAGCGTCTTCTGTGACGCGCCTCTGAACTCTATCCTTCCATCGAGCCCAGCCCCGGAGACAGACCCCGTGCTGAACAAGAGCAGTGTGACCAACCTTGTCGCCCTCATCGTCTGGGTGGGCGGGTACTTCATCCCCAACCATGGCCATTTTGTCACTGCGATGGGAGCCTTTGCCCTGTCCGGGGCCATCACGAACTGGATCGCGATTCACATGCTCTTCGAGCGCGTGCCTGGCCTTTACGGCTCCGGCGTCATCCAGATTCGCTTCGAGGAATTCAAGGCCGGCATCAAGCAGCTCATCGTGCGCGAATTCTTCTCGCGCGAGCACATAGAACGCTTCCTTGCCATGCAAGGCTCGAACGTGGCCGGCGCAGTGACGGATCGCATCGACTTTGACCGCGTGTTCGAGCATCTGACGGATGCCATCACCGAATCCCCCATGGGGGGAATGCTCAACATGATGGGGGGACGCAAGGCGCTCTTGCCACTCAAGGATCCCATCATCGCCAAGCTGAAGGGCATCGTGACCGAGCTGGCAGACAATCAGGGAGACTCCGACAAGAGTGCCAGCTTCACGGATTCTCTGGTGGCCCAGGTGGAGCAAATCATCGACCGTCGCCTGGCAGAGCTCACGCCCGGCAAGGTCAAGCAGATCGTCGAGGACATGATCCGCGAACATCTCGGATGGCTGGTGGTGTGGGGCGGCGTGTTCGGTGGGCTCATCGGACTGGTCGTGTCCCTGCTGGAGCGAAGCTGACCGGATTCGGCCTGCGTCCGATATGCTTGGAAATCCCGAGTGGCGGGTGAAGTACTGACAGGTGCCGTGAACGTGGGTGTTGGCATCGTGGAAGTGCTGACCTCTCCCCTGACCAAGGACTGATCGCAAAAAGATTCGATTCGGAGAAGAACAGCGTGAGCAGAGAAGGAAAGACGGACTATCGCATCCTCATCATCGGTGCCGGACCGGGCGGGATGTGCACGGCCATCAAGCTGCAGGAGGCCGGTATCACGGATTTCCTCATCCTGGAGAAAGCCGGAGGTGTGGGGGGCACGTGGTGGCACAACCGGTATCCGGGAGCCGAGTGCGATGTGAAGTCGCACCTCTACTCTTTCTCCTTCGAGCTCAAGCGTGACTGGTCGCGTCCCTTCGCCGGCCAGGCTGAGATTCTGGAATACTTGGAGCAGGTGGCGACCAAGTACAAGGTATTGCCTTTCGTGCGCTTCCATACCGAAGTGCGTGCGACCCACTGGCAGGATGATGCTTCCCGATGGGAGGTGAGCACGGCCGATTGCACCACTTACCGGGCGTCGATCGTGATCAGCGGCATGGGAATGTTCAATGATCTCGCTTGGCCCGAGATCGAGGGCTTAAGCGAGTTTGGCGGCACGATGTTCCATTCGGCCCGCTGGAACCAGCAGCATGATCTCACCGGCAAGCGGGTGGCGGTGATCGGCAGTGCGGCGAGCGCCGTGCAATTCATCCCTGAAATTGCGGAGAAGACATCCCGCCTGCATGTATTCCAGCGAACGGCCAACTGGGTTGCACCCAAGGATGATGCTCCCTACACGGAGGAACAGCTCAAGCATTTGCGTGAAGATCCGAACGCCATTCACGAATCCCGTGCGAAGATTTACCGTGAACTGAACGAATTCATGCTCTTCGACAACCCGAAGCTGCAGGCGGATCTCACCGGCTATGCGAGGCGGAATCTCGAAGTGGTGAAAGATCCGGAGCTGCGCAAAAAGCTTACGCCCACCCATCCTTTTGGCTGCAAGCGCCCACTCTTCTCCAACCGCTACTATCCGGTGTTCAATCTACCGCAGGTGGAGCTGGTGACGGATAGCATCGCGCGAATCACGCAAGGTGGCATCGTGACTACCGACGGCCGCGAGCGCGAAATTGACACGCTTATCATTGCCACCGGCTTCCAGGTATCCAAATATCTTTCAGCGATAGAAGTTACGGGCCGCGAGGGACGCAAACTGGAAGATGCCTGGAGTGATGGCGCCCAGGCCTATCTCGGGGTTGCCACCAGTGGCTTCCCGAATCTCTACATGCTTTATGGGCCCAACACCAACAATGGGTCGATCATCGCGATGATCGAAATCCAGGTGGGCTGGATAGTGCAGCAGATCGAGCGCATGCAGCGCGAGGATTTGGTCAGCCTTGATGTGCGTCCCGAAGTCGAGGCGCGCTACAACGAGGACATCCAGCAAGCCATCCGCAAGGTCGAAGTGTGGCAGGCGAGCTGTGGCAACTACTACAGCGTGGGTTCAGGACGCATGGTCACCCAGTGGCCACACACCATCGACGACTTCGCCCGTTGCCTGGCCGCACCGGATCCGGCGGCCTTTGATCAGGTACCAGCCACCGCCTGACCGAGATCCCGCAGAGGATGCGCTTCCGCAGTCCAGGGGCTGCGGAAGTAGCCCTCCACCCAGGCGCCGTCCACCGCGCCTGTGCTGGCCGGCGACCATCGAGGTTTGCGATCCTTGTCTATGAGCAAGGCGCGTATGCCTTCTGCAAGATCGGGCCTGGCCGCACACGTGAGTGCTGCCACCAGTTCGGCCCGGAACACCTCGACCAGCGAGCAGCGCTTGAGACGCCGTTGAAGGGCAATGGAAAGCAGGGCGGTGCTGGGCGAGCCCGCCTCCAGGGTTGCCACCCCGCGCGCAAACCATTCACTGGTGTCCTTGAGAGCCCTTGTGGCTGCTATGAGCGTCTGCGGATCAGGGGCGCTGCACGCAGCGTTGATGAGATCCAGATGCTCGCGCAGAGGACCGGGCGCTTCGCTCGATGCCGCGTGATCCGACAGCAAACTTGAGAGCTGCTGCCGACTGGACAGGGAATCTTCGGGCCAAGTCTGGGCCAGTATGGCCTGCAAGACTTCCGCCTTACGCGCATGCGGGATGCAGACATCCGCCAGGCCGGCAAAAATGGCATCACCCGCGCCCAGCTGGCAGGCGGTGAGGGCAAGGAAGATTCCAGTGTGGCCGGGCGCGCGCGCCAGGAACCAGCTGCCACCCACATCCGGAAACAACCCGATATTGATCTCCGGCATCGCGAGTCTCAGCTGGTCGGTGACCACTCGATGGCTGCAGCCGGCCATGAGGCCCATGCCGCCACCCATCACCACTCCTTGGCCCCAGCACAACAAGGGCTTGGGAAAGGTATGCAGCAGATAGTCGAGCCGGTATTCGCGTGAGAAGAAATCGAGCGCGTAAGTGTTGGCGCGGATGTCATCGCGCTCGGCGGACGCATGATGCGCGAGGCATGCCGCATGCAGACGGGTGAGATCTGCACCGGCACAGAAAGCGCGGTCGCCGGCGCCTTCCAGCATCACGAGTGCAATGCCGGGATCCCGAGCCCAAGCGTTCATCTGCTGCCAAAGCAGATCGATCATTTCCAGAGTGAGGGAATTGAGGGATTTCTCGGCATTGAGGCAAGCGATGCCGAGCCGCGATCCCCCGGCGGTAGGCAGCTCACGAAACAGCACAGGGGCGTTGGCTGCAGAAATCTCGTTGGTCATGAAGACGTGCCTGCTTGAAATGACGCCGGATTATCCGCCTTCGAAGCTCTGGATGTAATCAAGCCAGGCACCTTTGAAGACGGTCTGGCCGACGTGCTCGGTGGGAGTCACGACTTCGGCCCAGATTTCCCCTCCACAGCCCTTGGTCCAGCGTCGGCAGAAGGAGAGATCTTCTCCAAGATGCAGGCCGCGTGCGGGATCGATGATTGGATTGAAGAAGCCCCAGTTGTGCTCGGGTAAAGGCAGGTTTTCGTCCTCGTTCGGAAACCCTGCGCCCGCAAGTTCGGGGTGTGCCCCTGAGAGCCGTGCAAACACCTCGCGCCGAATCATGAGTGCGCCGCCGCCGACACCCGTTGCGCGCACCATGCCATTGACCACCTGCACGTTGCCGGTGGCGTCCGACAGAGGATTGCCCACGAAGCGCGTGGCCTGAATGCGGGCCTTGTCGATATCAAGCGACCCACCCTCTCGCCGGACGTTGTCCCAGAAGAAGTTGCGTCGAGGATAGAACGCCCCGATCACTGGATGCCCGGACTCCAGCATCCGCAGCACTGCAGGAACCGGTATCCCCTGGTCAGCATCCAGCATGAACAGCACATCATGGTCGCTCGCCAGGAAATGCGCGGCGATGAGGTTGCGGAGATCACTGATGACCGAGGCGCTGTGAAAGCGCACCTGCACCTCCCAGCGTCCGCGCAGGGCCGTCTGGAGGTCGAGCAAGGTCACCGCGGTCTGGACGCTGATGGTGCGGCTATGGGTGGGGACGGCGATGGAGAGGGAGGGCATGGGGATGGCTTTGGATCACTTGGGGAGGCCCATCATGAACATCTCGCGCATCAAGATAAATCTCGAACACAGGGCTGTGCCGCAGTTCCGAGGCCGGCAACGGTCGCGCTCATGGCGCGCGGCACCAGTCCATCCCCTGGCGGCTAGTGGTGCGCAGATTCTGCCGGGTCACTTCACCGGAACATCCATCTGGCCAGTCCTTGAGCTTGAAAAAGGCAGAGCTCTCTCTTACGGTTCGTCTATCGATAAATAAAAGGTAATGATATGGGCCAGACAGCGACGCTCTCGTCCAAATTCCAGATATCCATACCCAAGGCTATCCGCGAGGCACAGCACTGGCAGGCAGGGGTCACCTTTGCCTTCATTCCAAAAGGCACGGGAGTGCTCCTGGTACCTGTGCCCAAACGTGAATCGCTCAGCGGAATCGCCCGGGGAGCTTCAACCGGGGACTACCGCGATCGGTCGGACCGGGTTTGATGACGCTTGTCGACACTTCGGCCTGGATCGAGTGGCTGGTCGGGTCAGCGACCGGGGGACGGTTGGTTCAACACCTGCCCGAACAGTCCAACTGGTTGGTACCGACGATGGTTCAATTCGAGTTGACGAAATGGCTGGTGAGGGAGGTGGGGGAAGAACGTGCAGATCAGGTGATTGCGTTCACGCAAGTCTGTCGCGTCGTTCCCCTCGATACGGAAATAGCGCTTGCAGCGGCAGAGGTCAGCCGCGCGCAGAAACTGGCAATGGCAGACGCCATCATCTTCGCGACGGCGCAGAAAGAGGGCGCGCAATTGCTCACCTGTGACAAGCATTACTCGGGGCTGTCCGGGGTCCTGCTAATCGAGAAAACCTGAACGGCCGGGGGTCTGGCTCCGCAAGCGCGGAGGAGCGTCAGCGGTCGGCCGACAGTTACCGAGTCCTCCGATTTCCCTCTCGTTAACTCAAATTTTCTTTGAATTGTCCCTTTTTGGGAAATATGATACACCTCTGACCGTGAACACGGGTTCCTGCATGCGAATTCTGGGTTTGCCCATCCTCGAGGCGTTCAAAAAAGACCATGCAGCCTCGCGTGGCCCACTGGGCGCATGGCAGATGGATGTCGAGCGTGAGAACTGGAAAACGTCGCATGACATCAAGCGCAGATACAGAAGAGCGGATTTCTTGGCCGACAACAGAGTCATCTTTGACATCAAGGGCAACTCATATCGGCTTGTAGTCAAGGTGCGATATCAGAACGGACTGGTGGTGGTGGAGTGGGTCGGGACCCATGCCGAGTACGACAAGAAAAAGTTCTAGGTATACGTGTGTGAGGCAAGCAAACGACAGGTGGAGATGGCAGTGAATGTGAAGATCATCAAGAGTGATGAAGACTATGAAGCAGCGATGGCGCGCCTGTCTGCTCTCATGTCGCTCGATCCCAAGACCAACTCCAAGGAAGAAAACGAGCTCGAGTTGCTGGCCTTGGTCATTCAGGACTTTGAACGCCAAACTGTTCCCCCGGTCAAGGTAGACCCGATTGAGTCGATTCTTTTCCGGATGGACCAGATGCAGCTATCCCGAAAAGACCTTATCCCTTACATCGGCTCGATCTCCAAGATCTCTGAGGTTCTGTCGCGCAAGCGCCCGCTGTCGCTGCCCATGATCCGCCGACTCAACCAGGGCTTGGGCATCCCTGCCGATATCCTGATCGAAGAGGTGGAAACGGACAGCACGGTGGTGGATAAAGAGCCGGAGATGGATTTCACTCGTTTCCCGCTCAGGGAAATGCTGGAGCGAGGCTGCTTCGGAGATTTTGAAGGGAATGCACAGCGCCTCAAAGAATACGCCGAAGATCTGATCCGAAAATTCATGAGTGACTTGTTGCCCGAGCAAGTCAACCAGGCTTTTCTGCGCGCACCGATGCACCAGCGCGGGGATCGCCAAGCCGATGAGACGGCTCTCTTGGCTTGGCGTATGTGCGTTTTACGGCAAGCGCGAGCCGTTAACGTGGTCAGAGAGTACAAGCATGGAACTATCACTCCGGCCTGGTTGCGTGACCTCGCCAAGCTGTCCATATTCGATGAGGGACCAAAACTTGCACGCGAGTACCTTGCGCGCCACGGCATCACCCTCGTCATCGAAAAGCACTTTAAACGCACCTTCCTGGATGGCGCTGCCATGCTCGATAACGACCGACCGGTCGTCGCACTGACATTGCGACACGATCGACTCGACAACTTCTGGTTTGCCTTGTTCCACGAATTGGCGCACGTTGCCCGGCATCTGACAGCCGAGACCCCCGTATTCATCGATGATCTGGATCGCAGCAACCCTCAAAAGGTCGAAGCGGAAGCCGATGCCATGGCCAAGGAAGCATTGATCCCCGAAAAGAGCTGGCGCACCGCCAAAGTGCGGACAACAATTCTATCCGAAGACGCTATCGCTCTCGCCGATGAGATCGGCGTGCATCCAGCCATCGTGGCAGGACGCCTACGTCACGAAGAGAAGAACTTCCGTTTGCTCTCGCGCCTCATCGGCAAGACAGCCCGGGTGAGCCAGATACTGGATCAATGAACGATAACTCCAAAGAGGAAATACGCTCTCTGCACTTTCCCTTTTCTGGGAACATCGTGGAGTACGTTTGCAAGCAAGGCCACCCAATCGGGACATCGCGGTATGCTCGTCCGGATGCGCGATGTTGAAGAGATTTTCTTGCATGGGTGCTTACATGGCTCGACGAAGGCGAAGTGCCTCGTCTGGAATTTTCATGTAGGTATTTAATTTGATTGGTGGCCAGGGGCAGAATCGAACTGCCGACACGCGGATTTTCAATCCGCTGCTCTACCAACTGAGCTACCTGGCCGCGGGATCCTGCAGTCATTCGGGGGTGGCCCCCCCGCGGGGAGGGCGTATTAAATCGGCTGCGCCCGGCATCGTCAACCTTGATGGTCCGCCTCGGGACACACCCTCGCGACCCTCTCCATTTCGCGCTGAAGCCCCCGTCGATTCGGCAACCCCGGTGGCTTGCAGCCGGCCAGCTGCTATCCTCTACCTGCATGCTCACTCTCGATGAAATCCGCCTCGCCTCCAGTCGGGTCCAGCTGGATCACCGGGTCTTCGAGCCCCATCCACGTCAGGCAGCCGTTGCGATGATCCTCGCCGAGGGGCGCTCGCAACTCGAGGTCTGTTTCATCCGCCGCGCCGAGCGCCAAGGTGACCCTTGGTCCGGGCAGGTAGCTTTCCCGGGAGGTCGGGCCAGCCAGAGTGATGCCGACGCCTGTGCCGTGGCGGAGCGCGAGACCTTGGAGGAAATCGGCTTGCCGCTCAGGCCGCAGCATCGCGTCGGCCCCTTGCCCATGCGTCTGGTGGAAAACAACGCCAGTCGCGCTGCCCTCACCTTATGGCCCCACCTTTACCGTGTGAGTGCGGCAGAGCGAGCGCTCGCCGGTCCGCGCATCCCGCAGGAAGTGGCAGACGTCTTCTGGGTGCCCCTCGGTCATCTGTTCGATGAGGCTCGGGTGATCGAATACGAATATCCCGGCATCACGGCTTCCGTGTCTCCGGGAATCCAGTTCGGTGAGCATGTGATCTGGGGTTTGACCCTGCGCGTGCTGGCGAGCTTTGCGGAAGTGATGCAGCGTCGCCTGCCCGCGCTGGATGGGCGCTGAGGGCAGCCCGACTCGCCAAGGCAAAACCTCAGGTCTTCGGCGTGAACTGCTCGGGCGCCGCGGACCCTTCGCCGAAGAAATATTTCTCCATTTCACCTTCCAGGAACTTGCGATCCTTCGCTTCGATGGGTGTGAGGCGATATTCGTTGATGAGCATGGTCTGATGCTTCAGCCATGCCGTCCAAGCCTCACGGGACACCTGTTCCAGGATGCGCTTGCCGAGTTCCCCCGGGTAGGGCGCGCGCGGCAGACCTTCGGCTTCGCGGCCGAGCTTCACGCAATTCACCATTCGCGTCATGGCAGGGATCTCCGAAACAAGAAAGGGGCGCCAGCTTATACCAGAGCCCGGGTGGCGTGACCCCGGCAGATTTAAACGCAAGTCAGGCGCACTCAGGACGGCTCATCGGCAACCAGCGCGGCCAGCAAGCGGCTCACCGGCGCGGCCAGCCCGATATCGGCAGGCGCCTCCGGTGAATACCAGCAAAGGCCGGCATCCTCCCGCAGCATCTGCTCCGAGGCCTGTACCACGCCCTTGAGGGGTTCGATGCTCAGCCTGAAATGCGTGAAGGTGTGCGAGATCGCAGGTAACGCCTTCAGGCCCCCTTGCAGTTCCAGTCCTTGCATGCGCGCCCAGGTCGCAGCCTCGTGTTCCTTTTCGAGCTCGGGAAAGCTCCACAGTCCTCCCCAGATGCCGCGTGGGGGACGCCGCTCCAGGAGCCATCGACCGTCTCCGTCGCTCAGCACCAGGAAGCGCGTTGATTTCTCCGGCAGTGCCTTGCGTGGCCTTGGCGTGGGCAGCTCACCCGTACGTCCTTGGGCTTTCGCGAGGCAAGATTCAGCCACCGGACACCGCGTGCAAAGGGGACTGCCGCGCGTACAGAGCGTGGCCCCCAAATCCATGATGGCCTGGGTGTAGACCGCCACGTCGGTCGTCGGAGTCAGGGTCTCTGCGAGCACCCACAGCTTCTTCTGCACGGCGGGGGCTTCCGGCCAGCCTTCGACCGCAAAATGTCGCGTGAGCACGCGCTTCACGTTGCCATCGAGGATCGGGTGTCGTGCGTTCCGGCTGAGTGCAAGGATGGCTCCCGCGGTCGAGCGACCGATTCCCGGCAAGGCCACCACCGCCTCGATGTCCTCGGGAAACTCGCCTTGATGCGAAGCAACCAGAATCTGTGCCGCGCGATGCAGGTTGCGACCGCGTGCGTAATAACCGAGGCCCGACCAGTGATGCAGCACTTCATCCACGTCGGCAGCAGCGAGCGTGAAGACATCCGGAAAGCGCTGCATGAAGCGTTCGAAATACGGGATGACCGTGGCCACCTGCGTCTGCTGCAGCATGATTTCGGATACCCACACCCGATACGGCGTGCGTGCTGTCTGCCAAGGCAGGCTGTGCCGCCCCTCCGCCGCATGCCAGGCAACGAGGCGCGCGCTGAACTGCGCCGCTTGCATCAGAATTCCAGCAGCTTCTTGATGGCCTTGCCGGCGCCGCCGGCCTTTTCCTCAATGAGTTTTTCCACGCCCTTCTGCAGCGCCTGGCCCGTCGCCTTGCCGGCGAGTCCGGCAAGATCCGGGGTGCAGCTCTTCACGGCGAGCGGGCCGCGACAGCGAATCGGGATCTCGTAATCCCCCAGATTGTAGCGGTGGCCCTGCGTCTCACCGCTCGCTGGTGGCACGCGCAAACGCGCGACATAGTCCATCTGCGTGCGCGGCAGATCCGCCAATACACCTTCACCCGTGATCTGGAAGCCTTCACCTTCCATCAGGAGATCCCGGTTCCGCACCACACCCTTCTCGACGTTTAAGGATCCGGTGACGGAGCGGAAACGCGTGCTGCCCCCGGTCGGTGGCAGCTGGGGACGTTTGCTTTCCAGGGTGATCTCCGCCGCCCGCAGCACCGCAGGCAAGTCCAGCCCGCGCAATTCGCCGTCCGTGATGGCAAAGGAGGCCGGACCGTTGAGGCTTGCCAGCTGTTGCCGGGTATCGTTGCCGCGCATGGAGAGTCGGGCTTCAAAGTTCAGCACACCAGCGAGATCCTTGCTGTCCGCAACGTCCGTGAGCAAGGGCTCCAGATTGATCTTGGCGAGCGTCGTGTTGCTGTCGAGGATGGGCGTCTCGTCACGCACATCGAGCAGGAATTCTCCCTGGTAACGGCCACCGTAGAGCTGGGCCTTGACCGGTGCCAGGGCAAGCTTGCCAGCCTCCGCCTTCAGGCGGAGGTCGAGATCCGAAAGTCGCGCGCCGGCATACTGCAGGGTGCCGCAGTTGGCCTGGCCGTTGATATGCAGGGCGCGCAAACGCGCTTTTGGCAAACGCATCGCGCCGAGCGCGACAACCTCCGGAGTGATAACGTCCGCCTTGCCCTCTTTGTTCGCGCCGAGATACCGGTCGGCATCCAGCTTGTCGACTGACAGCGTGAAATCGATTCCGGGCGTGGCACCGGTCTCGAGCATCAGGTCCGCTTTCATCGTGGTCTCATCGATCGTCAGCACCATGCCTTTGAGCGCGTGCCGGACGGCATCGCCCTCCGTCCGCGCCTGCAGGCCTACCTTCGTCAACGCACGGGCATCACGCGTCTCTGGTGCAGGCTGCCCCAAAGTCATCAGCAAGCGTCGCAGATTGAATGGCGGAAGTTTCAGGTTGGACTCATAACCGGGCTCGCCGCCGGCGCGCGCGAACCTGCGAAAGCCGCCCGTGCCGGAAAGGCCGGGACCGGCCAGCACAATCTGGTCGAGGGTGAAGGTGCCGGTCTCCAGATTGGCGCTACCCTTGCCGCTGGACAACGACAGCTCAGCTGGTGCGGAATCGCCCAATGGATGCAGCTTCACGCGCAGTGCCGAGGGCGCGAGAGTCAGGGCGCGCGTCGAACCGTCCACCGCCGCCTCCAGGCTGAGAGTGTCGACACGCCCGGCGAACAACGGATAGTCCAGTGCGGCAAACAGGGGCTGCAGATCCTGTCCCTCGAGTGCGAGCTTGCCTTTGACCTTGCCGGCGCCATCGACGCCCGGGTTGGTCATTTGAAATTGCGCATTCAGGGACAGGCCAAAAGCGCTGGCACGAAGCGGCGCGAGCTCCAGCCTGCGCGCCGACGGGTCACGCTTCAGCCGCAGCTCTGTGGTGAAGGATTGATCCTTGGCCGTGGCGAGTCGGCGGGCTGTCTCAATCGCGGCAGGTGAGGCGCTGAGCGCACCCACGAGACCGAGCAGCGCAGGTAGATCCGGCCCTTGCAGCGAGAGATCTCCACTCAGCCCGGAAGCGGAAGCTACCGCCAGACCACCTTGCAACTGATTGCCAAGCACACTGCCTTGCAGGGCCTGCAACTGCAGATGTCGTTCGAAGAGATCGAGACCCAGCGCCGTCGTGAGTTCGTAGGCTCTGGACTTGCGTCCCGCCATGAGCGCTGCCAGAGCACCAAGGGAATCTTCATCCAGCCCCTGCAGGCTGCCACCAGCCAACACCAACGGCGTGAGGTCCCGTCCGCGCGAATCCAGCGTTCCCTGCAGGGTGGTCACCGCTTGCGGTGAGGGCAGATCGTCTCCCGTTGAAAGCCTTGTCGTTGTGCCGAACGCCTCCAAGGTAAGTTGTGGAAGCTTCAGCTCGTTGTTGCCGAGATCGCCCTTTAAGCGGGTCTTCAATGCGAAACGCCGATCTCCAGCCTTGCCCATGGCCTTGGCCAACGCACCGCGCGTCGGGGCCGTAGGATTCCGCAACTGGTTGAGAACCAGAATGAGGCCGGGAAGATCGTTGCCGCTGAGCTCCATCGCGCCTTCGAAGCGCGCCCGATCGCCGTCCAGCTCTGCCGCCTCTCCTTGCGCGGAGATCTGCACACCCAGTAATTGTCCTTTCAGGGACGTGAGCGACAGCGCGCCAGCGGCGGGCTCGAATTTGAACTCGCTGTCGATGTTGCTTGTCCGGCTTGCGAGCGATGCCACCCGCTCCGCGACCGGGAGCTCCAGCACACGCAGCAGACTCGCGAGATCCTGTCCGCGCAGCGCGAGCTTTCCCTCGATCGCGGGAAAGCCAGCACGAGGGAGGTCGAACGCCA
This sequence comes from Gammaproteobacteria bacterium, assembly GCA_016874535.1. GTDB lineage: Bacteria > Pseudomonadota > Gammaproteobacteria > CAIKBL01. Next base: position 45,129 of record VGUA01000001.1, read on the forward strand.
AGGTGCCGGTGAGGCTGTGTCCCAGCCCTTCGAGGCTCAGGGCATCGACCAGCAATCGTTGCCGGCCGGGATCGAGCTTCACCTTGCTGCTGCCTTTCAGTGTAGCGCGCCCACCCGGCAGTTTCTTGCCACTGAGGCGGGCCTCGAAACCGAGAGGGGTTACCGAGTACCGGCGCTTCACCGGGTCGTACAGAGCAGTGCCACGCATCTCGACCGGCCCGCTGAGCGCAGGTTGACTGGCTGCAAGCTCGCCCTTGAGGGAAAACTCGACCGGCTCACCAAAGGCGAGGGGGGCTGATTGCAGGCTCGCTGCCGTGAGATGAGCCTCGCGGCCCGCCAGGCCATCTATCCAGTGGAGTTCGGTACCGGTGATATCCACCCCACCCAGCGCAAGCGCGGCCAGTTTGCCGAGGGCGTCGTTCTCCCCGGGAGTCTTCTTCTGTGCGACCAGGTCATCCCAGTTGGTGGAGCCATCGTTCCTGCGTTCGAGATTCACGGTGAGGCCACTTAGCCTGAGCGTGTCGAGCTCGAGTTCTCCGCGCAGCAGCGGAAATATCCCAACCGCCACTTCCAGCGTGTCCAGCGCCAGCATCGGTCGCGCATCGAAGCCCGGTGCATTTTCGAGCTCGAGTTGTTCCACCCTGAGCGAGAGCTTGGGCCAGTAGGCCAGCTGCAGGTCGCCGGCTATGGTCAGCGTGCGTCCTGTGGCCGCTTTAACACGCGCGACCGCCGCAGCCTTCAAGGTCTGGGGATCGAGATTCACGACCACCAACCAGGTCCCCGTCAGCACCGCGCCCAGCAGGATGAACGCATGCAGCAGGCGTGGGCGGTAACGCATGGGAGCCGGGCCTCAGCGGAGCGCAGACAACCGTTGTCGCGCCCGGACACACGCCTTACGCACTTGGCGTGGCGCCGTGCCGCCGAGATGGTCTCGCGCGGCCACCACGTTCGCGATGTCGAGCACCGGATAGACCGCCTCGGTGATCTGCGGATGCAGGGCCTGGAAATCGCCGAGCGGGAGCGCTTCCAGGCGGCATCGCCGCTCGATGGCGAGCTTCACGGCTGTCCCCACGATGGCATGGGCATCACGGAAGGGCACGCCAATACGCACCAGATAGTCGGCAAAATCCGTGGCATTGGTAAAACCTGCTTCGGCCGCCTCACGCATGCGCTCGCGCCGCACCTCAAGGCTGGGGATGAGATCGCCAAACGCCCGCAGGCAGGCCTGCAAGGTATCCACCGTATCGAACAGGGGTTCCTTGTCTTCCTGATTGTCCTTGTTGTAGGCGAGGGGCTGACTCTTCATCAGCGTGATGAGTGACATCAAATGCCCCACCACGCGGCCACTCTTGCCACGCACGAGCTCGGGCACATCAGGGTTCTTTTTCTGCGGCATCATGCTTGAGCCGGTGCAGAAGGCATCGGCCAGATCGATGAAGCCGAACTGCTGCGAATTCCACAGCACGAGTTCCTCGGACATGCGTGAGAGATGCACCATGATGAGGGCGCCTGCCGCGGTGAACTCGATCGCAAAATCGCGATCGGAAACAGCATCCAGCGAATTCTCCGCCACGGCCGCAAACCCCAGCAGCTCTGCGGTCAGCTCGCGCCGGATGGGAAAGCTGGTGCCGGCCAGCGCGCCCGCGCCCAGCGGCAGCACGTTGATCCTGCGCCGTGCGTCCTGCAGACGTTCGCGATCCCGGAGCAGCATCTCGAACCAGGCGAGCATGTGATGGCCGAAAGTGATCGGCTGCGCTGCCTGCAGATGCGTGAAGCCCGGCATCACGGTCGCGGCCTCGCGTTCGGCGAGATCGATGAGCGCGGCGAGCAAGGTATCGAGGCGTGCGCAGAGGCTGTCCACCTGGTCGCGCAGGTATAGCCGAATATCGGTCGCGACCTGATCGTTGCGTGAACGTGCGGTATGCAGCTTCTTGCCGACGGCACCGATGCGAGCCACCAGCGCACTCTCGATGTTCATGTGGACATCCTCCAGTGCCACCGACCACTGGAACTTCCCGGCTTCGCATTCGGCGAGGATGTCGGTGAGACCGGCGACTATCGCCGCGCACTCCTCCGCGCTCAGGATCCCGCTGGCAGCCAGCATGCTCGCGTGTGCAATGGAGCCCTTGATGTCCTGCGCGTAGAGTCGTTGGTCGAAACCCACGGAGGCGGTGAATTCGGCGACGAACGCATCGGTGGGGCCTTCGAAGCGACCGCCCCAGGCCGAGTTGGCGCCGCTGGGAGCTCCGGAGAGGCTGGCCTCCGGGGCCTTGCTCGATGAGGGATGGGAGGAATCTGTCACGCTGGCAATCGCTTGGGTGAATCGAACTCCAGTATATCCTAGTGATCCATGACCACCCGGTAGCCGTCCGGGACCACGCGGGACTCCCTCCGGACCACCCGGGATGGCCGGTCCCATGATGCCCGGAAGGGAAACAGCGCGTGGTCGCACGGATGAAAGGGAGCAGACGCATGGATCTCACAAAGCGCAGTCAAACCGAGAGCTTTCTGCCCGATCTGTGCGGCACCCGCGCGCTGTTCGTGGTGGTGATGGTGTCCGAACTGCTGGTATTCGTGCTCGTGGTGGCCGATAGCGGGCTCACGCTCGCGGCCCTGCCGGATCTCGCCCTGCTCTCGCTTTACGTGCAGCTGCTGACGCTTTCCGCGGCAGCCATCCTGTGTCTTGCGCGGCCCCACCTCGGTCGTCTTCCGCCAGCCCGGGGTGCCGCCTTCGGCTACCTGCTGGTGCTTTGCCTGGTGTGCGAGGCTGCGTGGTGGGCCCTCAGTCCCGTACCCGGGGAGCTCAGCCTGATCGAGCTTTCACACCCCCAGTTCTTCGGTCGCACCCTGGTGGTGGGAGCCATCGTGAGTGCGCTAATCCTGCGGTTCTTCCACGTGCAGCACCGTTGGGAACGACAGGTGGCGGCAGAGGCCAGGGCCCGGCTCTGTGCCTTGCAGGCGCGTATCCGCCCGCATTTCCTGTTCAACTGCATGAATTCCATCGCCAGCCTCACCCGCAGCAATCCGGCGGCAGCGGAGCAGGCGGTGGAAAATCTGGCGGATCTGTTTCGCGCCAGCCTGAAGGAGGGCTCTGGCCTCGTGACGGTGGCGGAGGAATGCGAGCTCGCCTCGCGTTATCTCGACATCGAAGCCCTCCGGCTGGGTGATCGGCTGCGACTCAGTTGGGATGTCACGGCCCTGCCGCGCGACGCCGTGCTACCGCAGTTCACCCTGCAGCCCTTGCTCGAAAACGCGGTCCTGCGCGGCATCGAGCCGCTGCCCGCCGGGGGTGCCATTTCCATTGTCGGCCGGCGCGACCGCAGTGGCTGCCTGGCGCTTGCAGTCCACAATCCGCGTGACGCGACATTCACTCGCACCGAGGGTCACCAGCTTGCACAGGAGAACGTCAGGCAGAGACTGGAAGCCTGCTTCGGTTCACGCGGCCGCCTGACCCTCGAAGAAACGCCAACCAGCTACACCGTGACCGTGCAGTTTCCCGCCATGAGCCGCGAGGCACTGGGGTGAGAATCCTCATCGTCGATGACGAACCGCTGGCGCGCAGCCGTCTCCGCGCACAATTGGCCGAACTGGGCGTGGGTGAAGTCGTGGGGGAGGCCGGGGATGGCGCTGATGCGCTCGCCAAAATCGCGGCACTCGCGCCGGAAGTGTTGCTGCTGGATATCCGCATGCCGGTCATGGACGGACTTGAGCTGGTGCGCCATCTGGCCGGCCTGCCGCAGAGACCGGCCATCATCTTCACGACCGCGCATGATGAACATGCACTTGCCGCCTTCGAGGCGAATGCAATCGACTACCTGCTGAAGCCCGTGCGTGCCAGCCGCCTGCGCGAGGCCCTCGACCGTGCGGCCCTGTTCAACACAGCGCGTTGGCGGGCGCTCGATGCAGTTGGCGATGCGGTGGCCCGCACGCATCTCAGTGCGCTCAGCAAAGGCGGCCTGCGCGTGGTATCCGTACGCGAAGTCCGCTATTTCCAGGCCGATCAAGGTTACGTGGCGGTGCGGTATCCCGAGGGAGAACTGCTCATCGAAGATTCGCTGCGCGTGCTGGAACAGGAATTCGGCAGCCTGTTTCTGCGGATACACCGCAATACGTTGGCAGCGCTCGCCTGGATTACCGCACTGGAGCGTGATGCGGGAGGCAACCATTTCATCCGCGTGAGGGATGTGCCGGACAGCCTGCCGGTCAGTCGGCGCCTGTTGGGCGAGGTGAGGCGCCGCCTGCGCCATCTCGTGCTGCCCTGAAGGTCACGCGCCTCACTGCGAGAGGTCTCCCGCCACAGACTGCAGCACCGAGAGCGCAACCAGCGCCGCGGTTTCCGTGCGCAGTATGCGGGGACCGAGGCGTACCCCGCGACAACCGGCGGCTATCAGGCGTTCAATTTCCAGTGGATCGAGGCCGCCCTCGGGGCCAATCACGAGACTGACGGACACCTTGCCCACCACCGCACTGGCAAGAGTCTCCCGAGCAACCGGTGTGAGAGTCAGCTTGAGTGCCGCGCTATCACCTGTCATGAACTCCTGCAGTGACTGAATCTCTTCCAGCACCGGCAGGCGATCGCGCCCCGATTGTTCGCAGGCGTGGGTGATGATGCCCTGCCAATGCGCCAGACGGCGTGCGGCGCGCTCGCCGTCCAGCTTGACCTGGCTGCGGGCGCTGGCGAGCGGGACGATGCGGGTAACCCCCAGCTCAACGGCTTTCTGCAGGGTGTAATCCATGCGCTCACCGCGCGAGATCCCCTGGGCGAGTGTTATCTGCAAGGGGGATTCGCGGACGACTTCCGCCCACTCGCCAAGCACCACTTCGACGCGATCCCGCTGACAGGCTTCCAGCACGCCCGGGTATTCGCCGCCCCGACCATCAAAGAGGGTGAGCGTGCTGCCAACACGGGCGCGCAGGACCTCGCGCACCTTGTGCGCGGCGCCCTCCGGCAGGATCACGCGGGTCTGCGGACTGAGTGCGACGGGAACGAAGAGGCGGGGCATGTGGTCCCGGCTCAGGGAGATTCAGGGTGATTCAAGCCGATTCGGGGCAATTGCGGCAGATGCAGGCCGATTCAGGCGGCGCTGGCGGTTCCCGGCACCTCGCCCAGCATGGCGATGATCAGGACGTCCTCGAGCTCGATGCGGTTGGAAAGGTTTTCAGCCAGACGCGACAGATCCTGCGCGAGGTGATCATTCAGCAATTGCGGCGGGGCAGACTCATAGCGCTCGCTGAAGCCGACGGCGCCGTCCGTGATGGCGGCGATTCGGGGGTAGATTTCCCGCGCAGCCTCCACCACCGGCTGGCGACGCTCCGTACCTTCGGCGAGACGCTGGTAAAGCCCGAAATGCCCCGCCGCGATGTAATCGACCAGGATGCTGAGGAATTCATCCAGCGTGTTGCGCACCCGCTCATCCACGTTGTGCAGGTTGAGCTTGATGAGATCGGCCAGCAGGCTCAGCACCTGTCGACCTTCCCGCAGCAGATCCTGGATGAGTTTGCGGGTTGCCGGCCGCGCATAGGCGGGATCCTTGGTCTGCTTGTCCATCCGAGTTCTCCGGTGCTGGGGAAATTCCGCCCTCACACGCAGGCGGACATGGCGGCTTCAAATCGCCCGCTACTGTAGCCAAAGGCGTCGTCGAACGCACGCCCGCAAGGCCGTGGCTATAATGCGGCGCATGGATATCGCGGGCTACACGATCACGCGCTGCATCGCGCAGGGCGGCATGGCCGCGGCCTATCTCGCGGAGCAGAAATCGCTGGCCCGCGCGGTCGTACTGAAGGTCCTCGATACCCGCACCAATACTTCTCCGGTCGCACTCCAGCGCTTCCTGAGCGAAGGGCGGCTGCTGGCGGCCTTGCAACATCCCCACGTGATCACCCTCTACGACATTGGTGCCGTGGATGATTTCGCCTATCTCTCCATGGAATACGTGCCGGGGGGCGATCTCAAGGAGCGCCTCGGGGCCGGCCCTCTGGCTCCCGAGGAGGCGCTCACCATTCTGGAGCAGGTTGCACGCGGGTTGGGTGCCGCACACGCTCGCGGCATCGTGCATCGGGACGTGAAGCCCGGGAACATCCTGTTCCGTGCCGACGGCACGGCGGTACTCAGCGACTTCGGCATCGCCAAATCGCTTACCGGCAACACCAACGTCACTTCCAGCGGGGCCTTCGTCGGCAGCCCCAACTACATGGCTCCCGAACAGGCCAGGCAGGTGGAGATCGATCACCGCGTGGACATCTACGCGCTCGGCGTGATCTTTCACGAGATGCTCACCGGCCGGAAACCCTATGCGGCGGACTCGATTGTGGAAGTGATACACCGGCATGCGCATGCGCTGTTGCCGCGCCTTCCGGCCGATCTGGCGCTCTTTCAGGAACTGCTGGATCGGATGCTCGCGAAAGATCGCACCCAGCGCTTTGGCGATGTGCCGGCGCTGCTCCATTCCCTGGCTTCCACCCGCAGTGCGTGGCGACTGCACTTGGCGCAAGGTCAGGGCGAACCGCTGCATGGCAGACCCGTGCGGGTTACACAGCCGGCTGTCGGTGTGCCGCGCGAGCGACGTCTGCGCCGTTGGCTCCACGGCGTGCTCGCACTCACGCTTTGCGCACACGCCGTGCTCTATGTGCTCGGGGAACGTCTGATGGCACCCTCCAGCCCATTGCCTGCCACCGCGAGCAACAGCCCGAGCGATCCAGGATCGCCGCAACAGCTGGCTGCGGTGCAGGCCTTGCTGGTGCAGGCTCCACCAGCCCAGCTGCGTCAAGGCGATGAACTCGAGCGTGCAGGAATGATCAAGGCGCTGCTCTGGCTGGCAGCCCAGGCTCTTGCCGAAGGAAGGCTCACCCTGCCGGCCCCTGGCAGTGCGCTGTACTACTACGCGCGAGCGTTGCAGCTGGATGCAAGGAATTTGGCTGCAGCGCGTGGCATTGCGGCGATTGCCGCGCGCTACGGGCAACTCGCAGAGCACGCGACGCGGGCCGGTGATTCGGTGCTGGCCGAGGCCTACAGGCGCCTGGCCCGCCGGATTGAAGGCATGGCCGGTTGAACCCGCCCGTGAGCCGGTACTTGCAAAGCGCCGAGGCTAGCGCTTCCCGGTAGGCTCAGGAGGTTCCAGGTGCACCAGCAGCGGTGCCGGTCCACTCTCGATGCGATGAATGAGTTCCGTCTGCCGGTTGATCCCGGTCTTGTGGAAGATGTGCTTGAGATGGGTGCGCGCGGTGTTGACCGAAATCTGCAGCTCGTCTGCCGCGTCGTCCAGGGTCATCCCGTTGGTCATGAACTGCACCAGCTTCGCCTCGGTGTGGGTGAGGCCGTAGAGGCTCGTCAGCACGTCGAACGAGATCTGGCGCTGGGCGCCACTGTCGAACACGTATACCAGCACCATCGCAGGTTGCTCGCCCTCTGCCGGCGCAGGGACGGGCGCGATCATCAATTCCAGATTTGCGCTCGCGCTCGATGAGCGCACCAGCATCACGCCGCTCGCCTTGTCCTCACCGGCCTGCGCCCGCTGCAGTGCAAGTTCCACGAGCTCGCGAAAGCGTTGGTCCTGTGCCTTGTCCGTGATACTCAGGATCTCATTGCGCAGCTCCAGGCCACGCTGCCGGGTGAGGGTATCGCGGGCACTGCGATTGCCATACTGCAGGCGTCTGGCGGCATCGAGCACCAGTACGCCGTGCGGCACGGCATCCAGCGCCTTCAACAGCGCGCGATCGAGCCCGGAACGCTCGGGGGCGCGTCGCGTGCGCGCGGCAGCCAGGCGCAGCGCCAGTCCATAAGTCTGGCCCCGTGCATCCCGCAAAGGGGTGAGCGTGTCAGTGCATGATTCTGCGGGGCCCGAGCGCCCGCTGCGGGTGCGGACGAGCACTTCCTCCTGCCCGGTATTGATCACACGCATCACGGCATCCGCCGCAGCTTCCATCGACAGATCGTGGAGGCTTGCCAGCAGCTCGGCGAGCGGTCTGCCCACCCACTGCCTGCGCGGGATACCGGTCAGGTATTCAGCAGCCGCGTTGGCAAAACCGACCCGGCCTTCGTTGTCGGCCGTGATGACCCCCTCCTGATCCCGCTCATCTTGGGCCTGGGGGCCCGGTTCGCCGGGCGCGCCCGCGGGCCTGGCATGATTGAGCGCCAGATCGACGGCCGTGAGGAGATCCTTGGTGGTGAACGGTTTGTTGATGAACCCGGCGGGACGTGTGGCCCGGGCGCGCTCCAGCAGCTGCGCATCGACATGGGCCGACACATAGATCAACGGGAGATCCGGGTGATGTTCGCGAATGCGGTGGGCCGCTTCGATGCCATCCATGCCTTCGCCGAGTCGTACATCCATGAGGACGAGATCCGGCTTGAGCTCGATCACCTGTTCCAGCGCTTCGAAGCCATCCCGGGCGATTCCGGAGACGTCATAGCCAAGTCCGCGCAGGCGCAGTTTCAGCGCGCCTGCCACGGCGCGCTGGTCTTACACGATCAGGATTTTTTCATTGGCCAAACGGGATGACCCGTCGTGCACACACCTAGTGGTCGTCCCTGAACTGCCGCTGCAGCAGTTCGCGGCGCTCCTGTGCGTCCACGGTCAGCGTTGCGATGGGGCGTGCCTCGAGGCGGCCGAGGCCGATCTCCTCGCCCGTCTCTTCGCAATAGCCATACGAGCCGTCTTCGATACGTTTCAGCGCCTGCTCTATCTTGCTCAGGAGCTTTCGGTACCGGTCGCGCGTGCGCAGCTCGAGAATGTTGTCACTCTCGCGGCTCGCACGCTCGGCTTCGTCACCCACATCACGCGTTTCAGTGCGTAGATGTTCGAGGGTTTCCTGCGACTCGTTGATCAGATCCTGCCGCCAGTTTTCCAGTTTCTGCTTGAAGTACGCCAAGTGCTGGGCACTCATGTACTCCTCGCCGGGGGAGGGCCGATAGCCCTCGGGAAGTTTTATCTCGTCCAGATTGATGACCTTGCGAACAATACTCACCGGCTTCGCTTCAGGCCTGGCGGGGGCCTTGCGGACCGGTTCTGATTTCAGTTTCCTGTCGGGGGTCGCCGGTGTCTTGGCGGCCACTACTTCGGGTTTTGCGGCCGCAGCCTTGGGGGCTTGCGGCAGGGCGGTTGGCTTTGAGACCGCAGCCTTGGCCGGGCTCGCGGGTACCGCCTGGGGTTTTGCATTCGGGGCCGCCACCTTGGCGGGTGTAGCCTTCGTTGCCGGAGCCTTGGCCGCCGCCGTCTTCACGGGCGCGGATTTGGCCGCAGGTCCTGTCGCTGCCTTGACCGGTGAAGCTTTGGCCGCCGATGCCTTGGGTGCAGCCGCCTTCGCAGGCACGGTTTTGACTGCAGGTTTGGCGGCAGGCTTTTTGGCCGGAGTCTTCGCTGGAGCTTTGGCCGCCGGCGCCTTCGCAGGCTTGGCAGCGGCTTTGGGCACTGCCTTGGCGACAGGCTTGGCAGCGGCTTTGGGCACCGCCTTGGCGACAGGCTTGGAAGCGGCTTTGGGCACCGCCCTGGCGACAGGCTTGGAAGCGGCTTTGGGCACTGCCTTGGCGACAGGCTTGGCAGCAGCTTTGGCCACCGGCTTGGCCGCTAGCTTCTTCGCGACCGCCTTTGGTGCGGCCTTGGCCGGGGCTTTCTTCGCCGGTGCAGGTTTTGCCGACTTGGCGGCAGGTTTGGGAGCAACCTTGGCAGCGGCCTTGGCTGCCGGGACTTTCTTCGCGGGTTTGGCGGCTGCGCTGGGCTTGGCCGGCGCCTTGCGGGCGGCCGAAGCAGATTTCTTGCTGGCCGGGGCCTTGGCTTTCGATGTTGCCACGCGCTTCCTCCGATCCGTTTCGAGATTCGCGGCAACTGCCGCCACGTTCCGAGTGACTGCCATATTCAGCGGCGGCACCTTAATCATTTTCCCATGACAGCGCAACGACGCGGGTCGCGCGCTGGCTTTCACTCCCCCAACGCCTTTTAGTAGTATGCCGGCTGCTCTGGAGACCTTCGTTGGGGGACGATCTCCGGACTTACTCTTCAGGATCAGACGAACTTCACGCGCCTCGGCCAGAACGAGCGAGCGAGCGCCGAGTTCGAGGAGCGATTGAATGAACAAGCGTTACATCCCGGGACTGCTCTCCAGTCTGCTCATCGCCCATGCCGGTTCGGTCATGGCGCAGGGCGCCTCAGCCGAGGGCGACGTGGTGGCTGGCCGCCTCGCCGCAGAAACCTGTCTCGGCTGCCATGCAGTCGAGGGCTACTTCAATGTGTATCCGTCCTACAAGGTGCCCAAACTCGGAGGACAGCAGGCCGGTTACATCGCGTCAGCCCTCAAGGTCTACAAGGACGGGTCGCGCAAGCACGACACGATGCACGCCAACGCGGTTGCTCTCAGCGATGAGGCCATCGCCAACATCGCCGCCTATTTCGCCAGCCAGGGCAAGTGAGCGGCAGCTGTCCGCACCGCTGCCAAGAATCCGGAGTATCCCAGCATGATTTCACTGCGCCCCATCGTCCTTGCCGCCGGCCTCGCACTCTCAGTCCCCGCCCTGGCGACAGGAGAGGCAGCCGAAGGACCCGCCTTTGACCAGAAGCTCGCCGCTTGCGCCGCCTGTCATGGCGAGAATGGCGCCAAGCCCATCATGGCCGAATACCCGATTATCGCCGGTCAGTATGCCGACTATCTGGCGTCTGCACTGCGTGCCTACCGGGATGGTCGTCGCAACAACGCAGTGATGGCCTCGCAGCTGCTGGCACTGCAGCTCAGTGATTCCGATATCGACCGTCTCGCCGATCACTTCTCCAAACAGGCGAGCCCGTTGGCGGTACTCAAGGCTCGTTGAGCCATCCGTGATCTCCCCCATCAGCGGCATTCGCTGATGGGGGTCCTCTCCGCGTCGCAGCGGCGGCAAGTGGCGCGTGGCCGGGCACTCCGGCCGCATTTCAGTCGACCACTTCTTCCAGGAAATTGAGCAGGCTCTGCCAAGATCGCCTGTCCGCTGTCTCGCTGTAGGCATTGCCGGTCTCCGGCTGGCGCGCTTCCGGATTGGTGAAGGCGTGCAGCGTCCGGCCATAGGCATGCAGCTGCCAGTCCGCATCGGCACGGGTCATTTCCTGCGCAAAAGCCACCACCTTCTCTGGTGGACAAAGCGGATCTTCGTGTCCGTGCAGGGCGAGCACCTTGGCCCGGATGCTTTTGCCGGCAGGCAGGTTGTCCGGTGCATCGAGCAGCCCGTGGAAGCTCACCACGCCCTGTACCGCAGCCCCGCTGCGTGCCATGTCGAGCACGCCTAGGCCGCCAAAGCAGAATCCGATGGCCACGATGCGGCGGGGATCCACGCCCGGCTGGCGCGCAAAACAGGTGAGCGCAGCCTTGAGGCAATCTTGGAGTTTCGCCCTGTCATCCAGAAAAGGCTGCATGAGCGCGGCATTCTCTGCCGGCCCGGTGCCGAGCACGCCGCGGCCGTAGAGATCCGCGGCAAACGCGGCGTAACCCCTGGCTGCCAGCGCGCGGGCACGGTTGCATTCAAAGGCGGAACGGCCAGCCCAGGCGTGGACGATGAGCACGCCGGGCAATGGTCCCTGCCGGTTTTCCGGAGCGCAGAGCAAGCCCTCGAGAAGAGTCTCCTCGTGGGTGTATTCAAGCAGCTTTTCCAGCATTCCCTTTGTCCTCGCAACAAGCCCCGGGGCGACGAAGTCTGCAGGATCCCGAGGAGACAGAGAAGCCGACAATCAACTGCGGGTTGACGCTCCCTCCTGCATCACCAATGCTCGGCAGCATGCACCGTGCTCATCGTCTTTTGCTGTCTGGCCTGCTGCTCGTGTGGGTGGCTGCGCCACTGGGTGCACCCGTCACGCACAAGATCACGCTGGAAGAGCCCGCCCCCGGCCTCTTCGTCCATCAGGGGCAGTCGGTGGATACCGACAGTCCCGCCCGCGCCGACATGGCGAATATCGGATTCATCGTCGGCCGGAAATGCGTGGCCGTGATCGACACGGGGGGCAGTGTCGCAGTGGGCACCGCCTTGCGCGCACAGATCAGGCAACACACGGCCTTGCCCGTCTGCTTCGTCATCAATACCCATGGACACTTTGATCACGCACTTGGCAACGCGGCCTTCGCGGAAGATCGTCCCGAGTACATCGGGCACGCCGAACTCGCGACGATGCTGGGCGGCAGCGAGGCTTTTTTTCATGAGCACTTCGCGGACGAACTGCGGGGTGTGCCTGAGCCCGCGATTGTCCTGCCCACGCGCACGGTGGAGGGGACACTGGAGCTCGATCTGGGTGAACGCGTGCTGCGCCTGCGGGCGCAGCCTGTTGCCCACAGCATGGCTGATCTGACCGTGGAAGACGTGACCACCGCGACCCTGTGGACGGGTGATCTGTTGTTCAACGGGCGCCTGCCGGTCCTCGATGGCAGTCTCCGTGGCTGGCAGGCCTGGATGCGGACGAATGCCTCAGCCGAGCACCCGCTCGTGATTCCCGGCCATGGGCCACTCATCCACGATTGGCCGGCGCCACTGCGGCTACAGCAGGTCTATCTGGATGAACTGGAGCGCACGGTCCGTACGGCCATCGCCGAAGGTCTCTTTCTGGAAGATCTGCTCGCGGCGGCATCCAACACCGCACCTGCAGGCTGGCAGATTGTTCGCCCGCATGCGCGCAATCTCGGCCGCGCCTGGCGGGAACTCGAGTGGGAGTGAGAGCAGACGGGGCGCAGTGCGCTCAGAATCTGGCGCCCAGGCTGCTGCACAGAAAGCGCATCAGCGGTGTCGCCGAGGCATAGGTTTCCAGCGCGAAATCGAGCATCCCGGCATCGAACAGCAGGCCTTCCTCGAAGTGTCGCAGCACGATGAAATCCTTGCGCTTCAGATCTTCCTGCCACGGGTGCCCCTCGGGGATGGGCAGATCAACCGGCAGGCGTTTCAACGCCTCGCCGTGAAAGCCGAAACCGCCCGCGCGCGTGAGTGCGCGTCGCACAGTGCCCCAGGCGCGCGGTTTTTCCACGATGGCCGAGCGCATGCGATTGAGTGCGGGACGTTCCGGATGCCACACGCCGCAGGCCAGGAAGCATTCGTCCACGCCGATGTGCAGGTAATACCCGGGCGCGTGGACATCGAAGTTCGAGTCGTGCCTGAAGTGAATGCCGATATTGGTCTTGTAGGGGCGCTTGTCATGCGCGAAACGGGTGTCCCTCTGGATCCGGAACAGCGAACCGCCCACCCGTTTCGGGATGCACAGGAAATGGGGTGAGATGCCGGCAAGGGGCGCTGCCATGCACTCGATGAAGTCGAGTGCCTTGGCGACCACTTCCTCCTCGAAGCGACTCTTGTTGGCCGCAAACCAGTCCCGGTTGTTGTTTTGCGCGAGCTGGTGCAGGAATTCCAGCATGGCCGGGGTAAAGCCCTTGAACGTGGGCACGCTGCGGGCAACGACTTTCTTTTTCATGGAGGAAGATCCGCTCAGGAATGCTGCCAATGTCCGGCACGACCGACGGCCTCGTGCCAGCGTGAGATCAACGGCGCCCACACTGCACCCGCTTCAGTGACAGGGCGGTATTCGCGCACGCCTTGGCCCAGCAGGTTTGCAAGCTGCGCGGTATCCGACCACAGTCCGCAGCCGATGCCCGCCATGGCCGCGGCGCCGCGCGCAGTCGTTTCGAGATCCGCAGGCTGACGCAGCGTGCAGCCGAGCACATCGGCCTGCATCTGCATGAGCAAGGCATTGGCCGAGGCGCCACCATCCACCTTGAGTGTGGACAGCGCAACACCGGTGTCGCGTGTCATGGCGCTGAGCACATCGTGGATCTGCAGCGCGATCGCCTCGAGTGCGGCCCGCGCGAGGTGAGCGCGCCCGGTGCCGCGGGTGAGGCCGATGATGAGGCCACGCGCTTCTGCATCCCACCACGGCGCACCGAGCCCCGTGAAGGCTGGCACCAGCACCACGCCGTCGCTGTCCTTCACCGAGGCCGCGAGGGCTTCGATGGCAGCTGCACTGTCGATGATGCCGAGGCCGTCCCGCAACCATTGCACCAAGGCGCCACCCATGAACACGCTGCCTTCGAGAGCGAATTCGCGCTCGCCTGCGCGTGACCAGGCCACCGTGGTGAGCAGCCGGTTGGCCGAGCATGGGATATTGCGCCCGGTGTGCTGAAGAATGAAACAACCCGTGCCATAGGTGCACTTGGCCTCACCCGGGCTGAAGCAGCCTTGACCGAAGAGTGCCGCCTGCTGATCCCCGGCAAGGCCCGCCAACGGTGCATCCACGCCCGGGAGCGCGGTGATCGTAGCGATTGTGCCGATGGAATCGGTGATTTCGGGCAAGACTTCCACAGGAATGTTCCACCAGCGCAGCAATTCGGGATCCCAGCTGCCTGTGTGCAGGTTGTAGAGCTGGGTCCTGGAGGCATTGCTGGCATCGGTGATGTGCGTGCGCCTGCCGGACAACTGCCAGATGAGCCAGGTGTCGATGGTGCCTGCGGCAAGTTCACCGCGCGCCGCGCGCGCCCTGGCACCCGGGCAGTGATCGAGCAACCAGGCGAGCTTGCTGGCACTGAAGTAGGGATCGATCACGAGGCCCGAACGGGCCTGAATCTCCGCTTCCAGTCCTTCCGCCCGCAAGCGTTGACAGGCATCCGCGGTGCGGCGGTCCTGCCACACCAAGGCCCGGTGCAGCGGCTCGCCGGTACGGCGATCCCACAGCACCAGCGTTTCCCGTTGGTTGGTGATCCCCACGGCCTCGATGCTGGAGGCCGGAATTCCAGCATTCGCAATCGCGGCCATAGCCACGTCACGCTGATCCTGCCAAAGGCCGAGCGCGTCCTGCTCCACATGCCCGGGCTCGGGAAAATATTGCGCAAGCGGCTTCGCCGCGTGTCCACGCACGGTCAGTGTCTCGTCGTAGACGATGGCCCGGGAACTGGTGGTGCCCTGGTCCAGGGCGAGCAGGAATGGCATGTCGGCAGTATAGGACTTCAGGCCTCTTCGCTCGAACCGGCACTAACCCATTCAGGCGATGACCGCAGCGTGCGACCGCCGCCTAGACTGCAGGCGCCCGGCGGAGGGGAATGCGGCAGGTCATTGCTGCATTGCCGTCGGGTACCGGTTCCTCGCGGAATCGGGGTGGAAACCGTATCTCCGCATCGGCTTCGTGCCGGCGTGGAGAGACCGGACCACAGGCCCTTTCACTGCCTGACCTTGGCGCCCGGGGGTCATACCCCGGGCGCAATTTTTCAATTCTCCTTTACCTCCCCGACAGGACGCCTGTGGCATGCGCCCGGGTGTCAGCCCGGCACGTGCATGCCTACAATCGACCGCACAAGAATGCAGATACAGGCCGCAGGAACCGGGGGGCAGAACCGATGGGATTGATGACCGCCGCGCACTACCGCGCTTCGCTGGATGATGGACGGGTGATTCATTGGGGGGGCGAGAAGATTGCAAAGCCATCCACGCATCCGCGCTTTCGCGTGCCCCTGGAAGTGGCGGCCCGGGACTATGCCTACGATGACCCGACGCTGCGTGATCTGCTGGTCTACGAGACCGAGGAAAACCAGCTCGCCAACCGCATCTTCCAGGTCCCTCGTACGCCGGAGGAGCTGTCGCTGCGACTCGCGCTCGGCAAGCACATGAGCATCGTGGGCGGCGTGACCGGCGTATACATGGCCCTGCTGCAGATCCGGGAGAAGGTGGCCGCCGTCAATCCGCTCTACGGGGAGAACATCGAGCGCGTCTACCGCAACGCCCGCCAGCATGATCTGCGTGCCGCGGAGGTCATCACGGACGCCAAGGGAGATCGTTCAAAAAAGGCCCACGAGCAACTGGACCCGGATCTGTATCTGCGCATCGTGGAACGCCGGCCGGAGGGCATCGTGGTGCGTGGCGCCAAGCTCCACATCACGGGCGCCGCACTGGTGCACGAGCTGGTCGTGATGCCGACCAAGGCGATGCGTGCCGAGGAAGCGGACTATGCGGTGGCTTTCTGCATCCCGGTCAATACGCCCGGCGTGCGCATCATCAATCGCAGTTTCGCGCCCGCTGATCTGAACGAATTCGACTATCCGGCCAGCGCACACCACAGCATTCCCGAAGGCTTCGTGGTCTTTGATGATGTGCTGGTGCCGTGGGATCGCGTGTTGCTTGCCGGTGAATACCAGCTCGCGGGAGCTTTCGCGGCGGCGCTCGGCCTGTGGGAGCGCACCTTGGGTCTCGTGCTCGCCGAACGTGAGGCCGAAATCATGGTGGGCCTGGCCGATCTCGTCACCGAACAGCAGGGCAAGGAACGCGATCCGCATGTGCAGGATGCGCTGGCGGAACTCATGTGCTATGCGGAAACCATCCGCATGGGCCTTGATCACGCAGTTCGCCATTACGAGAGCACGGCGAGCGGCATGCTGCATCCCAATACGCTCAGCATCAACGTCACCAAGTATTACTACGCCTCGCACTTCCACCAGATGGTGGGCAAGCTGCACGACGTGGCGGGCGGACTCACCATCACCTTGCCGGAGGAAGCGGACCTCAGGGATCCGGAGTCAGGCCCGTACCTGCGCAAATACCTGGCGGCCAAACCGGGCACGGACATCGAGCAACGCATGCGGGTGTACACACTGATCCGCGATCTCACGGCGGATGCCTATGGCGGCTGGAATCTCGTCACCGCCCTGCAGGCGGGAGGCGGACTCAAGGCCCAGCGCATCATGATGGCCCGCACCTACGACATGCCGCGTGCCCGCAGATCCGCGCTTGCTGCCGCGGGCGCACTCAAGGACCACTGATCATCATCCCTCAACCGCCCGCTGTCGTGAGGTTCCTGGGATGGCGGGTGGTGGCCGCCGCCTTCGCGGTGATGTTCTTCGCCTATGGCCTGCAATTCAGCTTCGGGGTGATAGCCACCGGCATGGGTGAGGATCTCGGCTGGAGTCGTGCGCAGACGGCCCTGCCATATTCGGTCTATGTGTTCCTGTACAGCGCCTTGTCGGCAGTGACCGGCCACGCCACCGATCGCTTCGGCCCGCGTGCGGTGATCGGGGCCGGCGCACTCATCATCGGCATCGGCTGGGGCGGAAGTGCCCTCGTCACCCAGCCCTGGCACCTGATGGCGAGCCTCGGTGTCATCGCTGCAATTGGCATGAGCGTGGCATGGGTGCCCTGCAACGCCACGGTTGCACGCTGGTTCACGCGTCGGCGCGGGACGGCTGTCGCCATCGCTTCCACTGGCGCCAGCCTCGGCAATTTCCTGGGGCCCGCGCTGACGGCCTTGATGATGCAGGCTTGGGGGTGGCGCATCGCGCTCGCGGCACTTGCCCTCGTGAGTGCTGTTGCAATCCTCATCGCCTCCCGTTTCATGCTGCGTGATCCGGAATCCTTCGGGCAGTGGCCCGATGGGGATGAGGTCTCGCCCGCGCCCCACCTGCTGGGTGCCGGGTTGCGCGTCCGCGAGCTGTGGAAAGATCTGCGTTTCCTCCTCGTGATCATCATCTATTTCTTCACCTGGCTCGCGATCTTCGTGCCCTTCATGCACGCCCCCGCCCACGCCGGGGATCTGGGTTTGGGCGATCTGGTTGGCGCCTCGCTCCTGAGCGCCATCGGGATTGGCGGCATGGTGGGGCGTCTTTTCACCGGCTCAGTCTCCGACCGCTTCGGTCGCGCGCCCACATTGCTCTCCATCTGCCTCCTGCAGGCGTTGAGCTTCCTGCTCTTTGCCGTCCTTCAGGATGTCGCCGGCCTTTGGCTCGCGGCGCTGGTATTCGGCGTGTCCTATGGTGGGGGTGTGGTTCTGCTGCCGGCGCTTTGCGGAGATCTCTTCGGCCGCGCGCATGTGGCGAGCGTCGTCGGGGTGATCTTCGCGGTGGCGGGCGCGCCCGCCGCTTTCGGGCCATGGTTCGCGGGTTGGCTGTATGACATCAGTGGGCATTATCAGGGGGCATTCCTGTTCTCTGCCGCAATGAATGCCTGCGCGTTCCTTTTCACCCTGCTGCTTGCCTGGCATCTGCACCGTCGCGCCCGGCGTGAAGCCGGCACATGATTCAATCCCGCTACTGTCCTGCCTACTGACTGTCCGGCAGACTGAAATGGAAGGGGCCATCCAGCGCCTCCAGCACCTTTGCGTCCCGCCGATAGACATCGTCGCGAAAGTTCACGGCGTTCTCCGCATCCACATAGGCGGTGAGATACAGCAACAGGATGGGTAAAGGGTCGCGCAAGGCGATGGGCGTGCGCACGCCGCTGTCGAGCGTCGCCTGCACCTTCTCCGGTGGCCAGGCCGGATCTCCAGCCAGCAACAGATGCGCGAGTTCGAAAGGTCGCTCCAGACGGATGCAGCCGGAACTGAATACCCGGGACTCCTGTGCGAAGAGATCGCGCGCCGGGGTGTCGTGCAGGTACACGGTGTACGGATTGGGGAACAGGAATTTGATGCGCCCCAGGGAGTTGTCGTCTCCCGGAGGCTGTCTCAGCACGTAGGGGAAAGCGCCGGTTGCGAGTGTGGTCCAGTCCAGCGTGGCGGGATCGACCGGCGCGCCTGTCCGATCGAATACCTGCAAACCCTTCGCCTGCAGGTAAGCCGGATCGCGCCTCAGTGCGGGCAACACATCCTGCCTGAGGATGCCGGGTGGCACCGTCCAGGTGGGATTGATTTCGAGTGAGGTGATTTGCGCGCGAAAGACCGGAGTCTGGCGATAGGGCCTGCCCACTATCGTGCGGGCTCGCCAGAGAAGCTTGCCGTCGGCAATGAGGCCGGCTTCGAATGCTGCGATATTCACGGCCAGGAAACGCGCTGGAAGGTCGCGTGCTATCCAGCGCAGACGCTCCAGGTTCACACGCAACTGATCAATCCGGCGCGCGCGCGGCACATTGAGCGCGGCGCGCGTGCGCGGACCTACCACGCCATCGACGCTGAGGCCATGCGTGGCCTGGAACGCCCGGACCTGCGCTTCCAGCGCCGCGTCGTAGAGTGTGAAAGGTGTCTGCTGCTGCGGCTTTGTCCGCCCATCCGCCGCGAGGCGCAGCCTCAACGTGGCAACCGCGGGATTCTCCTCACCCGGACGCAGTGAAGGCCCATCCTCCAGTTGTGGCCCTTCGGGCTACCGTGCCTCTGCGAGCAGGGTGGCGTGGGCCTCGCGCAGGATGTGATACCAGGAAGCATCGGGACGCAGGGCAGACAAGGCCTCGGTCACCCTGCCGGTACGCAGGGTCTGCACCAGCCAGTCCGCCGCCTGCTCCCGACCCAGATGACGCGGGTAATTCCAGGTGCGACTGAGTTCGCGCGGATCAGTGCGCCCGAAGCGCAGGCTGTAAGCGAGCCTCAGCAGGCTTTCACTGGAAACGATTTCCCGGGCAGCACACGCCGATGAGCCGGGCTCCTGCGTAAGCCCCGGGAGCGGATAATCTCGAGGACGCAGACCATCGTTGACGCTGTCGGCAATGGCGGCCACCAGTTGAGCGTTGGTATCGGGGCTCCACAGCGGCTGGTAATCGATGCGGGCGTAGATCTGCTCAAGCAGGGTGCGCGCCTTGATTTCAACACCTTCGACGCTGAGCGATGCGACGGGCGAAGCCAGCTGGCGGCGCAACTCGGCCGCGCAGGGCTCGTGCCACTCCTGACTTGGACTGGCCTGTCCGGGCGCCACGCCCGGACCTGGCAGGAAAATGACCAGCAATGCGAAGCGACCGCGCACCGTCAGAGTTCCCTTGTGGGTGGCATGGCCCGGAATTGTGCACTTATACTGAAGACCCATCCTCCCGGACTCCTCAGGTTTGCATGATGCAGGCATCTCCGTCGCGCGGAACTTCGCGCAGGAATTTCCTTCGCCTCTCGGGGCTTCTCTGTGCGACTGCCACCACGCGCGCCCTGGCCATGGCGGCCCCCGCACGTGATCTTGCCTTCGCCCATACCCATACCAGCGAGACGCTTGCGGTGACGTACTGGCGCGGTGGTGCCTACGATCGTCCCGCGCTCGCCTCCATCAATCATCTGCTGCGCGACTTCCGTACGGGACAGGTCCACGCCATCGAACCAAATCTGCTGGACTACCTTCACGCCGTGCGCTGCGTGCTCGATTGCGATGCCCCGTTTGAAGTGATTTCCGGCTTCCGCAGTCCGGCCACCAACGAGATGCTGCAACAACGCAGCGGTGGCGTCGCCACCTACAGCCTGCACATGGAGGGGCGCGCCATCGACGTGCGCGTGCCGGGCGTTCCCACCTCACGCCTGCGAGATGCCGCCGCCAGCCTCAAGCTGGGTGGCGTGGGGTATTACGCGTCCTCCGGTTTTGTGCATCTGGATACCGGGCGTTTCCGTCAGTGGTGATCGGCGCAGTGCGCGCCCGCGCTCTGCTGCTGCTTCTGGTGCTCGCGCTGTTAAGTGCTTGCAGTACCGTTCGTCTCACCTATAACCAGGCACCTACGCTCGCCTGGTGGTGGATGGATGGCTATCTCGATTTCAACGAAGTGCAGGCGGTCACGGCGCGACAGGGCTTGCAGGACTGGTTCGCCTGGCATCGCCGGTATGAGCTGCCGGCGTATGCGGATCTCCTCGTCGAAATACGCGAGGGGCTCAAGGGTGAAGTGGACGGCGCGAAAGTGTGCGCCTGGCGCTCCGCACTCACCGCGCATCTCCTCACCGCCTTCGAGGCCGGTGTACCGCCCTTGTCCCGTCTTGCGGCCACCTTCGAACCTGCGCAGGTCGCTCACCTGGAAGAACGCTTCCGCACCTCCAACGAAGAATTGCAGAAGGAGTATGGCAGCGGGTCACTGGAAGCGCGGACCGCACGCTCGCGCAAGCGGACCGAAGGTTTTCTGAAGCGCCTGTATGGCCGGCTGGACACCCCGCAGCGGGAGCATATTCTCCGGCACACGCGAGAGACGTCCTTTGATCCTGTGCGCTGGCTGGATGAACGTGCCCATCGCCAGGCCTTCGTGCTGTCGGAGCTGCGTGCAGTGGTGGCGATGAAAGGGAAGAGTGCCGAGGCCGCGCCGCTTGCCAGGGCGGAGCAGATGCTGCGCGCCTATGCGGCGCTTTATGCGGAGTCCCCGCGGGCCGACTACCAGACTTACCGCGAGCAGCTCATCGAGCGTAACTGCGCGCTGTTTGCAGAAGTCCATGCCATGGCGAGTCCACGGCAACGCCAACGCGCAGAGAAGACGCTGCGCGGATGGGAGAAGGATCTGCGCCTGCTTGCCAGCCAGTCCGCCGCCGTCCCGGCTGATTGAGGCTCAGCGCTCCCTGCGCCCCGCCGGACGTCGCGCCGGCTGGATATCCACCGATCCCAGGCGAGGCTCGAAGACTATCTCGGCCTCACCCCGCTCAAGCTGCGCCAGCACGTGATCCACTTTTTCGGCCAAGGTGAATTCGTGCGCACCGTAATCGGTGCCCTCGCGCAGCACTAAAGCCTCCACCACGCCGCGCAGGGCTTCATTCGTGAGTGCGGTCCACGGCACGAGGACCGGACTGTCATCGATGTCCTCAGTCACATTGATGAATCTCGGCGGTCACATGCGCAATCTCGTCATGAATACGCAGGCGCTGGCGGATGATCTCCGCGGTGAGCGTGCGCTCGTGCGTCACCACGCTGACGGCCACGGCATAAGCTCGCTTGCCCACACGCCAGACATGCAGATCGGTAATGCGGGTATCACCCTGATCGGCTCCGGTCTCCACGGCCTCCCGGATTTCCGCCACCACCGGATCATCCATCTCGCGGTCGAGCAGCACCCGGCTGGATTGCCGAATGGGGCCCAGCGCCCACACCGAAACCACCACCGCACCCACGAGCCCCATCACCGGGTCCAGCCACTGCCAGCCGAACAGGGCGCCACCGGTCAACGCAAGCATGGCGAGAATGGAGGTGGCCGCATCGGCCAGCACATGCAGATAGGCGGCGCGGAGATTGAGATCCGCGTGATGCCCGGCGTGTGTGTCGCCGTGGTCGTGATCATGGTGATGATGGTGGGCGTAGTCGTGGTGATGGGCGAGGCCAAGAATGCGTGCGCACAGCAGATTGACCACAAAGCCTGCGGCCGCCACCCACAGCGCGGGGCCGTAATCGATGGCCTGTGGCGCGAGCAGGCGATGGATGGCGCCGGCCGCCATCAGGGCTGCCATCACCAGCAGCAGCACGGCGCTGGTATAGGCACCCAGGATTTCGATCTTCCAGGTTCCAAAGGCATAACGGGGATCTGCGGCGAGGCGACGGGCTGCCACATAGGCAAAGGCCGTGAGCCCGATGGCAAAAGCATGCGAACCCATGTGAATGCCGTCGGCGAGCAAGGCCATGGAGTTGAACCACCAGCCGGCGACGATTTCGACCACCATCATGGCCAGCGTAATGGCGGCGACCAGACGGGTGCCGCGCTCGGCAGCGGCCGTCGCCGAGTGAAAATGATGCTCGTGAGTCCACGGCGAAAGGTCATGGGTGTGCATGGGGGAGACCTGATGATGGGGCGTGGGCCGATCCTAGCAGCTGACCGTCCCTACGCCCGAATTGAATGCGAGTTGCGGTCACGGCCAACCCTGACTGCCCCGGGGCTTTCTGCCACAATCGGCAATCACTCCGTCGCAGGCCCGCATCCCCATGGTTTGCCCAAGCACGTCCCGGCTCCCGTCTCCGTACAGGTTCGTCCTTCCTGCGGCGCTGGCATCGCTGTTCTCCCTTGGCGTGCAGGGCGCGTTCGCCGCCGATGCGCCTGCCGCCGCGCCGCCGCCCGCGGTCACGGTGGCTAAGCCCGCGTTCAAGGAAGTCACCGAATGGGACGAATACACGGGCCGCTTCGTCGCCCAGCAGCGTGTGGATGTGAGGGCTCGTGTCTCGGGCTATCTGCAGGAAGTGGTGCTCTCCGAGGGCCACATGGTGGAAGAAGGGCAGGTGCTTTTCCGGATCGATCCCGAACCCTTTGAAGCCGAAGTGGCGCGGGCCGAGGCCAAGGTCGCGCGAGCGAGCACTACGTTGAAAGTGGCCGAGCTCGAGTTCGAACGTGGTGAGCGGCTGGCGTCCTCCAAGGCCATGAGTCGCGAGACCATGGAAGAACGCAGGGCCAACCGGGACGCGGCCAAGGCCGACGTGGAAGCCGCCAGGGCGGAGCTGCGCCTCGCCCGGCTCAATCTCGACTACACCGAAGTGCGGGCCCCGATCTCCGGCCTCGCCTCCGATGTGCGTGTGGATCGCGGCAATCTCATCTCCGGTGGCAGCGCCGATTCCACCGTACTCACGACCATCCTGAAGCTGGACCCCATCGAACTCGAGATTGAGGCCTCGGAGAGCGAGTTTCTGCGCTATTCACGCCTCGAAACTGCGGGCACCCGGCAATCCTCGCGCAACATCGCCAATCCCGTGGAAGCCATGCTGATCGACGAGGACGAGTGGGCGCACAAGGGCCAGATGACCTTTGTCGACAACGAAATCGATGTGAACACCGCGACCATGCGTGGCCGGGCGACCTTCGCCAATCCGGGGCATGTACTGCTGCCCGGCATGTTTGCCCGGGTGCGCCTGCTCGGTGCTGGCGCACATGAGGCGATACTGGTGCCGGAAGAGGCCATCGTTGCCGATCAGGCCCGCAAGCTCCTCATGGTGGTGGGCAAGGACAACATCATCGAGGCCCGCCCCGTGGTTCTGGGACCGATGATTGATGGCCTGCGCCTGATCCGGGAGGGCTTGGCGCCCGAGGAGAGCATCGTGGTCAATGGAGTCCAGCGCGCCCACCCCGGCAAGCCGGTCACTCCCCAAGAAGCTTCGGCGCCGCGCTAGCCGGCGGCTCCCGCATGCGGATTTCCCACTTCTTCATCGAGCGGCCAATCTTTGCGGCGGTGATCTCCATCGTGATCACCCTGACCGGGGCCATCGCCTATCTCTCGCTGCCGGTCTCGCAATATCCGGAAATCGTGCCACCGACGATCGACGTCACCGCCACCTACCCGGGTGCCGGTTCGGAGACGGTTGCAGCCACTGTGGCCACTCCCATCGAGCAGGAGATCAACGGCGTCGATGACATGCTCTTCATGCAGTCCTCGGCCACCAACGACGGACGGCTGCAGATCCGCGTGACCTTCGAACTGGGTACCAACCTCGATCTCGCCCAGGTGCTGGTGCAGAACCGGGTTGCGATCGCCTTGCCGCGTCTGCCCGAGGAAGTCCGGCGACTGGGCGTGAACGTGGCGAAGAATTCGCCGGACATGCTGCTGTCGATGCACATCTACTCACCCGACCGCTCGCGGGATGGCGCCTACCTCTCCAATTTCGCCCGCACCCAGGTCGTTGATCGCATCGCGCGCCTGAAAGGCGTGGGCCAGCTCGCGATTTTCGCCGAGCGCGCCTATTCCATGCGGATCTGGATTGATCCCGAGCGGGCGGCAGCGCGCGATCTCACGGCGACCGAAGTGGTGGATGCCGTGCGCCAGAACAATGTGCAGGTGGCCTCTGGCGCCCTGAACCAGCTACCGGTGCCCAACGCGCCTTCCTTCGAAGTGCCAATCGAATCGCAAGGGCGTTTCATCGAGCCGGAGCAGTTCGGCGATATCGTGGTGAAGCGCGGTGCCGGTGGGCGCGTGACCCGGCTGAAGGATGTGGCGCGCGTGGAACTGGGTGCCCAGGATTACTCGACAGTGGGCTACCTCGATGGCAAGCCGGCGCTGCCCATCCCCACCTTCCAGCGCCCCGGCTCCAATGCGCTCGAGACACTCGCGGCGATCAAGCGGGAACTCGAACTGATCCGGGCCGAGATGCCGCCGGGGGTGGCCGCGGAAATCGCCTTCAATCCCACCCAGTTCATCGCGGAATCCGTGCAGGAAGTGTATTTCACGATCTTCGAGGCCGTGCTGCTGGTGGTCGTGGTGATCCTGCTGTTCCTGCAGTCCTGGCGCGCAGCCATCATTCCCATCGTGGCCATTCCCATCTCGCTCATCGGCACCTTTGCGGTGATGCAGGTGTTCGGCTTTTCCATCAACAACCTCACCTTGTTCGGGCTGGTGCTGGCGGTGGGTATCGCGGTGGACGACGCCATCGTGGTGGTGGAGAACATCGCCCGCTACCTGGGGGCGGGACTCGCGCCGCGCGAAGCCGCCCACAAGACCATGGATGAAGTGGGCGGGGCGCTCATTGCCATTGCGCTTGTGTTGTGTGCGGTGTTCGTGCCGGCGGCCTTCATCACCGGTATCTCCGGTGCTTTCTACCGCCAGTTCGCGCTGACCGTCGCGAGCGCCACCGTGATCTCGGCCATCGTGTCCCTCACCCTCTCCCCTGCGTTGGGGGCGTTGCTGCTGCGCCCGCACGGCGAGGCCGTGGCAGCCCATGCCCGCAAGCCGCACCCGTTGATGCTGCCATTCGCGATGATCGGGCGAGGCTTCAACCTCGGTTTCACGCGTTTCGCCCATCGCTACTCCTGGCTCACCGCCCGGGTGCTGCGCATGGCGAGCTTCATGCTCATCCTCTATGCGGGCCTCGTGCTGCTTACCGGCGTGAGTTTCACGGCCACGCCCACCGGCTTCATCCCGCAGCAGGATCAGGGCTACATCATCACCACCTACCAGCTGCCGCCGGGCGCTTCCGTCGCGCGCACTGATGCCGTCGTGCGGCATGCGGTGAAGCTCCTCATGGACATGCCGGAAGTGGAGCACACGGCCGGGTTTGCCGGGTTTGATGGCGCCACTCGCACCAATGCGCCCAACGCCGGGGCCATCTTCACGCCACTCAAGCCTTACGCCGAGAGGCGCCGGCTGGGTATCACTTTTGAAGAGACGGTAGCGGAGGCACAGAAGCGCCTCGGCACCATCAAGGAAGCCAACGCCTTCGTGGTCCCGCCTCCGCCTGTGCGCGGCATTGGCACCAGTGGCGGATGGAAGCTCTTCATCCAGAATCGGGTCGGGCACCCCATCGGCGATCTGGAAAAAGTGACCCAGGCGTTCATCGAGCGTTGCGCCACGGAGCCTGCGATCACGCGGGTCTTCACCTCATTCAATACCAAGACACCCAAGGTGTTTGCAGACATCGATCGCACCCGTGCAGAAAAGCTCGATGTGCCTGCCGAGCGCGTGCTCGATACCCTCGAGATCTACCTCGGCTCGGCGTATGTGAATGACTTCAATTTCCTTGGCCGAACCTACCGCGTCACGGCACAAGCCGAAGGTGGCTATCGTGATCAGCGCGAGGATCTGATGAAACTGCGCACGCGATCCGAGCGCGGCGCGATGGTGCCGCTGGGCTCGCTCACCACCTTGCGCGACATCACGGGCCCGCATCGCGTCTCCCGCCACAATCTCTACACGGCCGTTGAAGTGCAGGGCGTGGCAGCGCCGGGGTATTCCACCGGGCAGGCCATTGCCGCGGTTGAACGCATCGCGGCCGAGGTCCTCCCGGAAGGCTACGGTTATGAATGGACCGATCTCGCCTTGCAGGAGAAGATGGCGGGCAACACCGCCCCCATCGCCTTCGGTCTCGCGGTGGTGTTCGTGTTCCTCGTGCTTGCCGCGCTCTATGAGTCCTGGATGATGCCGCTCGCGGTGGTGCTCATCGTACCCATGTGCCTGCTGGCGTCCCTCATCGGTATCAATCTGCGCGGCATGGACAACAACATCCTGGTGCAGGTGGGGCTGGTGGTGCTCATCGGGCTTGCCGCCAAGAACGCCATTCTGATCGTGGAATTTGCACGTCAGGCCGAGAAGTCGGGGATGGATCGCCGCGCGGCAGCCCAGCGCGCCGCCGAAACACGCCTGCGACCCATCGTCATGACTTCCATCGCCTTCATCATGGGCGTGCTGCCCTTGATGACCGCCACGGGCGCGGGTGCCGAGATGCGCCAGTCGCTGGGCACGGCCGTCTTCTCGGGCATGCTGGGCGTGACCCTGTTTGGGCTGGTGTTCACGCCCATCTTCTATCTGGTCTGTGGCGCAGCAGGAGAGCACTTCTCACGCGGGCGGCGCAAGCGCGGAGAAACGACGTGAGGCATCGCGGTAACGGCCGGTTGCTGAGTTTGATGATCTTCGCCGGACTCGCTGGTTGCCAGGCGGTTGGACCCGATTACGAAGGCGCACCTGCCGGCACCGCGGCCGGAGTGTCACGCTACCCGTCTGCCGGGACTGCGCCCACCGCGGTTGCACCCACAAGCATTCGGGCAGACGCGGCTGCCGTCGAGGTGCGCACCGAAGCCCCGGCAGCGAGCTGGTGGCAGGAACTCCACGATCCGGAGCTCGACGCGCTGATCGAGAACGCCCGCAGCGTGAACTACGACCTGCGCGTGGCGGCGGCCAATGTGGAAGCGGCCCGCGCGACGCTGGCCCAGACACTCACCCGCCGCCTGCCCACGCTGGATGCCAACGCCTCGGTGACCGAGCGCCGCAATTCCTCGGCCTTGTTCCCCATTGGGAGCCGGGCCGAAAATCCGCTGCCGACACTGCTCGGCGGCACCTTCGGCTTCGATCTGACTTGGGAGATAGATCTCTTCGGTCGCGTGCAGCGGAGCATCGAAGCAGCCAGCGCGGATCTCGGCACGGTCGAGGCACTGCGTGAGGATGTGATGGTGTCCGTGCTCGCCGGCGTCGCGCGGGCCTACATCGATTTGCGCGGCAGCCAGACGCGCCTCGATGTGGCGGCACGCAATGTCACCGTGCAACGCCAGACCCTCGAGCTGGTGGATCTGTTGTATCGCGAGGGCGTGGCCACCGAGCTGGATGTCGCCCGCGCACGCACGCAGCTCCTGGCGAGCGAAGCGACTATCCCGCCACTGGAAGCTGCGGTGACCGCGGCGCTGAACCGGCTCACCACGTTCACGGCGCAGGCGCCCGGCGCTTTGGCCTCGCGCCTCGGAACGGCGAAGCCGCTGCCAGCGATGCCGCCCTTCGTCGCGGTGGGGGAACCTGTCGATCTCCTGCGGCGCAGGCCTGATATCCGTGCCGCTGAACAAGCCTTGGCGGGCGCCACCGCGCGTGTGGGTGTGGCAACCGCCGATCTCTTTCCCACCGTGCGCTTCGGGGCGCTCGGAGGGGTGGGGGCTGTCAAGCTCTCCAATCTCACCTCCCCGGGTGCGCCTTTCCTCACGGTGGGCCCGGCGCTGACGTGGAATCTGTTCGACCGCGGTGCAATCCGTGCCCGCATCCGCGCCGCGGATGCCTCTACCGAGGCCGCCCTCGCGAGCTACGAGGCAACCGTCACGCGTGCCCTGGAAGAAGTCGACAGCGCACTCAGTGCCTACCGCAACGAACAGCAGCGCGCCACCCGGCTGGAAGCGGCACTGGGCGCCAGTCGGGAGGCCTCGGCCCTCGCCAATCTGCGCTATCGCGAAGGCGTGGAGGATTTCCTGACGGTGCTGGATGCCGAACGCAGCCTGCTCGATGTGGAAGATCAGCTGGCCCAGTCACGGGTGGCGGTCGCGCAGTTCCTCATCGACATCCATCTCGCACTCGGGGGTGGTTGGCAGGCCGAGCCCTGATCTGCACCCGGGGTGCGTGAGCCTGCTAAGCTCCGGGAACCCGGGGGCGGTGCAATTCGTCCCCTCCACCCCGACGCGTGAGGAAACCCGATGAACGAACAACAGCTGCAGGACCTCGAGGACATTCGCCAACTGAAGTCGCGCTACTTCCGACTCATGGATACCCAGCAGTGGGAGCCTTGGAAGGAATGTTTCACCGAGGACATCTCCGCCCGCTACGAAGGAGCGCCACGGGCCCGGCCGGACATGAGCACGGACATCGGCTGCGAAGGCCGCGCGGCGCTGTACGACGGCGTGAAAGGCCTGCTCACTGGCGCTGTGTCCATGCATCAGGGCTTCATGCCCGAGATCACGCTCACCAGTGCCACCACCGCACGCGCCATCTGGGCGATGTTCGACTACGTGCGCCTGCCCACCTGTCACTTCAAGGGCTGGGGCCATTACCACGAGGAATACGTGAAAGAGGCGAGCGGCTGGAAAATCCGCCGCATCCATCTCACCCGCCTGCACACCGAGGAAATCTGGGTCTGAGCACCAGCCCTCAGGTGCCGTGGCAGGGCATCGTCAAAGCCGCTCTCATCGGCATCGCCTTCGCCGCCAATTCCACGCTTGCTGCTGCCGCCTGCGCAGGCGGCAGCAATCCCTTCACGGTACTGGTGCTGCGTGCGGGTGTGGCGTTTCTCACGCTTTACCTCCTGCTGGCCCGACGCGGTATTCCGCGCCACCTGCCGGTGCCCCAGCGTTGGCAGGCCATCGGGCTCGGGGTCTTGTTCGGCTCCTACTCCTGGGCCGTGTTGCAGGCCTTTGCCTACATGCCGGTCGCTCTCGTCGTGGTGACCTTCTACACCTATCCGCTGATGGTGGCGGGTTATGCGTGGTGGCGGGGCTGGGAGCGGTTTTCCCTGGCAACCGGATTAGCCTTCATGACGGCCTTCGCCGGCATCATGCTGGCGCTGGATGTTTTCGGCGCACATCCGGATCCGCGCGGGGTGATCATGGTGCTGGTTTCCGCAGTGGTGGTGACCATCGTGCTGACCCTGAGCCCGCGCGTGCGCGGCCAAGGGGACTCCCGTCCGGTCACGCTGCACATGCTGGGCACCGCCTGCGGTCTCTTCATGCTGGGACTCATCACCAGCAGCGAATTTTCACTGCCGGTGACGACGCTCGGCTGGTTCGGATTGATCGGTGCGCCGGTCTTCTACACCTGGGCCGTGATCGCGCTGTTCGAGGTTCTGGCGGTGATCGGTCCGTTCAGGATGTCACTGGTGATGAACGTCGAGCCCGTTGCCTCGGTGCTGTTGAGCTTTCTGCTCCTCGGCGAGCAGCTGCGCCAGTTGCAGTTGGTGGGCGTGGCACTGGTGGTGGCTGCGGTGGTCCTGCTCGAAGGCTCGCGTTTGCGCCGCGCCCGCGCGGAGGCTTGAACCCGGGATCCCGGCCTTTGCCAGGCAGTGGTTCAATGTGCCAGTAACACATTGCAGTCCTCCCGGTTGATGAAACGACGCGTGAAGCCGCCGAAGAAGATCTCCTGCAAGCGAGGCATGGAGTACGCGCCCATCACCAGCAGATCCGCGCCGGTCTCACGATAAAACCCTTGCAGCTGGTCTGCCGGACTGTCGGCGGCTCGCAGACCCACCGCTTCCACGCGCACGTTGTGGGCCTCCATCAGGTGCTCTGCCATCTCCTGCGCCGTGGGAAGGTTCTTTTCTCCGTGCTCCTCGATGGCCACAAGGTAGACCTGGCGTGCCCGACTGAGCATGTCGAGCCCGCGGTCGAGCGCACGTCTCGCAGCCGGCGAGGGTTTCCACGCGACCACCAAGGTGCTGTCTTCCAGTCGCGCCCGTGCGGGCGCGGTCGCGATGAGCGCCACCGGCGTACCGGTGCCCATGAGCACGCATTTTTGCACCAGCTCGCGCACGCCGCGATTCAAGGCAAAGCCGGCCATGAGCAGGTCCCGGCGGTAGGCGAGCGAATCGAGTACTTCTGCGGCATTGCAGCCGAGATCCAGTGGCTTGCCCCAAGCGAGATGACGACTGGCCGGGGAGCCACGGAAGTCTTGCGCGGCTTGCCCGGCATCTTCCGCGAGTTCCTTGCGAAAGGTTTCCGCCAGATATCGGTGAGCATGGTCCCAGCCACCGAGTTCCAGCAGATTGCGGTATTGCGCCCGCTGCTCCTCATCCAGCACGCCGAGCGGATCGCGGGCATAGCGCACCTCCACACGCGCCTCCAGACTGGCCCCGAGCCAAGCCGCGTAATCAAGCGCAGCTTGCTCGGCCGATGTTCCGCCCTAGAGCAGTGAGATATTTGCCGGCACGACACTTCCCCCTTGGACTGTGCACATCTGGCCCCATCCTACCCCGCCCGGGCTTGACCAGCTTGATCGAGAACAAGGCACGAGCCGGCGCGTGTCCGGTCGGTGCTGGGTGATTTATGCTCCCACGGTTTCCGCCCCAAGCATCCGCTCATGCAAAAGCCTGCCAGATTCGGCCATACCAAGATTCTCTGCACCCTCGGGCCCGCCAGTGCGGGTGTGGCCCGCATCCGTCAGCTGATCGACGCCGGCATGGACGTCGCCCGCCTCAATTTTTCGCACGGCAGTCATGAGGCGCATCGCGACACGCTGACGAATCTGCGGACTGCGGCCGCCGCCAGCGGGGAGGCAATCGCCGTGCTTCAGGATTTGAGCGGTCCGAAGATCCGTATCGGTGAGGTTCAGGGCGGATCCGTCGAACTCGAAGAAGGGCAGAAGCTCGTCATCACCACCGCGGAGGTGATGGGCACCCGGCATCGGGTCTCGACGGTCTACACCGCGCTTCCCTCGGATGTGGTCGCAGGCGACACCATCCTTCTCGATGACGGCAAGATTCGTCTGAGGGTGGAGGGCATCGAGAACGACGAAGTCATCACCACCGTCATGAACGGCGGGCCGCTGTCTTCGCACAAGGGCATGAATCTCCCCGGTGTGAAAATCAGCGCCCCCGCGCTGACTGACAAGGACGTCGAAGATCTGCGCTTCGGCCTCGCCAACGGTGTGGACTATGTCGCGCTGTCCTTCGTGCGGGCGGCGGAGGACGTGCGTCACCTGCGCGCGGTGATTGCGCGGGAGAGCCCTGATGGGCGACGCGTC
This sequence comes from Gammaproteobacteria bacterium, assembly GCA_016874535.1. Lineage (GTDB taxonomy): Bacteria > Pseudomonadota > Gammaproteobacteria > CAIKBL01. Next base: position 76,628 of record VGUA01000001.1, read on the forward strand.
CCGATCGTCGCCAAGATCGAGAAAGGCGAAGCGCTCGAGGATATCGACAGCATCATCGAGGCCGCGGACGCCATCATGGTGGCGCGCGGTGATCTCGGCGTGGAAATGCCGCCGGAGGATGTGCCTCTGCTGCAGAAGATGATCGTGCGCAAGTGCAATGACGCCGGCAAGCCCGTGATCATCGCGACCCAGATGCTGGAATCCATGATCCTGAATCCAAGACCGACGCGGGCTGAGGCCAGCGACGTGGCCAACGCCGTGCTCGATGGCGCCGATGCCGTGATGTTGAGCGCCGAGACTTCGGTCGGTGCGTGGCCGGTGGAAGCGGTACAGACCATGGACAACATCATCTGTCGCGCGGAGCAGAACAGGGTTGATCGCCTGGGGACCGCGCCTCAAGCCGCGGATGCCGCGCCCGATCTGTCCGATGCGGTGGCGCGGGCAGCCTGCATCCTCGCGCGCCAGCTGCGGCCCGCCGCCATCGTCACCATCACTCACTCGGGGGTCACCGCCCAGCAGCTCGCACGCTATCGGCCGCTGTGTCGAATCATCGGTGTGACACGGCATGCAGACACCTTGCGCCGGTTGAACCTGGTGTGGGGTGTACGCGGATTGTTGGTACCGGATCTGTCAGATGAGATCGATCACGCTTACCAACAGGTGCAGGATGCCATGGTCGCGCAAGGCCTGGTCGGTGCGGGAGATCAAGTGGTCTATACCGCCGGCTTGCCGCTCAGCGGCAAAGGTGTCACCAACTCGCTGAAGATCGCCCATATCGACTGAGTCAGTGCGGCGGGGGAGAGGCTTCAGTCTGGTGCGTGGCGATGGCCCAGCGACCGGTCAGCCACAGGAATACCGCGCACAGCAGATAGGCTAGAGCCCAGGACCAACCCGCGCCGGGCGCGATGACGTAAGTGGCACCTGCTGCGCCGAGTGTGCCGGCGTGCATGAAGCCGAAGAATGAAAGCGCCGCACCCACCAGCATGAAGCCCGCGGCTGCGTTGAAGCGCCGATCGATGAGCAGCGCGCTGCTGGCGGCCCATACTAGGCACGTCAGCATGAAACCTTGCGACAGCGCGACGAGCCCATCCAGATGGGCGCCGGTGGCAAGGAATGCTGCAGGATTGGCGAGGGTGCGGTCTGCGAGTGAGGCATCTCCGGCCACGATGCCCGCCGCATTGAGCGCCTGGGTCAGGACCAGCGTGCCCCAGGCGGCGATGGCTGGAAAAAGTCCCAAGGCCACGGCCGGCGCGTGACGGGCAGGTGTTGCGACGAAAGCCTGGGCCGTGATGACGATGCCAATCCACAGGATGATCGCCATCCCCGCCTCAACCGGAATCAGCGCGCTCACCGCAGAAGACAGTCCGAAGAAGGCAATCACGGCGAAGAACACGCCGGTGAAGCTGGAGTAGGCGGCGCGCGCGCCCAAGGCCTTCCAGCCCGGATGGCCGATGTAGATGGTGGTGGGGAAGCAGGAGCCGAATCCCGCGGCTGCGAGTGAGCCGAGGCCATTCACCAGCATGCAGGGCGTGGAGGGATAGCGGTCGCCGGCAGCTTCTGCGGATTCCAGATTCTGCAGCGAACCCAGTACGTTGAAGAGCCCCATCGGGAGGATTACGGGAATGAGGAAATCCCGGGTCATGGGGTGCATGAGTCCGGCCCACAGATCTCCCAGCACCGGCACCGGCGGGCAAAAACCCACCTGCGCAAAAGCGCCCGGCACCGCGGACGCCGCGACCGGTGTGCCGGACTCCGGCCAGAGTGTCATCACCCAAGCAGCCAATGTGCCGAGCAGGAGTGCCCAGGCGCCGCCCGGGATCCGCCAAGGCAATCGCACCCCTGAGAAGTAGGTCACCAGCAGCACCGCAAGCGGCAGCATCGCGATCAAGGGCCGCTCGAAGGTGCGCACCGCGAAGTCAATCGCGATGAAGCTGATGGCGATACCGCTGAGCGTTGCTAGCAGCGCAGCGCGTGGCGTGTGCCGACGAATCCAGTCCGCGCAGGGAGCGCCGAGAATTTCGATCACCGCGGAGCAGAAGCAGGCAGCGAGGCCCACCTGCCAGGCAAGCCGGGCGGCCTCCTCGGCACTCGCACCACCGGCTTCCGCCGTGAGCTTGGCGGGCAACATGACGAGGAAGATGAAGGCGAACAGGGAAACGGTATTGATGCCGTAGGGCAGGGCGGTGACATCCTCGCGCCCGGAACGCTCGGCCAGCTGCCGCGCGAGTCGCGCGTAGTAGAGGTTGCCCACCAGAATCGACAGTGCGGCGGCGGGCAGCACCTGCCCTAGCAGCAGGCTGGTGGGAAAACCCAGCACTCCGCCGCACAGGCCGAGAATCAGCAGAAACTGGATGAGATTGTCGACCGCGAGGCCGAAGAAACCGTCGATGTCTCCCGCATGTACCTTCATCAACCCTCTCCCCCGGGGCCCGGCAAGCCCCCGGCTGCCCGGCCCCATTAACTTAAAGGCCTTGATAACCTAAACGAGAATTCTTATCATTCACCCAGACTTGGAGGTCTGGACCATGATCGTCTGCGTTTGCCATCGCGTCAGTCATAAAACCATCGAGCAATGCGCTCGGGCCGGCGCCCACTTCGATGACATCCGCGCCGAGCACAAGCTTGGCTCCCAGTGTGGTCAGTGCGAGCATACCGCGCGACGCATCTGGGACTCTGCCTACGGCTGCACGGAGGCGAAATCTGAGGCGGTGAGAACAAACCAGCCCACCCGAGCACTGATCCGGACCACGACTTGCGGAGCCCAGTCTCCCGCATCCGCCTTGCATCCCTGACGACCTCGGCCACGTCGAGGTTTACAACCAGCGCCTGATCCCTGATCGTTCGCCCCATTGCGCAGGGTGGCGCTTGCCGTCACGCGCGCTCCCGAATTTTGGCTAACGTCAGGAAGGTATCCCATGAAAGGCGACCCTCAGGTCATCACGCACCTGCAGGCCCAGCTCAAGAACGAGCTCACGGCCATCAACCAGTATTTTCTGCATTACCGCATCCTGAAGCATTGGGGCCTCGACAAGCTCGCCAAGAAGGAACACGAGGAGTCCATGGGCGAGATGCGGCATGCCGACAAGCTCATGGACCGTATCCTCATGCTGGACGGGCTGCCTAACTTGCAGGATCTCGGCAAGCTCGCCATCGGCGAAGACGTGCAGGAAATCCTGACTTGCGATCTGTCTGCCGAGCGCACGGCCCAGGCGACCATCAAGGAAGGTATCGCGCACTGCGAAAGCGCGCGTGACTACGTCTCACGGGATCTGCTGCTCGAGATCCTCAACGACACCGAGGAGCACATCGACTTCCTCGAAACACAGCTCGAACTCGTGGCCAAGGTTGGCCTGCAGAATTACCACCAGAGCATGATGGGCGAGATGGCCTGAAGCGCTCAGAGAGGAATCAGACCCATGCCACTGAACATCAAGAAAGGCATCAAGCAACTGGTCGCCGAGGCCAATGCAGAAATCGAAACCTTGACCGTCGACCAAGCCAAGACGCTACACGGCCGTGACGATGTGACCTTCATAGACTTGCGGGATCCGCGCGAACTCTGGCGCGATGGCGGTGTGCCGGACGCGGTCAATGTGACGCGCGGGATGCTGGAATTCTGGATCGATCCGGAGAGCCCCTACTACAAGGAGTTCTTCGCCTCCGGCAACAAATTCGTGTTCTTTTGCGCGGGCGGCATGCGCTCGGCGCTCGCCGCCAAGACCGCCCAGGACATGGGGCTCACGCCGGTGTGCCACATCGAAGGTGGCTTCGGCGCCTGGAAGAAGTCCGGCGCGCCCGTGGTTCCGGTCGAACCGAAATCCTGAGTCTCTCTGTGAACGCGCGGCGTCACTGGGCGCCGCGCCGCTCAGCGCTTGGCGAAGATGTAGTTGTTCATGCTCACCAAGTGACTGCGCAGCCACATCCCTAACTGGGTTGCCGGCCGGATGAGGGGCACGTCCCCATGCTTGTCGTAGTAATACGAGCGCGATGAAGCGCAGTTGCCAAAGAACATCACCTGATTCCGGCGACGTTTCATCACATGCTCGAAGTCGTCCTCGAACGCCTGTTGCTTCACTTCGATGAAATTGGCGTTCTGCTCTCGCGCGGCCCGCAGGCAGCGACTCATGTGCCGTACCTGGGTGTCGATCATCCCGAACCATGACGCACTGGCCGCTGAATACGGCCCGAAGATCATGAAGTAATTGGGATAGCCCGGCACCGTGATCCCCTGGAAGGCGCGAAAGCGGTTCTCGTTCCAGTAGTCACCAATCTCGACGCCGTTCAGTCCGTAAGTGCTGAAAGCCGGCACGATGCCCTTCTCAAACACGCTATAGCCGGTGGCGCAGATGAGCACATCGATGGGACGCTCGACGCCTCCTGCCACCACCCCGCCCGGCGTGATCCGCTCAATGGCCTCCGTTACCAGGGTCACATCCGGCCGGTTGAACACCGGGAAGTAGACATTGGAGAAGCTCGGCCGCTTGCAGAAGAAGCTGTACTTGGGTGTGAGCTTCTGCTGCAGCACAGGGTCATGCACCTGTTTGCGGATATGCTCCACGCCGAGCTTCTCCAGCCAGCGGAAGATCCACGGTACCTGGCGGAAGTGGGAGAAGCCAATCCCGAACAGAATCTCGTTAAGCGTGTGTGTGACAAGGCGCGTCGCGCGCTGCGCCAGCGGGAAGCGGCGAAACAACTGCCTCACCCGCTCGCTCATCGCGAAATCGGGCTTGGGCAGCAACCAGATGGCCGTGCGCTGGTAGACATCCAGATGTTCAACCTTCTCCACAATCTCGGGGATCACCTGGATGGCCGTGGCGCCCGTGCCGATGACTGCAACCCGCTTGCCTGTGAGGTCGAAGCCGTGGTCCCAGTGGCCGGTATGCATGACCTTGCCTGCGAAGGATTCCACGCCCGCGATATCCGGCAGCTTCGGCGGACCGAACAGCCCGGTGGCGCTCACATAATAACGCGCGGTGTGCGTGGCGCCCGAGTCGAGCTTCAGGGTCCACAGATTGTCCTCTGCGCAATAGCGCGCTTCCTGCACCCGTTGACCGTAGCGCAGGTGTGGCAGCACGCCATATTTGCCCGCGCAGTGATCCGCATAAGCCTTCACCTCGCTCCCCGGAGCATAAAGCCTGGACCAGTCGGGATTCGGTTCAAAGCCGTAGGAATAGGAGGTGGAGGCCACGTCCACCGTGAGCCCGGGGTAGGTGTTGTCGCGCCAGGTACCGCCGAGGTCATCCGCTGCTTCCAGGATCACGAAATCGTGGATGCCGATGCGCTTGAGCTCGATGCCGGCGCCCAGCCCGGAGAACCCGGCGCCCACGATGATCACTTCAAAATCCGGTCGCTGCGCCATGTGCGGAAAACCCCAAGCCCTGCTGAACACTGGCCCGGAGTATAGGCAAGGTACAAGCCTTTTTCGACGCAGAGTCGTAGCGTAGTCAGCGGGCCCACGACGGATGCGACACGCAGTCGCCCGCTTATAATGAGCGGCTGAAAACACGCACGAATACCCACTGATCCGGAGCACCGCGCATGCCATTCGATCCCTCGCCCAAGGTCCAGGAACTCCAGGCCCGCCTCAATGCGTTCATGGATGAGCACATCTATCCCAACGAAAAACGCCATGTGGAAGAAGCGGAGAAGCTCGGGCCCTGGGCAGTCCTGCCGCTGATCGATGAACTCAAACCACTCGCGCGCGAACAGGGGTTGTGGAACCTCTTCCTGCCGGAATCAGAACATGGCGCGGGTCTCACCAATCTGGAATACGCGCCCCTGTGCGAAATCATGGGCCGGTCCTTGCTGGCGCCGGAAGTCTTCAACTGCTCCGCGCCGGACACCGGCAACATGGAAGTGCTGGCGCGCTATGCCTCGCCCGAGCACCAGGAGCGCTGGCTGAAGCCGCTGCTGGATGGCGAGATTCGTTCATGCTTTGCGATGACCGAGCCGGATGTGGCGTCCAGTGACGCCACCAATATCCAGTCGTCCATCGTGCGCGATGGCGATGAGTACGTCATCAACGGCCACAAGTGGTACACCACCAATGCCACGGATCCCCGCTGCAAGATCTGCATCTTCATGGGCAAGACCGATCCGGAAAATCCCAACCGCCATCGCCAGCAGTCGATGATCCTGGTGCCCATGGATACCCCCGGCATCGAGGTGCTGCGCTCCATTCCCGTGTTTGGTTTCTATGGCATGCCGGACCGCGCCTCGGAAGTCATCTTCCGCAACGTGCGCGTGCCGGCGGAAAACATGCTGCTGGGTGAAGGCCGCGGCTTCGAGATCGCCCAGGGTCGTCTGGGACCGGGCCGCATCCACCACTGCATGCGCGAGATAGGCCGCGCCGAGCGTGCACTGGAACTCATGTGCCGGCGCGCGCTCAGTCGCGTGGCCTTCGGCAAGCCCATTGCCGAGAACGGCGTGACCATGGAGCGCATCGCGGAAGCCCGCATCCTCATCGAACAGGCGCGTCTGCTCACACTGAATGCCGCGCATCGCATGGATACGGTGGGCAACAAGGTCGCCAAGGCGGAGATTGCGATGATCAAGGTGGCGGTACCCAACATGACTGGCAAGGTCATCGACTGGGCCATCCAGGCCCACGGTGGCGGCGGTACCAGCAATGACTTCGGCCTCGCCGCGGCTTATGCCATGTCGCGCGTGCTGCGACTTGCCGATGGCCCGGATGAAGTCCATCGCCAGCAACTGGCGAAGATGGAACTGCGCAAGTACCAGTAAGCCCCCCGCTCTCCGGGGTGCCTCATGCCGAGGCGCCCCGGCCCGTCATTTATTCATCATCAAATCTTCATGTGACCTTCACGGTCACGTCACGGCCGATGCGGTGGCGTGGGCGCGCACCGGTAAGGACGTTGCCTGAGAGACTTCGGGGTGGCGCAGCCGCGTTTGGTGTTGGACACGAATCTGGTGCTTTCGGCACTGGTGTGCAGTTCCGAGCGCGCGGCGCGCTGGCGGATGATGTGGCAACGCAGGCTCATCCTGCCCTTGGTATCGCAGGCCACTGCCGCGGAGCTCATGCGGGCTTTGGCGTATCCCAAGTTCAAGCTCGGCAGCGCGGAGCAGGAGGAATTGCTGGCCGACTATCTGCCCAGCTGTGAGGTGGTGTCTGTGCCGCAGCCGCCCCCGGTCACGCCACCCTGCAGAGATCCAGCCGATACCGCATTTCTGATCCTGGCGTTGGCCGGGAAGGCAGATGCAATCGTCACCGGTGACAAGGACTGGCTTGCCTTGGCTGGTATTTTCGCATGCCCAATCTTGACCACCGAGGCGGGCCTGCAGGTCTCCGAAAAATGGGTGACAGTTACCTGATTTCTGGAAATAGGGTAACTGTCACTAATTTATGTCACCAATTTATCTGGGGTGCTGGCGGTGCCAGTGGGTCGCCCGCTGGAAGGCCCAGCCCGCGCGGACCAGCAGCGATTCTTCGAAGTTGGGCGCCACGAACTGAATGGCGACTGGAATGCCTTCCGGGTTCACGCCACCCGGCAGGGTGAGTGTGGGGCTGCCAGAGGAATCAAACGGGCAGGTGTAGCGCAGCGCGCCCGCAAGCAGGGCGGCATCTTCGCCCAAGGTCGCCATCATCGCGTGCGTGGGAGCCGCAAAAGGCATGGCCGGGATGAGTAACAGATCGACGTCCTGCCACAGCGCATTCACGCGCCCGGTGAAGTCCGCTCGCCGCAGCGCGAGACGCTGGTAGTCCATCGCACTCATCGACCGCCCGAGCTCGATGAGCCCACTCAATCCCGGACCATATTCCGCCTTGCGCGCAGGAAAGGTGTCTGCATGCGCCACTGCGGTTTCCACTGCACACAACGGCACCCAATCCGCAACGGTCTGCGTGGTGTCCGGCATGGAGATGTCCTTCAGCTCCGCGCCCAATGACTGCACAACCTGCATCGCCTCCAGCAAGGCCTTGCGCGTGGGCTCATCCACAAAATCCACGGTCCACGCACGAGCGACACCCACGCGCAAACCCTTGAGGCCCCGGGTCATCAGCGAGAGATAGTCTGGCACGGGGATTTGTGACGCGGTGGGATCAAGCACATCAGCGCCAGCGATGGCGGCGAGCATCGCCCCGGCGTCCGCGGCGCTGCGCGTCATTGGGCCAATGTGATCGAGTGATGCGGCAAGTTCGAACGCCCCATAGCGGCTCACGCGCCCCCAGGTAGGCTTGAGTCCGGTGATGCCGTTCGCTGCGGAAGGAAAGCGGATGGAGCCGCCCGTGTCCGTGCCGAGCGACCCAAAGCAGAGTCCGGCGGCCGTGGCCACGCCCGAACCACTGGAAGACGCACCGGACCACAGGCCCTGGCCCCACGGGTTGCGCGGCGCTTTCACCTGCGGGTGATGATCCGCAAAGGCGCCTTCCGTCTGCTGCAGCTTGCCGAGGATGACCGCGCCCGCCTCACGCAGGCGGCGCACGGTGGTCGCATCTTCCTTGGGCCGAAAATCCTTGTGGATAGGCATGCCGTGACCAGTTGGCACGCCGGCCGTCCACAGCAAATCCTTGACCGCCACCGGCACGCCATGCAGCGGGCCGCGCGCGTTGCCTGCCGCCATCTCCTGATCCGCGCGCCGCGCATCCGAAAGGGCTTGTTCTGCCATGAGGGTGACGAAGCTGCCGAGCGCCGGCTCTTTCTCTTCGATGCGTGCGAGCTGGGCCTTGGTAACTTCCTCCGAAGAGATCGCGCGGGTCTGGATCAATCGACCCACTTCCAGCAGTTCAAGGTAATGAAGATCTGAATCAGCCATCTCGCCCTCCGGCAGGTTTTGGGTGTAGGTGGCGCCAAGCAGCGCCAGTGAAATACTCGCTGTTATTCGTATGGTGGCTGCAATATACCTGCTGCGTCTGCCGTTCAGGTGTAAGTCACAATCGCGTAACGGATGTTTGAAGTGTGACCAAGGCTACGGGCTGCCGTCCATCGGCGCGAGGCCTGTTCGGCTCGCGCTGAACGACAAGCACAGGCGATGGGTTACGTTCCATCAGCGCCGGGAGCATCAAGTCCGCGTCTGACCAAAAGCTCATGCAAACGGACTGCTCTCGTCCTCCGCGCGCTCCGCCTTCCGCCAGGACAAACGCGGCCGCCACACGCCCACCACGATGTTTGCGACAGACAAGGCCACGATCATCCACACGCCTGCGCGCTCATGCCGCAGCAGCTCTGCAAGCGCAGCGGGATCTCCCTTACCCGACAAAGCCGTCGCCGCAAGCTCGGCGCCCCGTCGTGCGTTGGACTGCACTGCGAGCAGCGTCCCCTCAAACATCGCAAGCCCCATCAGCGCCTTGAGCCACGGCCAGCCGAGGTTCATGAATGGACGATGCACGGCGATGGATAAGAGCCCACTCACCAATGCGAGCAGCAGCGAGGGCAAGATGAGCCATTCGGCGACGAGATGGATGCCCCGACGGATGGCGGCGAATTCGGCAGGCGATTCGCCGGGTGCCAGCATAGCGAGCACCAGATAGGTCGCCAGCCCTCCTAGCAGGCCGGCGCTCGCGACCAGATGCAGGAACTTGAGGGTTTTCTTCATGCAACGAGTGCTCCACTCCGCGCTCAAGCTGAGCCGTGCACAACCACTCCGTCAAGCATCGTCATCTCCACCTTGAGATCCTTGATGGCCTCCTCGGCACAGGTCATGGGGTCGCCCTCCAGCATCACCATGTCCGCGCGCTTGCCGGGTTCCAGCGAACCTATCTCATGCTCCATCCGCAGCGCCCATGCGCCATTCCAGGTGAAACAGCGCAGTGCCTCTTCCCGGGTGATGCGCTGCTCCGGCCCAATCATCTCGCCCGTAAGTCCCGCCTGTCTTGCAAGGGATTGCCAGACGGTGAAGAGACCTTCGTGCGGTCCCCAGTCCGTGCTCTGCGAGACGGGCACGCCTCCATCCAGCCAGTCGCGCAGTGGAATGGCGACCTTGGCATACGCGTCGCCGAGGCGTCGTTTGTAGACCTCCTCGCCCTTGCCCCAGATGAAGTTGGTGCTGGTGGTAGGCGCCACACCCAGCCGGGCGCACAGCGCAATCTGCTCGCGGGTAGGGAACTCGCAATGCTCCAGCACATAGCGCTTGTCGCGCACGGGCGTTTCCCGATTGATCTCTTCAAACGCCGCGAGTGCGATGCCGATGGAGCCGCGCCCCGCCGCCTCGGCGTGAATGCGGAAATTCAGCCTTGCAGCGAGACGAAGGATCTCCAGGTAGTGCTCGCGGGGAATGAGCGGTCCGGGATTCACGATATCGCCGAATGGGCCGGGATAAGGGGCGTCGTTGCAGGCCGCACCATGCCAGTAAGGCCCATCCAGACCCACCGAGCATCCAATCACCTTGAGCTGCGCATTGCCAAAGCCCCCGTTTGCGGCAAAGCGGATGGTCTTGAGATACGCCTCGATCTCACTCAGCGACTGCCGGCCATCAATCTCGAAAGTGTAGAACACGCGTACCGGCAGCCTGCCTTCGCCCAACAGCTCTGCATAGGCACGCAGCTCCTGCGGATCTGTGAGGTGCGCTTCCAGCAGGGTGGTGGTGCCGTGCGCCGCAAACTTGGGCGCGAGCAGGGCAATGCCTTCCCGCACATCCTCATAAGTAATCTGCGGAGCTGCGCGCTCCACGCATTGATAGAGCGGATCCAGGTTGTAGATGGGCTGCATTGCGCCCTGGACGATGCCAGTGGGACGGCCATTGGTATCGAGCTCCACCTGCGTATGTGGCGAGAGCGCACAACCAGCGCCTATGCCGGCCGCACGCATGGCGGCGCTGTTCAGCACGGCGAAATTCGGCACCCGGTTGGTGGGCGCCTGGATGTAGACGGGATGATCAGGTGCCAGCGCATCCAGTTCGGCGAGGTTTGGCACCGCCCCCGCAGCGCGCAGCGCCTCGGCATTGAGAAAGTAGGGCGGATCACCGATGGGCATGGCAACCACCCACGATCCTTTTGGCGTGGCGGCTATACGTTTCTGCAAACGGCCCAGTATCTCCGCGCGACTGGTGGCGCCTGTGAGCGAAACCTTGTGCTCATCCAGACCAAACAGCGCCACGTGGCCATGGGTATCGACAAAACCCGGGATGAGGGTACGCCCTGCGAGATCCACCTCGCGCGCGCCGGGGCCCTTGAAGCGCCGGATCTCCTGCGTGCTCCCCACGGCGAGAATCCGATCCCCCTGCACTGCCAGTGCCTCGGCGCGGCTGAACTGCCGGTCCACCGTCAGCACATTGCCGTTCACGAAAAGCGTTACCCCGGTCATCGAGCCCCCTGTTCAAGAACGCCGACATTGGTGGCCAGAGCATACCCCCGGCCAGCAACCAACCGCCATTGCAAAAGACTTGAAGCGACGCAGCGTGGCCATTAGTCTCCAAGGCTCTCCACCACGGTGCGGTGACAACGATGACTGCGCAGGTGATCGCTGGTCGGGCAAAGCCCAGGGGACGTTACCCGCATTTCCGGCGGGCGGGCGACTACCTCTACGTCTCTGGCGCGAGCTCGCGACAGCCGGACAATTCCTTTCTCGGCGCCTCTGTGGATGCGGCCGGCACTGCCACGTTCGACATCGCCGCCCAGACCCGCGCGGTCATCCGCAATATCGAGGCTATCCTGGTCGCCGCGGGGGCCACCCTCGCTGATGTCGTCGATGTCACGACCTATCTTGTCGACATGGCGGACTTTGGTGGCTACAACGAAGCCTACGCCGAATTCTTCGACTACGACGGGCCGGCACGTACGACTGTGGCGGTGCATCAGTTGCCGCACCCGCTCATCCGCATCGAGATGAAATGCGTGGCCTATCGGCCAGCGGGCGCCACCCCATGAGCACGCAGGGACAGATCCTCGCCGGCTTTCTCGCGCCGCATCCGCCGCACCTCGTTTACGGCGAAAATCCGCCGCAGAATGAACCTCGTTCGCGTGGTGGTTGGGAAAACCTGCGCTGGGCTTATGAGCGGGCGCGTCGCAGTCTCGAGCGCCTGAAGCCCGATGTGCTGCTGGTGCATTCCCCGCATTGGATGACTCAGGTCGGCCATCACTTCCTGGGCGTGCGCCATCTGGCGGGAAAATCTGTCGATCCTATTTTCCCCAATCTGTTCCGCTACAACTTCGAGCTCGAAGTGGATGTGGAACTGGCGGAAGCCTGCTGCGCGGAAGCGCGCGAGGTGGGACTGGTGGGCAAGATGATGCGCAACCCGAACTTTCGCGTGGATTACGGCACCATCACCACCCTGCACATGATTCGGCCGCAGTGGGACATTCCGGTGGTTGGCATCTCCGCCAACAACTCGCCGTATTACCTCAGCACGGAGGAAGGTCTGGAGGAGATGGACCGGCTGGGCAAGGCTACCCGGCGCGCCATCGAAAAACTCGGTCGCCGCGCGGTGCTGCTTGCTTCCAACACGCTCTGCCATTGGCATTTTCACGAGGAGCCCGAGATCCCCGAGGACATGTCCCGCGAGCATCCGCAGAATTACGAAGGCTATCTGTGGGACATGCGCATCATCGAGCTGTTGCGGCAAGGCAAGACGCGTGAGGTCTTTGAACTGCTCCCCACCTTCATCCAGGAGGCGTTTGCCGAAGTCAAATCGGGCGCCTTCACATGGATGTTCTCCGCCATGGGCTATCCCGAACTCCCGGGTGAATTGCATGGCTATGGCACTGTCATCGGCACAGGCAATGCCGTGATGGAATGGGATCTCACGGCCCGGGCCTGAGGGCTCGGTTGCCCGTGCACAGGAATCACTGAGATGCCTCTGGTAGCCGCCATGCTTGTGCCGGGATCGCCGCTGCCCATGCTGCGACCGGACAATCCGCCTTGGCAGCCTTTGGTCCAAGGCTTTGCGCAGGCACGCGAAAGACTCGCGGCAAGCCAGCCCGAAGTGCTGCTGCTCTATTCCACGCAATGGATCGCGGTGCTCGATCAACTCTGGCAGACCCGCGCGCATCTCCAGGGGCTGCATGTGGACGAGAACTGGTATGAGTTTGGCGATCTGCCGTTTGATCTCCGGGTGGATACCGCGCTGGCGGAGGCCTGCGTGGAGGGCACTCGCGCGCTGGGCGTGAACGCCAAGGGCGTGGACTACGACGGCTTTCCGCTCGATACCGGCACCATCGTGGCCTGTCGCATGCTCGATCCGGAAGGGCGACTCCCCATCGTGCTTGCGGCCAACAATCTCTATCACGACTGGGCCCAGACCAAGCGGTTGGGAGCGATGGCTGCAGAGCAGGCAGAACGGGCAGGCAAGCGCTATGCGGTGATCGGTATCGGTGGCCTGTCCGGCACGGTATTCCGGCACGAGATAAGCATCGAGGATGACCACTTCGCAACGCCGGCGGACGATGCACTCAACCAGCAGTTGTTTGCGGCACTCGCGCGCGGCAATGAATCGGGTCTGGAGGCAGAGTGTGCTGCTTATGCCGGCGCGGCGCGGGCGGACATGGGCCTCAAGCATCTGGCCTTTGTGCTCGGTGCGATGGGCAATCGCGGATTTGGCACCGAAGTGCTGGGCTATGGACCGGTGTGGGGCAGTGGAGCCGCGGTGATCGACTTCACGGGGGCGGGCCTTGCTCAAGGAATATGAAGATCTCGATGCAATAGGACTGACCGAGTGGATACGCTCGGGTGAGGTGAGCGCGGCGGAAGTGCTGGAAGAAGCGATCCGGCGCGCGGAGGCGGCCAATGTCTCGCTCAATTTCATCGCCCACCGCGCCTATGACGAGGCGCGCAAGCGTGTAGGCGATGGCACTTTGCCACGCGGTCCGCTGCACGGCGTGCCGTGGTTGGTGAAGGAGCTCGCCACGCTCTGGCAAGGCCAACCTTTCACCAACGCCCTGCCGTGGATGCGCGGGGTGGTGGCGCCCTGCGATTCTGAAATCCTCTCCCGGCTCAAGCATGCAGGCATGGTGCCGTTCGCCAAATCCACCGCACCCGAAAACGGCTGGATGCTGGCAACAGAGTCATCTCTGCACGGCATCACCCGCAATCCTTTCAATCTGGACAGAACACCCGGCGGATCGAGCGGCGGCTCTGCCGCAGCGGTTGCGGCGCGCGTGGTGCCGATGGCGGAAGCCTCGGACGCCGGGGGATCGATTCGGGGGCCCGCTGCAAACTGCGGCCTGGTTGGCCTCAAACCCGCGCGCGGACGCGTGAGCTTGGCGCCCGCCCTGGGTGATTTCTGGCATGGCGGCGCAACGATTCTTGGCGTTACCCGCACCGTGCGCGACACCGCCCTACTGCTGGATGTGACACAAGGGCAGTTGCCCGGAGATCCTTACCAGTTGCCGCCTCCTGCGCGGCCCTATCTCGAAGAAGTCGGGATCCCGCCGGGCAAGCTGCGCATCGCCATCGTCACGAATACGCCCGCGGGTGGCACGCCACTCGATCCACAAATCGCTGCGGCCGTTGTGGCCACCGGTGCCTTGCTGGAAAGTCTGGGTCACCTGGTGGAGCCGCAGGTGGTGCCGTATGACTATCCGCGTCTGCTGGAGACCTATACCGCCATCGCCGCCACGGAGACAGCGGCTTTCTTCGAGGCCGTCATTCCCATGGTCGGAAGATCTGCGGAGCGCGCGGACATGGCGCCGATGTACTGGTCCATGTGTGAGAAGGGTCGGGCCACCACCGGCGTACAGCACGCGGCGAATATCGAAGCCATGCGGCAGATCGCGCGCGACATCATGGGCCGCATGAACACCTACGATGCGTGGTTGATGCCTGTGCTACCGATGCTGCCGCGTGCGCACGGCTATTACGACATGTCCCGCGACGTGGACTATTACAACCGCGAGCTGCTGGGGCCGGACTGCTGCTACACGATGCCCTTCAACGTGAGCGGCGCACCGGCCATCGCCATGCCCGCCGGCTTCTCACGCGACGGGCTGCCGATAGGCGTTCAATTCGTGGGCCGGGATTGTGACGAAGCCACCCTCATCCGGCTGGCCGCGCAGCTCGAGCGCGCCCGGCAATAGGAAAATTGGTGGGAAATTGGTGACAGTTACCCCATTTCGGAATTCGTGACAGTTACCTCATTTCGGAATTCGTGACAGTTACCTCATTTCCGCAAATAGGGTGACTGTCACGGTATGTACGTCACGGTACCGCCACTGGCTGGGGAAATAGGGTAACTGTCACCCATTTCCCAAGCCTAAGGAGTCACGACCATGCATGATCTCGTCCTGCGTAACGGTTTGGTAGTGACGCCCGCGGGCAGCTGTGGGGAGGAGTCGCAGTAGACGGCGAGCGCATCACACGGGTGGGCGCCGATGCGGAGCTTCGACAAGGGCGCCGGGAAATCGACCTCAACGAACGCATCCTGCTACCAGGCGTATTCGATCCTCATATTCATTTTGAGGTTGGAGAGCGCTTCGGTGACGAAGCGATGGCGGAAGATTTCCGACACGACAGCAGGGACTGCCTGATTGGGGGCGTGACCTCCATTGCCACTACAACCGTTCTGGGGCGCGACCCCTTGCCTGAACTGGTGGCGCGCGGAATCAAGGCGGGCACGGGCCAGGCTTGGTGTGACTTCAAATTCACCGGCGTTGTGATGACGCGCGAACACGTTCGCGAGATCGAGGCTGCCGCACACGCTGGAGCCACTTCATTCAAATTCTTCACCGGCTATGTGGGAGAGCAGGCAGAGGGCTTCGGGATGTCCAAGGAAGGGATACCACCGGACATGTTCTACGAGGCCTGCGAGGCGCTGGCGCGCTGCGAGCGCCCGGTATTCGCCAAGATTCATGCTGAGGATCCATACGTTCGCGGGCTGCTGGTTGACCGACTGCGACGCAGTGGCCGCGCCGATCAGCTTGTTGCCTGGGCCGAATCCACCCCGGAATGGGCCGAAGCCGTCCAGATCTTCACCTATGGCTGCATCGCGCATGATTTCCGTATCCCACTTTACCCGGTGCACATCAGTGCCGCGTACACGGTGCGCTTTCTTGAGTACTTCATGCAGCAGGGCGTGAACGTGGTACCCGAGACTGTGACGAGTTTCCTCGCCACCACGGCGCATCAGATGGATGCGCACGGCATGGGATGTAAGGCCAAGATTCAGCCGCCGATTCGCTTTGCCGAGGACAAGGAGCGACTGTGGCGTGGCGTGCGTGAAGGTGTCATCAAGGTCGTCGGCACCGACAGCATTCCTTATTCCAGTGGCTTCAAGGAAGGAGCCGATTTCTGGGAATGTCGCGTCGGCTTAAACCTCCAGATGGCGGACACACTGCCCCTCTTGTTTGATGAAGGAATCAACCAACGTCGCATAGACCTCAACCGTCTGGCGGAGATTACCTCTACCAACGCGGCGAAACTCTATGGGCTCTATCCCAAAAAGGGCGCGATTGCCCCGGGGAGTGATGCGGATCTGGTAGTCGTCGATCCCGAGCGCACCGCGGTGCTGGGCGTCAACAGAATGCGTTCCCGTGCCGACTACTCGATGTGGCACGACCGTCGCCTCAAAGGCATTCCGGTAATCACCGTCCTGCGTGGCCGGGTTGTGATGGAGGATGGTGAGATCGTGGCCAATGAACCAACCGGCCGTTTCATCCACTGAGACCGTCAAGATCCGGGTCCATCGGCAAAGGCTCTTCTATGACCTCTGACAGCACGCGCAAGCTTTACCGCGAAGCCAGCATCGGGCACGTATTGGGATTTGTCAACGCCCGGCCCTGATCGTCGTGGACATGCAGTACGGATTCACGGACCCCGCACGTTCGTCACTGGCCGCGGATTGTTCGCGCGAGATACCGCAGATGAACGCGCTGGTGGATGCGATGCGCTCCCGTGGCGCCCCTATTTTCTGGTCCGTGATTGCCTATCGCGACAGCGAGGTGCGTGATGCGCGCCTGTGGTCACGCAAGGCCCCCCCTTGGGCGTGCTGGTCGAGAACACAGCGATGACGGAGATCGATGCCCGCATGCACTTTGCCCCTGAAGACTTCCTCATCGTGAAGAAGCATGCATCGGCCTTCTTTGGCACCCCCTTGGCTTCCATGCTCACGGCCAGCACAGTCGACACCACTGTGGTGGTTGGTTGCACGACCAGTGGCTGCGTACGGGCAACGGTCACGGATGCAATCGCGCATGGTTTTCGACCCATCGTCCCGCGGGAGGCGGTTGCAGACCGGGCGCCTGAACCGCATCTGGCGAGTCTTTTCGACATGGGCGCGAAATATGCCGATGTGATGACGGTGGAAGAGACCCTCCAGGCCATTTGCGCCTGCCCGCATACGCATCCCGGAAATTAGTGACAGTTACCCTATTTCCTGAAATAGGGTAACTGTCACCAATTCCCAAAAAATGGGGTAACTGTCACCAATTTCTCATGGCCAGTGACGCGTAGGCACTCCGAATGGTGCGCGCAGTTGCTGCAGGTAACTCACCAGCTGCCAGATGGAGTTCTCAGGCAGGAGTTCGCCGTAGGCGGGCATGCCATGCGGGCGTCCATTGGCGATGGAGTGGAACAGCGCGTCAGCATCTCCGCCAAAGCGCCAGCGCCCGTCAGCGAGGCTGGGGCCGACCCAACCCGATCCCCCTCCGCCGTGGCAGCCGTCGCAGTTCATGCTGGAGAAGAGTGCTTCGCCAGCAGCCACTGCACCGGGCTCCCCCGCGAGCGGATTGCCGGCGGGCGCTTCATCTGCGATGACCGTAAAAGCAGCCACTGCCACCGCCATCGCGCAGACCACCGAAGACCAGAGCCTCACAGCGCAAACACCCACACCATGCCACCTTGGCTGGTGTACCGCGCGAGATCGGGCGCGAAATCGGTGGGCGGTCGCACATCAGCCGGATCTGCCGAATTCACGTCACCCGCCACCAGTGACCAGTCGCCGCCGATCCCGGAGTACACCGCGATGTACTGTCGTCCATCAGGTCCGCGATAACTGATGGGTGCACCGATCACCCCCGACCCCACCTTGAACTTCCACAGTGGCTTGCCGGTGTTGGCATCAATCGCCTTGAACCAGCCATCGAGCGTGCCGTAGAACGCCACGTCACCGGCCGTGACCAAGCTGCCGCTCCACACAGGGAAGCGCTCGTTTACTTCCCACTTCTTGCGGCCGGCCGCTGCATCCCAGGCCATGAACCCTCCCAGATGAGGGCCTGCACCCGGATGATAGGGAATGGTGGCGCCGACATACGGCGTGCCTTTGACGTAAATCGCGTCAGCCGATTGCCAGTCCATGCAGAGATTTAGCGTGGGTACATAGAAGAGCTTGGTGCGCGGAGACCAGGCAGCGGGCGCAGATGGCCCTTTGCCGCCTTCGAGCGTCGGGCAGATGTTCTTTACCAGACCGTGCGATTTGCCGGTCAATTTTTCCGGCACCACCAGCGGTCGGCCCGTGGTCTTGTCGACACCCGTCGCCCAGTTCACCGGCACATAAGGCTCGGCGACCAGCACCTCGCCAGTCGCGCGATCGAGTGCGTAGGCAAAGCCGTTCTTGTCGAAATGCACCAAGGCCTTACGCACCCGGCCATCAATCTCCAGATCGACCAGGATGTTCTCCGCCGTCGCGTCGTAATCCCAGTTGTCGAAGGGCGTGAACTGATAAGCCCACACCAGCGAGCCGTCACCCGGCTTGCGGGCCATCACGCTCGCACTCCACTTGTTGTCGCCGAGACGCTGTTCCGCGTTGTAGGGGCCGGGGTTGCCGGTGCCGTAGTACACGAGATCAAGCGCCGGGTCATACGACAGCCAGCCCCATACCGGCGCACCACCGCGCTCCCAGCTTTCTTCGGCCCAAGTGTCCGTGCCGGCGTTCGGTGCTGGCGGGTAGGAAGGTTTGAAAGTTTCCTGCTTTACGCCCATTCCGGTATCAGGCCCCAGATTGCGCATCTGCCAGACAATCGCGCCAGTTTCCAGATCAAGCGCCTTCAATGAGCCGCGAATCCCGAACTCCCCGCCGGAGGGCCCCACCAGCACGCGGTTTCCCGCCACCAGCGGCGCCATGGTCAGGGTTTCGCCGCTGGCGAGATCCGCGACAGTGGTCTTCCAGAGTTCCTGCCCGGTTTTCGCGTCCACCGCCACCGTGCGGCCATCGAGCAGGTTGTAAACGATCTTGCCGTCGGCATGCACGGCCCCGCGATTCACGGCATCACAACAGGCGATACCAATCGCGGCGGGATTGGCATCCGGCCGGTACTTGAACCGCAGGGGATAGTCTTCCTGAGTCAGATCGAAGGCATACAGCACATTGGGCCACGGCGTGACGACATAGAGCGTGTCATCCACCACCAAAGGCTGGCCCTCATGTCCGCCCAGCACGCCGGTGGAGAAATTCCAAACCATGCGCAGCTTGCCGGCGTTCTCGGGCGTGATCTCGGCCAGCTCGCTGTAGCGCGTGCCGGCCATGTCCCCACCGGGCTGCGTCCACTCCTCACCCGCACCCGCCTGAACCTCGCCGGCGCCTAACAGCAGCCCCACCAGAAAAATGGGTGACAGTAACCCTATTTCCCGGAATCGGATGGCTGTCGCGGTTTTTCCAGGCATGGGGTGGCTTTCGGAAATGGGGTAACTGTCACGAATTTCCGTCACGAATTTCCGGTGAGCGCGGAAATAGGGTAACTGTCACCCATTTATTTCGCAGCCGGGCAGGTCTCCGGCTGCGCGCCACCCGCGCAGGATGTCGAAAAACCGGAGCGGTCCTCCGCCATAGGAATAGGCGAAGAAACTGTTGCGGTTACCCGTGCGGCCCTCGTTGTTGTAGTAGCCCGGTGTGCACTCCTGCCGGAACTGCTCACCCATGCTGGCCTTGCTCTCCATCTCCGCCACCCAGGCGGCTTCGCCTTCCTCGGTGGCTTCCACCTTGCTGGCACCCCGCTGCCGCAACTCATTCAAGATATAGGTCACGTGTCGCGCCTGTTCATCCAGCGTCTGCGGCACGTTCACCGTCACGGCACTCTGCGTGAAGCCGAGGAAAAAGCAGTTAGGAAAACCGTGCGTCTGCAACCCGTGCAGGGTGCGCAGGCCCTCGGCCCATTTCTGGCTCAAGCGGCGTCCATTGCGCCCGACGATGTCATAACCGGCGCGACGGGTGTATCCGGTGCCCACCTCGAAACCGGTCGCGAAGATGAGGCAGTCGAGTGCGTACTCCTGACCATCCACCACCACCCCGTGTTCGGTGATCCGCTCCACGCCTTTGCCGGCAGTGTCGATCAGATGCACATTTGGGCGATTGAAGGTGGGCAGATAATCGTCGTGAAAACACGGGCGTTTGCAGAACTGGCGATACCAAGGCTTCAGCTTCTCGGCGGTGGCCGCATCCTGCACGATGGATTCCGCGCGAGCGCGCACGGCATTCATCTTCTGGTAGTCCGCGATCTCCATCAGCAGATCGCGCTCTTCGCCGGTGAGTCGGCGGCCAATCTTGCGTGAGGCGGTCTTGGCTGCGATGGCGGTGAGGTTGCGGAAGATGTCCGTCCAGCCATCGGAGACGAGATCGACTTCCTGATCTCCACCGGAAACCAGAATGTTGAAATTCTCCATGCGGCGATACTGCCAGCCGGGCTCGAGCGAGGCGGCCCATTCGGGATCCGTCTCGCGATTGTTGCGGACATCAATGGAGCTGGGCGTGCGCTGGAATACATGGAGCGATTTGGCCGAGGCGCCGAGATGTGGGATGCACTGCACGGCCGTCGCACCGGTGCCGATGATGCCGACGCGCTTGTCCTTGAGCCCATGTAGATTGCCAGTGCTGTCGCCACCGGTGTACGCATAATCCCAGCGACTGGTGTGGAAGGTATGGCCCTTGAAGCGGTCGATGCCGGGTATTCCCGGCAGTTTGGGACGGCTGAGCGGCCCGTTGGCCATGGCGACGAAACGCGCCCGCATCTTGTCGCCGCGATCGGTCTCGATGATCCAGTAGCCGGATGCCTCATTCCAGTTCATGGCGGTCACCGAGGTCTGCAGCAACGCATCGTCATACAGACGGTAGAGACGAGCGATGTTGCGGGAATGCTCGAGGATCTCCGGCGCGTACGAATATTTATGCTTGGGGATGTAGTTCAGCTCCTCCAGCAGCGGCAGGTAGCAGTAGGACTCCACATCGCACATCGCGCCCGGGTAGCGGTTCCAGTACCAGGTCCCGCCAAAGTCGCCGCCTTGTTCGATGACGCGGATGCTCTCGAAGCCGGCCTCGCGCAGTCGCCCGCCCATCAAGAGGCCACCAAATCCGCCACCGATGATGACCACCTCCACCGTGTCGTTCACCGGTGCGCGCTCGATGCGCGGCGTATAGGGATCATCGATGTAGTTGGAGAAGTCGCCTTTGACCTCCAAGTATTGGTCGTTGGCGTCCTCGCGCAGCCGGCGGTCGCGTTCGGCGAGATAGCGGGCCTTGAGCGCCTGCGGGTCGAAATCGATTTCGCCAAGCACCTGGCGGATGACGTGCATTGCCTCGGACATGGAACAAGCCCTGCGGAAAGGGTCGACGACCCGGACGGGCCATCATACCCCGAGGCCGGGGTCTCGATCGCCGCCGCCGCAGCCACCTGCGGCAGACTGGCCTTGCAGACCCGGTGCGGGATGCATAGTGAATGCGCTGCAGCATCTCTTTGCTGAGGTGTGCAACGCTTGACGAGTCCTTCGCAAACCGCGATACGAGCCGAGGAGACCACACAAGCACCGGCGCGGGGTCGCACTTCGCGCACATGAGCCTAAAAAGGAAGCCACCATGCGCTTTGGACTGCTCTACCCGCCCACGTTCGACGCCGCCACGCACTGCGACTCCGCCACCCTCTACCAACAGATCTGCGAGCAGGTGGAACTGGGCGAAACCTTGGGCTACGGGGCGGTGTGGCTGGCGGAACATCACTTCACGCCCTATGGCGGCGACATACCCAACCCGCCGCTGCTGCTGGCTGCGCTCGCGCAGAGAACGAGAAAGATGCGCCTTGGCACGGCCGGCGTCGCGCTTCCACTCAACCGCGCACTGAACATTTCGTAGCAACTCGCGATGGTTGATGCCCTCTCGGGGGGACGCCTTGATATCGGCGTGGTGCGAGCATTCCTCGATTTCGAATTTGAGGCGCTGCAGGTGGACATGGGCGAGTCCCGCGATCGCTTCAACGAGGCGGTCGAGATTCTGCTCGGCACTTGGGCGAACGAACGCTTCAGTTATCAGGGCCGCCATAACCGGTTTGAGAACGTGATGATGCGGCCCCGTCCTGTCCAGCGTCGGCCGCGGATCATCGTCGGCACGGTGCTGAGCCCTGAGTCCGCGCGCTACGCCGGGCTGAACGGCTTTGGTCTCATGGTGATTCCCTACGCGGTGACGCTGGAGGGCGTGAAACAGAGCGTCAAGATCTACCACGAGGCATTGCTTGGGGCTGGGCACAACATTGAAGACCACACGGTGCAGGCCACTTTCCATCTCTACGCCGCCTCCACTGAAGCTGAGGCGAAGGCCGCCGCGCGCGAGCCGATGGAACGTTATGTGCAGTATTTCGCGGATGCGATCGCGGGTGATCGCTGGTCCAAGGATTACGTGGGCTACCAGGGGATGGCAGAGAAGGTCCTGGGCCTCAAGAACTTTGATGTGCTCTACGACGGTCGCGTGATGATCGGCGATCCGCCACGGCTGCACGCAATGATGGAGCGGGCTCTGGAAGCCGGCATCGGGGAACTGTCATTCATCACCATGCTGCCCGGCCTGGAACAGGCAAAAGTGCTGGATTGCCTGCGGCTCTTTGCTGAAGAAATCATGCCGCGCTATCGGTAAGCCGCGACACTCGTGAAAGTCGTCGGTGGGATGTGCAAGGCCGTAGCAGTGTTCGCGATTCAACAAGGCCATGGTGTCCTGGGCGCCGAGCCCCGAATCCCCGCAGCTCCGGGCAATTGGTGACGGAAATTGGTGACAGTTACCCTATTTCCGGAAATGAGGTAACTGTCACCAATTTGGGGGTGCTACCTAATCTTCCGAAATGGGGTAACTGTCACGAATTATCATGCGGTCAGGCGTACCAGCACTCGGAAAGCACGCGATTGGGATGCATCAGGCTATTGGGCTGGTCCAGTGGGTGGGGGAAAACCCGCGCCGGTCGGCTTTGCGTGATGCGATCCCGGCGCAGCAGCGTGAACTCCATCGCACGCGATACGGCGTAACCGGCCACGTGTGAGATGGGCGAATGATTGTTGGGATGAATGTGAACCACCGCGAAATCATCGAGCAGAGGCTCGATGCAGCGGGGGATGCGTCTGTTCACCACGCCGCCGTTCAAGTTGGTCAGCTGGTCGAGCTGATGCAGCTCCATGACGATGATGCGGAAGCGCTTGAACAAGGACGGGTCCGTCGCAGCCAGCACCGGGTACTCGGCACCCTCGATGTCCATCTGCAGCAGGAGATCGTTGTCCCCGGGTGCGGCATGCCGGTTCACCCAATCGGCGAGCGACACCACCCCGTCGCCAGTCTGCGCGCCCAGATTCAACTTCTCGAAGGTCATCAGCGAATGCGTGAAGGAGGGGCCCTCCACCGTGCCATCGGCGAGGTGACACGGGATCCCCCGTTCCAGCAGGGAGTTCTCGAACGCCGAAGTGGGACCCACGCCGGGAGAGAAACAGCGCTGGATTCCTGCGAGGTCGTCCGGGACGAGATAGCCGCCGTCGCCGTCTCCCCCGAGGCGGATGAGCTTGTGCTCGGTTTCCACCGGCTTCAGGCGTTGGATGAATGGCCCGAGCAACAGCGGTACCAGCAGGCGGCGCAGAATGCGCTCGCCCAGGGGCAGCTTCTCGCGGAACCGCTTGCGGTTGACCTTTCCGGTCTTGGGATTGCCAGACATACCCGGATAGCGGCGATTCCAAGCATTCTCTTGAAGAGATTCCGGGCTCCTCACCGGTAGGTCGCCCGCTGCGGGTGCGAAGGGGCGGAAGTGAGCAAACTGTCACACAAACTTCACTTGCAACGCGTGTTCACCCGTGGTCTCATCCCCAGCATTTGAAAGCGCGCCTTGGCGCCGGGAAACCATGCCCAAATTGACCTTCACCGAAACCAGGCTGTCTCTGTCGCGGACCTACGCGCTCCCTGAGAGAGAAGACGCGCCAACGACAGCCCCGGTAGCGCTCACCCCGGTTGGCTACGAGCACCTGTCCCTGTTGCCCGAGGCTCTGGAACCGGCGATGGAGGTTCCCTCCTCAGAGGACCCTCCGCCAGCCGATAGCCGCCTGGCCAATCCCAATCCCTACGGATTCACGCCATCGCTGCCGGAAATCTTCTACGCACAGGAACCCATCCTTGCGGAAGACGGCACAGTCATCGGTTACCTCGATACCTGCACTTGGCAACAGGACGGATACACCTCCACCTTCGTAGTCGAGTACGACGCTGACTTCAATGTGGTGAGCACGCTCTACTACGACAGCGCGGGATATTCGTCCTACAGCCTGTTCTACGCCGTCGTCGATGAGGAAGGCAACATCACGGGCTACGAAAACTTCTCTTCCTGGACAGATGGCACCGGAGCATGGGGCGAGTCGGTGAACGTGTACGACGCGTCTTGGCAGTTCCTCGGCAGTGAATATCGTGACTCCTGGGGCAATATCGTCAATACCGTCTACTTCTATGCGGAAGACGGCAGCCGGGCAGGCCAAGAGGTCCGCGCGAGCTGGACGGACGCCGAGGGCGGCGTGACGGAAACCACCACTGTCTACGACGCCAACTGGCAGTGCATCTATACCGAATCCCGGGACAGCTGGGGTACCACGGTCACCACGCAGTACATCTACGGCGAAACTGGAGAACTGGTGGCGCTGGAGATTACCGCCTCAGGCGTGGACGAGAACGGAGAAGCCTGGAGCAGCTACACCTGGCAGCCAATGGTTGAGGTGGATACGGGTGGAATCGACTGGGTCGATTTGCTGCCTGTCACGGAGGTGCCGCCGGAGGAGCCGCGGCCGGAGGAAATCCCGCAGATCATCATCTGTGAATTCCTGGTGCCTCATCCGGAGACTATCGACCTCGACCTTCAACCCCCGGAAGCCATCGAACCGATTCCGGTCGAGTGGCTGCGCCCTGCAGAGCTCGTCGGCGTACCCGGAAATTGGTGAAAGTTACCCTATTTCTTCGTTGATCGGCAGAAATTGGTGACAGTTACCCTATTTCTTTGAGCAGAGCCCCGCTCAGTATCCCCAACCGGTCCCGGTCCCGGCCCCTTCGCCTCATTGCCACGTCCAGTGGCATGCAAGCCATCAACACTCACCGTCGAAAACAGCCTTTCGGTGCGCTGCAGTGCGAGGTGCGTCTGTAACGCTTTGATGTCAGGATTCCGGGACAAAGAGCGAACGGCGAGGATCAGAATCCCATGGGACGCATGCCACCAGAAGTAATGATGAGCGAGCTCAGTCTGCTGTGGCAGAACGTGTTCAGCTGGGTAAGTTGGGGCTTGGTCTTGATCATGCTTCTGGTAGCGTTCGTTCTGGGCCGTCGCCACCGCACGCCTTTTTATGTATTCGCGATCATTGCTGCAGGCATGGGAGCCTGGGCTGAGCCCTTGTACGACGTTGCTTTCGATTTGTGGTTTCACGACGTGCATGACGGTCAACCCGGTGCGATGTTTTCGCATTTCACGGCATTTGGTGTGGTTCAACCGTACTGGTCCCACAGCGGTTACATCATCTTGTATGCCGCGGCATGCCTCTACGCGGGCAAGAGGATGTATGACGGCGGAATTTCGCCGACTCTGTTGGGGGTGATCTGGGTGGCCGAAATCTTCGCGTCCTGTCTCTTCGAAGTAATAGGCACGAGCACCGGGGTATATACCTACTACGGGCCCTACGTGATGCGACTGTGGAATTACCCGTTTGTCATCGGGGTGCTGGAGGGCACACAGACCACGCTCTTCACGGTTCTGGCGGTGCTCTGGTGGCGCAAAGCCACACGGCCCATCGAGCTCGCGGGCCTCATCCTCTTGTTCCCTGTGACCATGCTGGGCGCGAATTTCGGGCTGGGCTGGCCGATCATCATCGCCCTGCATCTCGCGGAGCCTACCTTCAGCCCAGCCTTGGTCTGGCTGGGCACGCTCTTGAGCATCGCACTATGTTCACTGGCGGTTCTCTGCATCAGCCGATTTCTACCCCGCGCTGGTGACGCAGCACTCCCGGCGAGGGGATGACCGTCCCCGTTTTTCAGGGATTCCCCAGAACTTTCCACCCCTGACAACACCCGAGGCTCACCTCCGGCCACGGTGATACGCTATCACCTCGCGGGACCCGGCCGACAAGGCCGGCCACTGAGTCTACGTCGGCGGCACGGGCCGCGTCGGAGGTGTGCTGGTCAATGTGATCGAGCAACATCTGGCCGAAGTCGCCGAGCTATGTAGACGCGCAGGTGCACGAAGGCTTGATGTGTTCGGCCCAGCTGCGCGGGGAGAATTCGACCCGTCGGCCAGTGATCTCGACTTCGTCGTCGAGTTCGATGAGCTTCCGCCAGCACGCTATGCCGACGCCTTCTTTGCTCTTAAAGAGGGCCTGGAGGCACTTTTCGGTCTACCGGTCGATCTCGTTACCGAGGCCAGCTTTGCCAACCCGCACTTCCGCGAACGGGTATATGCCGAGAAGCGCGCGGTCTATGCACGCTGACAGCCGCAAACTGCTCTGGGATGCACTGAGAGCAGCCGAGCGCGTACGCCGTTTCACCCAAGGCAAAACCTTCGAGCACTATCAGACCGATGACTT
The DNA here is from genome assembly GCA_016874535.1 of Gammaproteobacteria bacterium. Lineage (GTDB taxonomy): Bacteria > Pseudomonadota > Gammaproteobacteria > CAIKBL01. The sequence goes on from VGUA01000001.1 coordinate 103,288, forward strand.
GCTGAGCTCAGCCGTGGAACGGCAACTCGGGATTGTGGGTGAGGCTCTGAGCCAGCTCCGGCGCATTGACCCGGAGAGTGCCAACCGGATTGAAGGGCTGTCCCGCGCAGTCGGTTTTCGAAACGTTCTGGTCCATGGATATCAGGCTGTGGATAACCGCCTGGTATGGGGTGTCGTCGATGGCAGTCTGGGCGACCTGATGACATCGCTAGCCGCGCTGCTGAAAGTTCCCCGAGGTTCAGGGCCGCACCGGCAGCACGAATCGCAAGGTATGTCGCCACGAGTCATCTCCCAGATGCTCGGTCAGTGCCGAGCCGGTCGCGCCGGAGAACCTGCCCGAGCCGCCGATGATGGGACGCACCAGGTCGAGGCCGCCGGCAATCGTGCCCTGCCGCCGAGGGTAGAAGCCGCTCCCGCTGACGAAGATCTGGTCAGGCGAGCCCGCCAGGGTGCCACTGCTGTCGCCAAACACGAAGTTGAGCGTCGTCATTCGCACTTCATCCCCTGAAGCGGGATAGTCGACGCTGGTGGTGAGCAATTGCGCATCCAGTCGGCCTACCTCACGCGCCCGCCGATCAAAGATGGGTGTTGCCGTGAGCACGCGCTGGTCGCCCAACTGATGCCCATCAGACCCTGGTGTGGTCAGCTGCGTTGCCACGGGACCATGGGTCACAACCAAAACCTTGGTCGCGCCATTCGCTTCCCGCCCGGTCGGCTTGTCGCCGGCAGCCAGCACCGTAATGGCGGCGAGCAATCCGGAAACCAGCGTCAGCCAGTAAACGACATGTCTCGTCCCAATGCTTGTCTGGGGCATGCCGGCATCTCCACAATCTTGCAGACTGCGACCATAGCCGAGGCCTCATGGGCTCTCCAGATCCACGGCCGACCAATCTCGGAAAATGCCAACTGGCGCACGCCCCTGAAATGGGCGACGGGAAAGTGGTGGGGAAATTGGTGACAGTTACCCTATTTCCGGAAATAGGGTAACTGTCACCAATTACGGACGTCACCAATTACGGACTGTCACCGATATCGCCGATGGGATCAGCCTTCCCGCTCCGTGGCGCGCTTGAGTGTGTCTCCGTCGCGGAGCCGCGCGGCTTCTTCCTCGTATTCATTGGCCTCGACCTTCAGCTGGAAGAGATGCCAAGCAAGCCACAGCACGCCGGCCACCACCACCATGAAGAGTTCGCTGCCCACGAAAGGGTAGAGCGGTCCGATGTCGGTGATTGTGCCGCTCCAGGATTGAACAGTAGCCATGTCGATTCTCCTTCGGTTGCTCGGGGATCAGGCGTGCGCTGCGGGTGCTGCAGCGATTTGCTCTGCGACGTCTTTCCTGATTTCCGTCGCATCGACTTCTCTCTGCAATTCCAGTGACAGGTCCAGGCCGGCGAGTTCGACCTCGCGCGGGATGCGCAGCAATCCCAGACGATCAAGAATCTTTGCGGCGACATATCCGGGCAGCAGGCCGAGCCCACCGAACATGATCACGGCGCCGATGAAGTTCCCCCAAGGCGTGATCGGCGCGTATCCCTCGGTCGGCGACGAGGGGTAGCCCCACAGCATGAATCCCGCGATCACGACACCCAGGAACCCAGCATAGCCGTGGACCGCCACTGCGCCCACCGCACTGTCGAGCTTGAAGCGTCGCTCCGCGTAGTAATGAAGCTTGTAGGCGATAACCGGGACGATTGCGCCGATCAGGAATGCCTGAAGTGGGTGATAGAGGTCATTCCCGGCTGAAGCTGCGATGACCCCCGCCAAGCCACCCGAGTAAGTCCAGAACGCATCGCCCTTGGAGACCAGATAAGTGGCGAGCATCCCGCCGGAAAGCGCCATCAGGAAATTGAATGTGATGGCCGAAAGGGAGGTGGGCGTCAGGTAGATTGTCGTCGCCGAGAAGAACACGCCATCGCCGGCCTGCACATCGAACATCGGAATATTGCAGGCTGCGTAGAACCCCCAGAAACCGGTGTAGATCAGGAATATCCCGATAGTCACCAGCCAGGGATTGTGGGGGTGGATGTTGCGAGGACTGCCGTCCGGGCGGAATTTGCCGATGCGCGGTCCGAGCACGGCGAGGATCCCGAGCGTGAATCCTCCGGCAACGGCATGCACCACGCCTGAGGCGTAAGCATCGTGGTAGCCCAGCTTGGCAACCATCCAGCCCGCGGGGTGCCATCCCCATGCAGCGTCCACGACCCACAGCACGGAGCCGATGAGGACGGCCAGGATCCAGAACGCGCCAGACCGGATCCGCTCGATGCAATCACCGGAAACGATGGAGGCAGTGGTCCAAGAGAACAGAAGGAATGCAGCGAAGAACACGCCATTAAGCCGCGACCAGAGCGCGGTGTCGGCTGCCGTCAGTTCGCTGCTGACCGGTGTACCGCCCATGTGGGCGGACATAAGCTCGCTCCAGGGCAAGGCAAATGGTGCCGGGATGAGGCCCCCGGTAACCCCGGGTCCGTTCGGCATCGCGGAATAGATCCACCACCCGAACAGGTAGAAGCTGATTCCGACCGTGGGTATGACCATGGTGTTTTTCATCAGCGTGTGCATGTGATTCTTGCGTCGGGACGCACCCACCTCGTACATGCAGAAGCCAACGTGAATCAGGAACATGAAGACCACCGTCACCCAGTAGTAGAACTCGGTGAAAATGACCACCAGTGCCGAGAGATCCTTGTCCATCCGCCCCCCCATTCGTTGGTTGATGTCGCCAACGGCCAGAGCCGGGAGATTCCCCGGAGGACCGCCGCGACGCTATCGAGGGGGGAGCAAGAACCGTACCTTTGTGGAGCGCGAATCGCTGGTACGTCCGGGACACCCGCAAAGCAGGCCCGAAAACTTCCCCAAGCTCCTGATCTGCCTCGGACGCTGTCAGGCAAGAGCACGCGTCGGCAGAGCTGCCGACGGTACTACCTGAGCCGCAGTTGCACTGATATCGCCCGGCTGGTCACTGGCGCGCCTCAATTGCGGGCGCCCCACGGCTGACTCCGGGGCCTGCGCCCACCTCAGCGCCGCTGTGGGCCCGGCTGCGCTGCCTTCAGCTCCGCGGCCTTGGCCCGTGCGAGCGCTTCGTCCCCGTATACGAGATCCTCGAACAACTGCACCGGCACGACGGGATCGGCACAAAGCTGGCCGACGGCGAAACGCCCGGGGGACGCCTCCACGATCACGTAGAAACCTGCGACCGGGCCCGGCCTGTGACCGTTGAGCGCATAAAGAATCTTCGCGAGATCCGCATACGCATGACCGTCGTCGATGCCTGCCTCGCCGGAGGCCGCAGGCGCATCCGAACGCACCCACCGGTGGGGCAGTGTGCCGAGCCCCGTTCCCTCGAGCGGCAGAGTCTGCCCGCCCCGAAACGCCGGGTGCAGCCACCAGCCCTCATCACGCGCGAGGGGCACATCGGAAGCCTTGCCGCGGCGACTCAAGGCAGGGGCCCCGGTTTCAGGAATCCGTCCAGCGCGTTCTTCATCAGTCGCGAGACATTGTTGTCGTAGCCGTTGTGCGACAGTGAGCCGCACCAGGACATGGAACCGACCGAGAACACCGCGCCATCATTTGGCGTCTTGTAATAGACGATATCGGCCCGCGTGCGCGGGTTGTTGTCGCCCAAGCTGCCGGGAATGATCCCGCGGGCGTTGAAGGTCGATTCTTCGGTGACCGAGACGAACATGTCCGAATGGCCTTCCGAGTGCGCCAGCAGGTAGGCCCGATGCGGCGTGCCAAGCTCGAGATCGTAGCGATCAAGTTCCAGCCCGGCAGCGCCACCCCCGACAAGCCCGAAATTGCCAATCGGCTCGTTGCGCCCGATACCTTTGAACATCCAGCGGCACTCCGGTAGTTCGCTGTCCGGCGCGCGGCGATAGTAGGACGAGTAAGTCAGCCCGAAGGCAGTGAAAGTCACCCCGAGCAGCTTGCTCATGACCCGCCCGCGGACCCGCCAGAGACCCCCGTGCTTGCCGTCGAATGCGTTGCAGTACTCGCCCGGCGAGATGGTCCAGGCGCGCGTCCCGTTGTCGCCCTTGCGAACCTCGACGATGTTCGGATTGTCCGGGTGGGGCTGGCAGATCCAGTAAAAGCCATTAGCGGCCAGATACATGAAGCGCCCGCCCTGATGCTGGTAGTCGTGATAGGCCTGCATCTGCTGTTCGGACATGTATTCCGGGTGATGCCCGGTCAGCACCACCGGATATTGCTTCAGCAGTGCGACACCCTCGCGCTGCACATCCTCGTCGACGAGGATGTCGACGTCGTATCCCATCTCGAACAGCCAGTCCACCAGATGCAGATCCGCGTTGAACTGCCACAGCGACGGTGACAGCACATGGATGTACTTCGGACGCATGTTGAGAATGGGCCGCAACCGCGACGAGATGTTCACACCCCAGCCGTCGCGGTAGCTGGTGTAGGTACCCAGTCCATAGCCGCGCTCCTTGTTGAGCAGCAGATCACCGGGCTGCAATAACGGCACCTGACCAGTCAGCAGCTGCGCGATCACGGAATTGACGCTGAGGTTGTCATTCGCGTACGCGAGATAGCTATGCATCGCAACGACGAAGGCAATTTTGGCCGTGGGTCCGTCCGCCGGCGGTCGCACGAAGAACGGGATGTAGTCTTCACAGTCGGGGTCTGATGATCCATTGACTCGAAGGCGGGCAGCGTAGACCCCGCTCTTCATGGAGGCCGGAATCTTCAACCGGAAGGAAGGCTCCCAACGCGCGTCGTCCACGGATTCATCGTGGAAGTGAATCGCACCATACTCCTGGGGCGCGTGCCGGAAGCTCATGTAATCCGACGACCAGTTGAAGCCCGTCACGCCGCGCACCGGCATATTGACGGCAATGCCATGGAGTCCATGCGGGCCGGCATCCACGATATGGGTGGACGCGGCATTCTCAGCGATATTCGCACTGAAATCCCACGCGCCGACGATCGCCTCACGCAGCTCACCCGGCAGCTGCTGCACACTGGAGGCGGCAAGCAGCAATTCCACCTCGGCCGCAGACAGTGCGCGATTCGCGACACGCGGCCGCTCGATGCGGCCGTTGTACTTGTGGGTGTGCTCCGGCAACTCAACCGGTGCGGCCAGTTGTGCGTAGTGTGCGCCCTGGACGCTGCGCCCGGATTTGGGCACGAGCGTGCTTGCCGCCATCAGGAAGGGCGCATCGGTCGCGCGCGGCGGACCCAAGGACGAGCGGTAGCGAACGCTGGCGGCGGTGTCCTCGTGCGGATGGAGCATGCTCATGCCGTGTCCGCCGTTCGTGATGGTGACGTGCGGGATCTGCCAGATCCGGACTTCACCACTCGTCGCGTCGTAGGATGCGCCGACCCGATACCACACCTTGCGGAACAGCGGTTTGCGGGTGGAGTACTCGACCAGGCGGCGGCGTCCGCGCCCGATGCGCAAGGTGAGCTCGCCGGCCTCGTTGATGAACAGGCCGTATCCGGTGTCGGTTTTCGCGTTCCACTTCGTCAAAAGCGCCTGCATGCCGACAGGCACGTATTCGCAGTCGACAGTCGGTGTTGTCGGGTAGGCGTAGGCGCAGAGGGTGAAGCTCTCCACATCGAGCCGGGAATCGGCGGGCACCATGAGATAGCTCCCCGCGTGCACTGGCTGATGTTGGCCCCGGTAGCGCCCGTTGACCGGGGTGCGCACCACTTTCTCCTTGAACCCCGGCCCCTCCGGATTCGTGTCGCCGTGAATCAGCCGCACGATGTCGACCTGATAGGGCTCCTCGAATTCGCTGTGGACATGGAAGCCGATCTCGTCACCGGGCCGCACCGAGCAGCGGTCCGTGTAACCGGTAATCCTGAGCATCATTTGCTGGGTCGTCATGCAGGGGTCCTTTCTCAGTACGCGAGACCGTAGCGGTCCATCAGTGCGCGCAGGCGGTGGAGAAAAATGGCGTGCTCGGCGTCTTCACGGGTGGCATGGCGTTCCCGTGTGATCTTGACGACTCCACCGCGTCGTCCCGGCAGGATGCCGATGGCGTATTCCTGCCAAGGTATGGTCTCCACAATCGTGTGCTTGCCGGCCTGCGGCACCACCCGCAAGCGGTCAATCAGACGCTTCAAATCCGGGCTGTGGTTGGGCGGGGGACTGCCCGGCTGGGACGCCGCACCACGTGGATGGGCGCGATGCTCGGCGATGAGTTCGGCGCGCCGCACCGGGTCGCGGAGCGCAGGCAGGATATAGGTCCGGATGTCATAGTCGTCCACGGTGGTGTAGCCGTAGTCGCGGGCCAGCGCGGTGTCAGGCCCCGTTTTACGTCGTGTCGCCATCATGTTCCCCGTCTGTCGGGTTGTGCGGCGCAGCCACGCCGCGATGTCATGGGTAGCCCTTGCGGGCCTTCTCACAAGCTGCGCGCAGGGGGCCTTTCGCCTCGTTCCTCGCGCAGGCGCTCGGCGGCGCGTTGCGCCGCCACGGGATCATCGTATTCCATTGTCTCGTAAAGCACGACCGGACGCGCCCGGTCCGCACTCAGTTGCCCCACGCACCACCGCGCGCCTGGTTGGGTGCAAACCACGACGTAAGCCCCCGGGATGGGGCCGAAGCGTCGGTTGTTCAGTGTAAACAGACATTCGGTGAGCTGGTTGACGCGGTCAGGGTCCAGATCTCCAAACACCGTGCTCTCCAGCGAGCTCGGTCCGCCCTCGAGTGCCGGCATCACGTGCTTGCCCGTCGGCGGCGCCACCGGTTTTGCGGCCGACGGTTGCGCTGAGGCGCGTCTCATGGCAGCGGGCCCGGCTTCAGGAAGCCGTCAAGGACGTTTTTCATGAGCCGTGACACGTTGTTCCGGTAGGCATTGTGCGAAAGGGCACCGCACCACGCGAGCGACCCGGGCGCGAACACCGCGCCGTCGCCCGGTGTCTTGTAGTAGATCATGTCGGCCCGGATCATCGGGTTCTCGTCGCCACCGCCGTAGTAGCCGCGCACCGTGAAATGGATTTCCTCGTTCACCTGCATCATCAGATCCGTGTGTCCTTCCGAGCGCGCGAGCAGGAAGGCGTTATGAGGGGTGCCGAACTCGAGGTCGTAGCGATCGATCTCGAGACCGGCGGCGCCGCCGCCCACCAGCCCGAAGTCACCGATGATTTCGTCCTTTCCGATGCCTTTGAACATCCATGCGCACTCCGGCCGCAGGCTGTCCGCTTCGCGCCGATAGTAGGTCGAGACATCAAAACCATAGCCGGTGAAGGTCAGGCCGCAGACCTTGCTTGGAATTCGGCCGCGGGCGCGCCACATGCCGCCGAATTTGCCATCAAAGGCGTTGTTGTATTCGCCGGGATTGGCGGTCCACGCCCGCGTGCCGGCTTCGCCCTTTCGCACCTCGATGAGGTTGCTGTTATCGGGGTGGTACTGGCTGCACCAGTAAAAACCGTTCGCGCCGAGGTACAGCCAGCGGCCGCCGCCCGCCTGGTAAGCCTCGTAGGCATCAAGCATCTTTTCCGAGGAGTACTCCGGATGGCTGCCCGTCAGCACCATACGGTAGCGGTTCAACAGGTCGACGCCCTCGCGGTCCAGATCTTCATCGGTGTGGACATCGAAGGTGTAGCCCATCTGCTCCAGCCAGTCCGTCAAGTGCAGGTCGGCATTGAACTGCCACAGGGAGGGCGAGAGCCAATGGCGGTACTTCGGGCGCATGTTGAGAATGGGGCGCAGCCGTGAGCTGTAACAGACGCCGCTGCCGTCAGAATGACACGAGTACGTGGAAAGTCCGTACTCGCGGTGTTCGTTCAGGTAGAGATCCGAGGCATTCATGATGGGCACGCGGCCCGCGAGCAACTGGGCCACGACCGAGTTCGTTGCGAGGTTGTCGTTCGAGTACGCCATGTAGCTGTTGGTCGGTGCGATGAAGGCAATCTTGGCGGTGGCTTTTCCGCGCGGCGGGCGCACGAAGAAGGGGATGTAGTCCTCGGTCTCAGGCGAACTCTTGCCGCCGATGCGCAGACGCGCCGCATACACGCCGCTCCGCAGCTTGGCCGGGATCGTCCAGCGGAAATCGACCTCCCAGCGCGCATCATCGATGTCATCGTCGTGGAAGTGGATCGCGCCGTATTCCTGCGGTGCGTGATGGTAGACGATGTCGTCACCGGTCCAGTTGTAGCCCGTCATGCCCCTGACCGGAAGATTGATCGCAAATCCGTTCAGGCGCGCCGGCGAGACGTCCAGAATCTGGCAGGACGCGATGTTTCGAGTGATGTTGGCGTGGAAGTCCCAAGCCCCAATCACTTTCGCGCGCAGCGCGGCGCTGCAACCCTCGTAGCCCCGCGCGAGCGCATCAATCTCGGCTTTCGACAACGCTGACCCGGAAACCCGCGGGCGATCGATCTTGCCGTTGTAGCACCAGGTCTGCTCGGGAAGGGCCACTGGCTCTTTCGCTTCCCGGTAATGTCCGCCGTGGATCGAGCGGCCAGTGTTGGCCTGTGCCGTCGCGGCCGCGAACAGCAAAGGAGCCTCGTTGGCCGCGGGGCGATGTGCACTTTTTGCCTTCACTGTAGCGCTCGTTTCGCTCGCCGGGTGCAGCAGTGCCATGCCCAGCCCACCGTTGGTCGATGACACGACCGGCTCCTGATACAGCACTACCTGCCCGCTTTTTGCGTCGTAACTCGCGGCGACGAGATACCAGACCTTGCGCAGCAGCGGCTTGCCGCTGGTGACGGTCGTCAGCTTGCCCCGAGCGCCGCCAATCATCACGGCGAGGCAGCCGGCCGCATCAACGAACAGGCCGTAGCCGGTCTTTTTGTCGACGTCCCATTTGGTGACGATGCCCTGCATGCCTTTGTCGTGACAGTAACCATGCGGGCCGGGACCTGGTGTCGTTGGGAAAATGAAGGCCTGCAAGGTGAAGCTCGCGCAGTCGAGTCGCCGATCGTCCGGCACCACCACGTAGGAGCCGCCGTGAATGCGCTGGGGCCTGCCCTTCATCCGTGTGTTGCACTCCGCTGCGATCTCCTCCTCCTTGAAGCCCGGTCCCTCCGGATTGGTGTCGCCGTGGATCAGGCGGACGATCTGCACGTCATAGCGTTCGCCCTGCTCCGAGTTCACGTGAAAACTCAGCGTGTCGCCGGGACACGCGGAATAGCGGTCGCTGTAGCCGGTAATACGTAGCATGGGGTCCCCCGCAGTGATTGAGTGGGCGCGTCGACGGGTAAAAAAAACCGCGCAATGCGCGGTCAGTATCCGTAGGTTGCGAGCAGGTCCCGCACCCGCCTGACGAAAATCGCGTGTTCGCACGCGTCCTCGCTTGGATATCTATGCTCGAGTATCTGCACGGGTTTGCCGCGCACCCCGGAAGCGATTCCGATGCGATAGTCCGTGTGGGGTGCCACGCAGATTCTCACGTATTTGCCTGCCATCGGCGCGCGCCTGAGCTTGTCGATAACACGCGCCAGATCATCGCTGTGCTGGACGCCGCGGCGGCCCGCCTGACCGGGTTTACCGATAGGGTTGTCGCGATGCTCCGCGATGAGCCGATCCCGGGATGCCGGGTCGACAAGCAGCGGCAGAATGTGGGTGCGGGTGATGAAATCGTCAGTCGCGGAATGGCCGCGGTTGGCCTGGACACCGGTGAGCTTTCTGGCCATGAACTCTCCCCCTTGGGCAATTACTCGCCAAGTTGGTATAACAAGTCCACCAATAGCGGGGAACAGCTATGAGCAGGCACAACCCATGACCCCACACACCGCCCCCATCGTGCCCCGTCAATGGCAGGTCGACAGTCCCGGCGAGCTTGCCGACTTGTTTGCGCGCGAACGCATTGAGTTGGTGCACGCGGGGCTTTTCGATACCGAAGGTGTGTTCCGGGAGAAACGGTTGCCGGCGAAGCTCGCGCTGCACTATGCGAAAGAGGGCTGGTCCTTCATCGATGCGCTGCCGTTCTGGGGGCCAAACGATGCGGTGCGTGCAGACCGGGCCTACCACAGCGAACCCTGCGCCATAGACTGTGCCAGTGTGCGGCCCTATCCGTTTGAAGCCAGCGCGGCGCTGCTGGTTGCGGACTACTGCGGCAACAGCGCCAATCTGTCGCCGCGCACGCTGCTCTCACGTCAGTTGGCGCGCGCGCAGGGAATGGGTTTCCAGGCACTGGGGGCCTCGGAATTCGAATTCATCCTGCTGGCCGAAACACCCGCCACGGTGGCGGCGAAGGACTACCAGAGTCTGACCACTCACGCGCAGGAAAACCGCTGCTGGTCAGGCCTCTACCCGGCGACCGGGGCCGCCTTCCTGCGCGACTATGACCAATGCCTGCGCAGCGGCGACATCCCGCTGCACCACCTCTGTGCGGAATTGGGCCCGGGTTGTCTGGAAGCGTCCTTGCCGGTGCGGCCACTGCTCACCGCCGCCGACGATGCGGCACTGTTCAAACTCCACACCAAGGCCTTTGCGATCGAGCGTGGTCACATCGCCTCCTTCATGGCCCAGCTGTCTGATCAGCATCCCGGGCTTGGGGGTCACCCGATCCTTTCGCTACGCAGCACGGCGGATGGCACGGCGAGCTTCCACGATGCCGCCGACCCGCTCGGGATTTCCGCGACCTGTCGCCAGTTCATCGCAGGGGTGCTGCATGCATTGCCCGACCTGATGCCCATGTTCGCCGGGACCGTCAACGCCTACCGGCGCTACGTTCCGGGCAATTGGGCGCCGCGCACCGCAACCTGGGGCATCGACAACTACACCTGCGCCATCCGTGTTGTCGCGGGCGCGCCGGACGATTGCCGTATCGAATTTCGCCTGCCGGGGGCGGACACCAACGCCCATCTGGCGTTCGCCATGTTGCTTGGGGCCGGACTCGACGGCATCGAGCGTCGCCTGGAGGCTCCGCCAGCCACCACAACCCTCGGGCGCGAGCTCGTGCACCCCGGGATCGGTCCGCTGCCGCGCACCCTCCTGGAAGCTGCGGAGCGCATGGCCGCGAGCCCGCTGGCGCGGCGTTTTTTCGGTGATGCCTTCGTCGACCACTACACGGCGTCCTGCATCCAGGAGGATCACCTCATGCGTCGCCACGTGCCGGCGTTCGAGCGGGCACGGTACCTGCATCACGTTTGATTTGGTTTGCCCGTTCCAACCACGCTCAAACGCCCGGAGGCCCCCAGATGACAGCCTTGGAAACCTATGTGAAGGACGCCCAACGGATGGAGGGCGTGAAGAAAGTACGCGCGCTCATCAATTCGCTCGGTATCGAATACATCTACTACCAGTTCGTGTCGGTGACCGGTCGCATCGTCGGCAAGGGAGCACCGGCCGACCACTGGGAACGGCTGGCGACCAAGGGCTTCCAGCTCGTTTACGGCTCCACGGCCAACCTTTTCATCAGTCGCAAGGGTCGCTACCTGGGCTACGGGCCCGAGGCCAGCGAACTGGTGGGTATAGCCGACCCCGAGACGTTCGTGCAGTTGCCTTGGGAGCCGCGCGTCGCGCGCGTGTTCTGCACACTGTTCCGCAACCGCGAGGAGCCTGTCTACCCGGGTGGTTTCCTCACGTCCGACTGTCGCGGCAACCTGAAACGTATGCACGCCGCGTTCGAAAAGAAGCATGGCCTGCGCCTGCGGCTGGGCACCGAGCCAGAAATGATGTGGCTGAAGAAGGGCCCGGACGGCAAACCGGACGGTGGCGTGACCCGCCCGTACTGTTACCACATCGATCAGTTCGAGGAGCTGCGCCCGCTGACTCTCAAGGTCAACGAGTACTGCCGCAAGATGGGACTCGACATGATTCAGGGCGACCACGAGGATGCGCCCGGCCAGCTCGAACTCAATTGGGCTTTCGATGATGTGCTGCGCACCTCGGATCGCCTCACCACCTATCGCCAGATCTGCGCGCAGGTGGCCCGCGAATTCAATGTCATCGCCTGCTTCATGACCAAGCCGTTCATGCGCCTGTCGGCCAACGGCTGCCATCACAATTTTTCGCTGTGGAAGGGTGGCAAGGATGTGGTGAACCACTTCGGTGGCCTGTCCAAACACGGGATGTCGGATGTCTACACCTACGTGACAGGGGGGCAGAACAAATTTGATCCGGAGGGAGACGATCCGCGCATGCCGGGCCAAATCGGGGTGCGGGCTGCTGGCGGCATCGTGCGTCACCTGCCGGCCCTCACAGCACTCGGTGCCTCGACAGTCAACTCCTATCGACGCCTGCTCGATCAGGGATATTGGGCGCCGGTCTACAACAATTGGGGTTACCAGAACCGCACCTGTGCGTTGCGCGTTTCAGCGCCGGGCCGCTTCGAATATCGCGCGGTCGACTCGATGGTCAATCCTTACCTGCTGAACTCCGCACTGCTGGCGGTGATGGATGAGGGGATCTCGAAAAAGCTCGACCCTGGTCCGCTGGAGCAGCGCAACATCTACGAGCTCGAGCTCGCCGGCAAGAAAGTGGTGAAGCTGCCGTCGAACCTCGGTGCCGCGCTCGATGCGATGGAGGCTGACTCCCTTGTGCGCAGTGCGCTGCCCGGCGAGATGTGGGATGTCTTCATCGACTACAAGCGCGACGAGTGGGACAAATTCATGGCCACAGTCACGCAATGGGACCACGATACCTACATGGACTGTCTGCCCTGACGCGGAGGGGAACGACGATGAAGGAATTCGAGATCAGCGACAACCAGGTTGAGGACTTCGAACGCGACGGCTTCATCGTCGTTGACCGCATCATCAGCGACGAAGAGGTCGCCTTGCTGCGTGAGCGCTACGATCTCCTGTTCAAAGGGCAATGGGAAACAGGCCTCGTGCCGGACGAGGTCAACTGGCAGGAGGGGCGCGATCCCCCAGACAGCACGCGCCAGATCTGCAACGGTTGGAAGTCTGATCGTTATGTGGCGGGTGTGATCCTCCAGGAGTCAATCGGGCGCGCCTGTGCAAAGCTCGGCCGCTGGCCCGGCACCCGCCTCAGCCAGGACAACATTCTGTGGAAGCCACCCGGCGGCAAGCCGCTGGGTTTCCATCAGGATTCCTCTTATGAGCTCTGGACCACGCTCCCGGACTGGGTGAGTTGCTGGATTGCGCTGGACGACACCACCGCCGAGGGTGGCACCGTTGAATACGTGCGTGGTTCGAATCATTGGGGCCGCTCGGGCATGATTGAGCAGTTCCACGCGCCCGAAAACCCCGTGAAGGATCTCGACAAGGCGGCGGCCGCAGCGGGCGTGAAGACGATTGAGCGCGTGCCCATCGTGGTGAAGGCCGGAGGCGGTGCGTTCCACGGCGGATGGACCTGGCACGGATCCGACATCAATCGGCGCGATGTACCGCGCCGCGCGATAGTGGCGCACTGCATGTCGAGCGAGACGCGCTTCCACCCCACCTACGTTGGCTACATCTACAGCCGCTACAAGCGGTTCGGCGATGACACGATGGACGAGTCCTTCTTCCCGGTGACGTGGCGGCAGGATGGCTATCGATCGCCTTTCATAGATCCCTATTCCGCGCGACGCATCACCTGGGGCGAAGCGCTACCAACATGAGGCCGCCCCGACTGGGCTTGCTCGCTTGCGACAGGCTGTGGGAGCCACTGCGCTCGGCCCACGGCGACTACGCCGAGATGTATTCCGCACTGTTGCGCGCCGCCGGTGCCGAGTTCGAGCTGGTATCGTGGGCGGTATATGCCGGCGAACTTCCTGCCAGCAGCGAGGCGTGTGATGCTTGGCTCGTCTCCGGATCACGTGCATCGGCCTTCGAAGATCGACCGTGGATCGCTCCGCTGTTGGAGTTTGTGCGCGCCACCCACGCGACCGGCGTGCGTCAGGTGGGGATCTGCTTCGGTCACCAGGTGCTGGCCCACGCCCTTGGCGGCCGGGTCGAGCGTGCAGCGGGTGGCTGGGGGCTTGGCAATATCGAACTCACGCTGCGCGATCGCGCGGGCGTTCCCTCGAATGTTCCGGATCGTCCGCAGCTGTTCATGGCGCATCAGGATCAGGTGGTGAAACTCCCGCCGGGTGCCATGTGGCTCGCCGAGGCACCGCACTGTCCCCATGCGATGTTTGCACTGGGCGGATCCACGCTCGGCATCCAGCCACATCCCGAATTCTCGGCCGCCTTCATGCGCGACATGACTCTGGACCAGTCCCTCAACCTTCCGGAGCCGCTGCGGGCGCAGGCGCTTGCGAGCTATGCGGCGCCGGTCGACAGCCTGGTGGTCGGGCGCTGGATCGCGCAATTCCTCGGCTTGCAGCGGGCCTGAGTCGAATGCACACCGGGGATGGGGCCGGGCGACCTTTCCGACGGCAAGGCCGGGCGCCGTGGTCCTGCGTGCCGGGACGTCTCTCAGCGCTTGAGCGTGGACAGTGCCTCGAGCAGCCGGTCGATCTCGGTCGGGGTGTTGTAGAGCGACACGCCAGTGCGCAGCAGGCCTCCGCGATCGACAAGTTGCAGCGACTCCAAGACCGCCATGGCGTAGAAGTGTCCGTGCCAGACCTGGATGCCGCGGCCAGCGATCTGCGCGGCGGCATCTGCGGCAGTGATGCCATCAATCGTGACCGACACCGTGGGCGCGCGCGTGACTTCCGCGCCCGGCCCCCACACGGTGATGGCGGGCAGCGTGGCGAGCCCCGCCAGATAGCGCTGCGCGAGGGTGTGTTCATAAGCAGCCAGCCCCTGCATGGTGTTTCGCAGACGCTCGCGCCGGCTTCCCCCGGGTGACAGACCGGCCAGATAGTCCACTGCTGCGCGCACGCCCATCAGGGCCGGATGATTCGGGGTGCCGGTCTCGATTCGATGGGGCGCCGTGCTGTACTGGGCGCGCAGACGGTCTGTCTCCAGCTCATCCAGCAGTCCCGGCTTTGCATACAGCACGCCGATATGCGGGCCATGGAATTTGTAGGCCGAACACAGCAGAAACTCGCAGTCGATGGCTTGCACATCGACAGGAAAATGCGCGGCATAGTGCACGGCGTCGCATACCAGCCACGCGCCCACCGCACGCGTCAGCGCGCGAATCTCTGCGATCTCCGGCACCGTTCCCAGCGCATTCGAGGCGAGCGTCGTCGCCACCAGTTTGACGCGCGGGGTGAGCTTCGCGCGGAAGTCTTCCATGTCGAGCGAACCAGCACTGGTGATCGCCACCTCCTTCACCAGCACTCCATGCGCTGCCAAGGTCTGCCACGGACCGCGATTCGCTTCGTGATCAAGCCGCGTGATAAGCACTTCATCACCGGCCTTGAAGCGCCGCGCAAACGCCCGCGCGAGCGCAAAGTTGAAGCTCGTCATATTCGCGCCGAACGAGATGCAGGACGGGCTCTCCGCGCCCAGGAAATCCGCCATCGCGGCACGTGCCGCCTCGACCTCCAATCCGACTTCCCGCGAACTGGCGAAGGCACCGCCCGCATTCACATTGCAGCGGTGATAGCCATCGGTCATGGCGTCAAGCACGGCCTGCGGCACCTGCGTGCCACCGGGTCCGTCGAGAAAGGCCAGCGGTTGCCCCTCGTGCTGGCGCAGCAGAGCGGGGAAATCGATGCGCGCGCGTTCGGCATCAGCGACGGTAAAGGGCATCAGGCTTGCTCCTGCGAACTGGCAGTGGTTTTGGTCGAGTGAAGTAGCGGCCTCGCTGCGATTTGCGTTGGCGACCCCCGTTCCCAGCCATATACTCAACTGGCCCATCCAAACGCAAGGGGACGGTCATGAGCTCGATTCAGGACGGCAGCGTTGGTCAGGTCGATTTCATCACCCGCCATGGGCTCTACTCCGATGAGCAACGCGAGGCCATTTCCCGCCTCAAGGCCGAGATCGAGCGTCTCGGGCTGCGCACCATCCGCATCGCCTGGTGCGATCAGCACGGACTGGTGCGCGGCAAGCATGTGATGGCGCACGACTTCCTGCTGGCACTGCGCAACGGCATCGACTTCCAGACCGCCACGCTCTTCATGGACACCACCAACAATCTGGCCGTACCGATGTTTGCAAAACAGGGCGGTGGAATCGGTGTCGCTTCGCTCTGCGGTGGGCCGGACGCCATCCTTGTGCCGGATCCGCTCACCTTTCAGGTGCTGCCCTGGGCGAAGAGCACCGGTTGGATACTGTCAGAGATGTATCTTAACAGCGGCGAGCCCATGCCCTTCGACACGCGCGCGCTTTTCAAGCGTCTGCTTGCGCAGAACCGCGCCAAAGGCTACGACTGGATTGGCGGTCTCGAGGTAGAGTTCTACATCTGCAAGCTCGAGGATCGCATGCTGCAGCCCGAGCAATCAGGCTGGCCGCCGGATCCACCGAAAGTCTCGGCGATTGCCCATGGCTTCCAGTACCTCACCGAAGAGCGGCAGGACGAAATCGATCCCATCCTGCAGATGCTGCACGACAACCTCTCACAGCTTGGCCTGCCGCTGCGCACGATGGAGGACGAATGGGGTCCGGGCCAGTGCGAGTTCACTTTTGATCCCACGCGAGGGGTCACCAGCGCAGACCAGATGGTGCTGTTTCGCACGGCCACCAAACAGTTGTGCCGTCGGCACGGCTATCACGCCACCTTCATGACCCGTCCGGGTCTGCCCAATTTCTTCTCCAGCGGCTGGCATTTGCATCAGTCGCTGTGCGATGTGAACAGCGGCGCCAACCTCTTTGCCAACATGGGCGACAGTGATGAGGTGCTCTCGCCGCTTGGCCGGCATTTTGTGGGCGGCCTGCTGGCGCACGCGGCGCCGGGTTGTGTGTTCTCGACACCCACCATCAACGGCTACAAGCGTTATCGCCCCAATTCCTTCGCCCCGGATCGCATCACCTGGGCCAGTGAAAATCGTGCGGCGATGATTCGCGTGCTTGGTGGGCCCGGCGATCGTGCTTCGCATATCGAGAATCGCGCCGGCGAACCCTGCGCCAATCCCTATCTCTACATGGGCTCGCAGCTGGTGGCCGGCATGGACGGCGTGGCGCGCAAGCTCGACCCCGGCCCGCTGGAAGAAACGCCCTACGAATCGGCCAACGCCAAGCTGCCGCGCAGTCTCATGGAAGCCACTGCCGCGCTACGCGAGAGCAAGGTGTTTCGCGAGGGCTTTGGCGATGCCTTCGTTGACTACATGTTGTTGTTGAAGCAGAGCGAGATCGATCGCTTCCTGCAGCATGTGACCGACTGGGAGCATCGCGAATATTTTGAAATGTTCTAGGCCGCCGCGTGATCCGGAGGACACGACATGAGCAATTGGCGAGGCAATAAATTCGGTGGTCTGTCGCCGAGTGAATTGGATGAATTTCTCCAAGGTCCGTGGCTGGCGCGACTCGCCTGCCTCAAGCCCGACGGTTGGCCGTATGTGGTGCCGGTGTGGTACCACTGGGACGGTGCGGCCTTCTGGGTGGTTGGACGCGCGCGATCCGAGTGGTGTCTTTACATGGCGAAGGACGCGCGGGTCTCGCTGGTGGTGGATGAACCGACACCCCCCATCCGCAAGGTCATCTGCGAGGGGCTCGCGGAGGTGGTGGAGGAATCCGTCGGACCTTATCTGCCGTCCGGCGAGAAATCCTTGTGGAACAAGCTGGGTGAAGAACACACCGGCCCGCGCTATCTCGGTGAGCGCGCGCAGGAATATCGCGGATCAGTGAACGTGGAACCCTGCTGGACCTTCCGCATCGTGCCGCAGAAGCTGACCACCTGGCAGGGCTTCGGCTGGCACACCCGCTACAAGCACCCCGAACTCCACCCCTAACCGGAAATTAGTGACAGTTACCCTATTTCCCGTAATTGGTGACAGTTACCTGATTAACGGAAATAGGGTTACTGTCACCAATTCTTGCACCTATTCCCCGGGGGAGTGCCGGAGTGCCTGAGCAGTCAACCGCGTGGGCGCAAGACACACCGCCTTCGCTGGAGGCAGCTCTGCGCCGTATCGATGCCATCCGGCCGGGCGACTACGCGCGCACGCGCAATCATCTGCAGGGCGCGGTCACGGGCTTGTCTCCGTATGTCACCCACGGGCTCATCACCCTCCGAGATGTGCTGGAGCGGGTGAATCAGAAGACCGCGCTCGCGGTCGGCCACAAGCTCGTCTATGAATTCGGCTGGCGGGAATATTTCCGGCATGTGTGGGCCTGTGAGTCGGACGGGATTTTTTCATCGTTTCACGAGGGGCCATGTACGGAGCGGGACTATGCGCGCGATCTGCCGGCTGACATCCGGGAGGCCCGCACGGGCGTGCCTGCGATCGATCAGGCCGTGCGGACGCTTTATGCGAGTGGCACCCTTCACAACCACGCCCGCATGTGGCTCGCAAGCTATGTGGTCCATCTCCGCCATGTGCACTGGCGCGCCGGAGCGGACTGGATGGTTGCGCACCTGCTGGATGGTGACTTGGCGAGCAATCATCTCAGCTGGCAGTGGGTGGCGGGCACAGCAAGCCACAAACCCTATCTCTTCAATGCCGAGAATGTCGCGCGCTATGCACCGGCCTTCTGGCATAGCCCGGGCTCAGTGATTGATCAGTCTTACGCCGTTTTGGATGCAGTAGCCCGCGGGGCGCGCACGCCGGAGATGCGTGCAGGTGATGTGGTGGCGCAATCCTGCTTTGAAGTGGGCTTTGGTCTCGAGCCCATGCTGCAAGGGCAGCCCCCGGCTGGCCTTGGGCCTGCCACAGAAGTGCTGTCAGACACTGAGCGTTTCGCCGGAAGGGAGGTGTGGCTGGTCCATCCCTGGGCGCTGCGCGCTCCACCTGCTTCCCTCGCTTCCGATGCCGTGGTGCTCGGAATCTACTTGCAGGAATATCACGCAACTTGGCCGTGGCCGGAGTCGCGCTGGCGCTGGGTGGCTGCGGCGATGGCTGCCGTCACGCCGCAGCGCTGGTTCGTCAATGCAAACGTGCTGGCGAGTGCATTGGCTGGCGCCGCCTGCGTGAGGACGGTCTCGGATCCGCATATCGACCGTTGGCTTGAACCGTTTGTGCAGCTGGACCCACCAACGCGACTATTCCCCGTCGTCAACCGCCGCTGCACCAGCTTTTCGCAGTGGTGGACGCGAGCGACGCGCGGACTGGAGCGCGCAGAGGAGTTGCTGTGAGCAAAGCACGCGAGGACGAACAGCTGACAGTGTTGTATGACGGGGCCTGTCCCTTGTGCCGCCGGGAGATCTTGCATGTGAAAAACCTGGCGCAGCACCGGCCCGAGAGTGGGCTCTGCTTTCTTGATCTGAGTAGGATGGATGCAGAGCCGTTGCTGCCTTCAACAGAGCGCAGCATGCTGCTCGCGCGCTTCCACGTGCAGCGCCCGGACGGGTCGAAAATCTCCGGCGCTGCGGCCTTTGTTGCGATGTGGCGGCGACTGCCCGGCTGGCGCTGGTTGGCGAAACTGTCCGATCTCCCGGGCATGCTGGTGCTGATGGAATGGGTCTACCGAGCATTCCTGCGGGTGCGTCCAGCATTGCAGGCCATCGCTCGTCGGCTGGACAAGTCCAAGTAGAAATGAGTGACGGGAAATGGGTGACAGTTACCCTATTTCCGTTAATTAGGTAACTGTCACCCATTACGGGAAATAGGGTAACTGCCACCCATTTCCGGTACCGATAGTTTTGGGAGGGGCGCGTCATGATTCGGAGCCTTTTGGCATTGTCACTGACGGCGTGGGCCGCGTTTGCTGCGGCGGAGTCTATCGACGATCTGCGCGCCCGTGCCGAGCAGGGCAGCAGCTACGCACAAGTGCTCATGGGCGTGAAGTATCACAAGGGCGATGGCGTGCCGCAGGATATGGCAGAGGCAGCGCGCTGGTCTCGGATGGCGGCGGAGCAGGGTGATTCCCGCGGGCAGTACAACCTGGGCGCCATGTACGATTCCGGCGATGGCGTCTCCCAAGACTTTGCCGAGGCCGCCGCATGGTACCGAAAAGCGGCTGAGCAGGGAGATTCACGCGGACAATACAGTCTTGGCGACATGTACCAGCTTGGCCAAGGTGTGGATCAGAGCGATGTCGAAGCGTATCGCTGGTTCAGCCTCGCCGCAGTGAGCGGAAACGATGACGCCATCCCCGCGATGCAACGTCTGGCACCGCAGATGACTGCTGAAGAAATCGCTGAAGCCGAGCGCCTGGCACAGGCATGGCAGCCGTTGAGGCGCGACCAAAAAAATCGGTGACAAAAATCGGTGACAGTTACCCTATTTCAGGCCGGCAGCCTTGGGGCCGAGAAATGAACAAAAGCAGTTCGTCTGGAGAACAACGAGTTCGGATTCAAGGGCCAGACCACGACACTTCTCTGGTCTTTGATGTACGCGGTTGCGGGCGCGCTGCGCTCTATGTACATGGATGGAGCTGCAGCCGGACCGACATTGCCGCCGTTGCTGACCTGTTGGCTCCATCAAATCGGGTATACGCAGTCGACCTGCCACACCATGGGGCGTCGAGCAGCACAATTTCAAAGTGGACCATGGCAGGTCTCGGCGAGGTAGTGGCAGCGGTGGTGCGCCGACTCGGTCTTCGAGATGTTGCTCTCATAGGGCATTCCATGGGCGCCGCTGTTGTGGTCGAGGCGGCGGCGTTGCTCGGAAGCAACGTGCGGCGAGTGATTGCCCTCGACGGCCTCAGCTATCTCAATGTCTACCCGCGTCAGGACGAAGCTTCTGTCGATGGGTTTGTCTCGCCGTTCGTGGCCAATTTCCGGGAAGCGATAAATCACTTCGTGAACATGGCGATGCCAGGTTCGGACGAGACACTCAAACGGCACGTGGCGACGGTCATGAAGAGTGGGCCGTCCCAACATCGGGTGCCGATGCTCGCCGAGCTCCTGCGCTGGGATATGGATTCAGCGCTCGATCGACTCGTCGCGCAGATCAGCGTGCTGGCGGCGCGTCAGTTCCTTTCTGCCGAACTGGAGATCCGCTACGGAAAACGGTTCGAGATCATTCCCACCGACCTCGGCGGCCATTTCTTTTTCATGGAGCAGCCGAGTGCAAGTGCGGAGATGCTCGAGTCGCTCCTGCGCCGATGACATGGCGAACGGGTCCAGACTCACCACCCGGATCTCGTGAACCGTTGCCACCGACGACTCCGGGATCTGTGACTATTATCTGATTATCGGAAATAGGGTAACTGTCACCAATTTCAGGTGTCACCAATTTCAGGTGGCGAGGCAGTAGGCTGTGAGACGGTGGAACATCTGCAGCACGGAAAGCCAGCAGATGAGTTCGACGATGGCCTGCGGAGAGATGGCGGACTGTCGACAGCGCTCCACCACATCCGGAGTGATGCGGGCAGGCGTGGGCGCGGCGGCCCGCGCCAGATGCAATAGGGCGATCGCTGTATCGGTCATCTCCTCCACTGTGATGTCCGCTCCCGCGGCGAAGCTTCTCGCCGATGCAAGCTGCGTCTCGGAAACGCCGTGATGAAGAGCCAGCGCCGCCATGTCTTTCGCAAGCGCTGCATTGCCGACAACTTCGGCGAAAATCGTACCGGCCAGAATCTTCTCGCCCACAGGCATCACGCTGAGTGCGGGATCCAGATTCAGGTTGAGCACCGCGGCGATAGCGCGCACGCAACGCTGGTTGACCAGGCGCCCGAGCACCGGAAAATCATGTCCGGTCTGCTGCTTGAGATAACGACCCACTTCCGGCCAACGCGATGGCACACGGCGCTGCCAGCGCACGTCCAGCAGAAGGGCGCTGGGCAGGAACCGCAGGATGCGGGCCTTGCTGACCAAGTTGTCTGCGCCGGGCGGCGGCGTGGTCTTGTCGATGGCAAGGCCCCAGCCCGCACGTCCCGGAGACCATTCGGATCCGAGGGTTGTCGTCACCTCGGCAACGGTACTCGTCTCCAGCTCCACGCCAGTGGCGTCCATGAATTTGTTCAAGAAGCCCATTGCCACTGCGCCCATGGCAATCCACTCGGCCTGTGCGCGAGGAAAGTGCGCTTCGAGCGCCGCTCGGTGCTCGGGCGTCAACTCACAGGGCACGCGACCCAGCGCAGTGGCTACCGCTACCACTGCCGCCTCCGGGGGTGATAGGGCACCTGGCCCGCGCAGAGCGGCCGCAATCGTTTCTGGCGTGGCGCCCCGGCGGAGCGCAAAGGAGCAGGTGTGGGCGGTGCAGTAGGGACAATCCGCCGCACGACTTGCCATCAGCATGGAAAGCCCAACCTGCGCCTTGGGCGCTCCCCCGATGCCGAACACCGCAGCCGGCAGGTTCATCAGGTTGGGCACCACAAGATTGTAGGTCCTGAAGGCTGGCGGCCAGATCTCGAGGTAGCGATCGCAATTGGGCACCACGCCAATCAGCGTTCGGACCAGCTCCATCAGGGCACCATAACGCCCATGGAGCACCGCCATCGGCACGACGTGCGGCAGGAGAAGCTCGGCCAGGCTGTTGGGTGCGGGGATGGCTGACCCGGTGGTGTCGCCGGAGCCCGCGGTGGATGATGAAAGCTGGGGGGAAGTTGTCATGGCGAGCCCGCTTGGGAGATGGCGGTATCATGCCACGAGAAGAATTGGTGACAGTTACCCTATTTCATTCAAGATGAAACATGACGGTCAGCGGGGCTCCGGGGCGACGGAAATAGGGTAACTGTCACCCATTTCCAAAAAAATTGCGTTTCTTTGACAAAAAAATCACGGCGAACCACGATCCCTTGCGCCGGGGGCGTTCACGCTCTCGGCCAGCACCCACCAGGCACAACGCATCCCCCAACACGCGCAGTGAGGGTTCAGTGAAACGAATTCGTGACGGTCTGACCGATTGGCATCTTGAGTACTGCCGCGCGCTCGCCTTGCGGCTGCTCGGCCATGGGCCAATCCGCGAGCCTGAGAAAGACACCTTCCACGTCAACCTCACCGACTTCCTGGCTGCGGAGGCTGGCGTGCGCAGTGCCGACATCGCGGGCGTCATCGACATCCTCGCCGTCACGCGCACGGAGTCGGGCATCAGCCATCACCGCAGCATCAACGATTATCCCAGGGAGCTGGCGCTCAATTATGGTTCGCTGGAGGAGTACCTGGCGGGTGGAGAATTCCAGGAATACGAGAGCTACGCCGCAGATCCGCTGATCGGCAATCGATGGGTGCAGAATGTGGAAGAAGCCATTCTCATGACCCTCGGGCACGAGCTCGCGCATCATGTGGTGGCGCTCCAGCGAAAGGGCAGAGATGTCAAACCCCATGGCCCCGAGTTCAAGCATTTCTATTCCCTGATACGTCGGTTCGCACTCAACCCGATGCTCGATGAGTTCGCCATGGACACCAAGCAGCGCGCCGCAGCGCGCTTCGAGACGCGGCTCATCAACAAAATCCATGCGCTGCAGAAGATGGCGACGGACGCCACCTCCAACGAGAACGAGGCGGAACGCGCGCTGGCCCAGCTGCAGGCACTGAAGAGCAAATATGGGCTCACGGATACCGTCCTTTCAGACAGCACCAAGCCGCACGTCATCGAGCGGACAGTGCCCGTGGTGCGGCGGGAAGGCTACAAGGCGCTCAGCCACCTTTGTTGGGGCATTGCAAGATTCTGCGGCGTGGAAGCGGTGCTGCATCCAGGGCGACTGGTCAGCTGGCAGGAGATTGAACGCGGGATTCGCAAAGTGCTGTGGACGTATGACTACGTCACCTATTTCGGCTCGACGTCCGATACCGAGATGGCCGTGTACCTCAGCGAGATGATCTTCCATTCGCTCTTTGACGAATCCGAGCGCTATCGCACGACAGAGGCCTATCGCGAAGCATTGGCAGTCGGCCACAAAAGCCGGACCCTGGTCTTCTCCTTCCGGCGGGCCTTTGTTGCACGCATCAATCGGCGACTGGAAGAGAGCCGCAAGGCCGTGCGGGAGGAGTGGGTTGCCTCCCGCGCCGATGGACGCGAGCTCATGACCCGCAAGGACGCCACCCTGCAAGCCCTCTTCAAGCAGCGCTATCCCAGGCTGGGCGCGTTTCAGGGCGGATCATCATCCTCGACTACCATTGGTAGCGCAGACCGGGCAGGCAGATCAGCCGCAGACCGCGTGAATCTGAACCGTCCGGTGGGGCAGGCGAGGACGCTGGCGCTGGGGCATCGGCGGTAGGGCGGGCTCTCCTGTGCCGCTCGGGCCCGCCATCGATCTTCCGTTACGGCGCTACGCTGGGTCGCTGAGGCGATGCTCCGCCATCCTCCAGCAGCACCGCCCGGGTCGCTGCCACCATGTGATCGATGTCCGCTTCGGTGTGCGCCGTACACAGGAAGCCGAGCCGGCCGGCATAGAAGTAGAGGCCGTGGCTCAGCAAAGCTTCGTGCAGCCTGCGGATCTTGGCGTGGTCCGCGTCCTCCGCTTCGCGCGCCGAGCGGACGTCCGCCGCGGTGAAATGCAGGTGGAACAGTGATCCGAGCCCCGTCACACACGTCGGCAGGCCAAGATCCGCCACCACGCGCCGCAATCCCTCACGCGCGCGTTCACCCAGTTTCAGCAGGTGCGCCTCGCCACCCGCCTCCAGTGCACGCAAGGTGGCAAGCCCGGCAGCAAGGCTCAGCGGCAGCGCGCTGTAAGTGCCGGACTGGAACACGTAGTCATGCGGATGCGCTGTCGCCGACAGCCACTGCATGAGCTCCGCACGGCCGCCAAATGCCGCCAGCGGCAGGCCGCCGCCGATGGCCTTACCGAGGATCGTGAGATCCGGCACCACGCCGTAATGTCCCTGGCCGCCGCCCAGGCCCACGCGGAAACCCGTGATCACTTCGTCCAGCGCGAGCACGATGCCGTGGCGCGCCGTGACGTCGCGGAGCGCATGCACGAACTCGCGTGTGGCCGGCACCGCGCCCGCGAAACCGAGCATGGGCTCCATCAGCACGATCGCCAGATCTTTGGCATGCCGTTCGATTAGCGCGCACGCGGCGTCCGCATCGTTGTAGGGCAGCACCACGGTCAGCGCAGCCAGTTCTTCCGGCAACATGCAGTGATACGGCACCCGCGCGGGCGCGGCGGCCGGACCACGCTCGTCGGCTGGCGCGGCGACGGAGACCATCACGTTGTCCGCCTGCCCGTGGTATGCGCCTTCGAACTTGGCGATCAGCTTGCGTCCGGTCGCCCGTCGCGCAACGCGGATGGCGGCCTGCACCGCTTCTGTCCCGGTGGGCAGAAAACGCAGTCGCTCCAGGCTCGGCATCATGCGCTGAATGGTTTCCGCGAGCTCGACCTGGCGCTCCGTGACGGCGATATTCGGCAGCCCTTCCCCAAGCACCGCCTGCACGGCGCTGACGATGTCCGGATGCTGGTGTCCGAGGATCGCCGGGCCTGCACCCAGCATGAAGTCGATATATGCGTTGCCATCCACGTCGTACAGCCGTGCGCCTTCGGCGCGCGTGAGGTACAGCGGATGTGGTGCCCGCGCCTGCGAATACCCGCCCACACCGTCTGGAAACACCTGCAGTGCGCGGGCATGCAAGGCCTGCGAGCGGGCAAACGACGGGGCAGTCACGGCAAAGGGGGTGCGTTCAGGACGATTCATGGATGGTCCTCCTCGACGAGTCTGGGGCCGGCCGCCGTGCCTGCGCGTTGCGCGACGTCGCGCACGAACGCGCGAAGCGCGCGGATGTCGGATTGTTTCTCACGCCGCGCACGCGGGGCATCATGCGCGGCGAGCGCCGCCACCAGTGCCGCATGGTTGATCCAGCTCTGATGGTAGTAATCAGGCCGCTCGCGCAGCATCACGCGAACGGCAGCAGTACAATGCGGCACACTCTTCAGGCGCAGCAGCTCGATCATCTGCAGCAGCAACGGGCTACGCGCCGCGCGATAGATGGCGAACTGGAACGCGTTGTTGCGCTCGAGCACCGGGTGCAGGTCGCCCGCCTCGCCAGCGTTCTGCAGGCTGTCCCCCAGCACGCGGATCTCGGCGAGCTCGGCCGCGGTGATATGGCGCGCCGCGCGCGCGCAGGCCTCGCCTTCCAGCTGCACCCGCAGCGACCACACGTCCTCCGCTTCCTCGTCGCTCAGCAGCGGCAGGCGAATGCCGCGCTTCGGCATCACCACCAGCGCGTTCTCTGCGGACAGCCGTGTGATGGCCTCGCGCACCGGCATCACGCTGGTGCCGAGCTGTTCGGCGACCTGGCGGAGCGTCAGTGTGGTGCCGGGCCCGATGCGGCCGGACACAAGCGCGTGCTTCAGGCGCGCGTATGCGAGCTCGTTCAAGGTGGCATGCTCGATGGGCGCGAGCGTCGGCGGGACTGGCGTGTTCATGGCCCGATGTTGACATCTGTGATCACAGATTTCTAGACTCCGGGCCAAGTGCACACAAACGGGGGCGAGGCACGGTATGGCCGATCTCGACACGGCGCGCGGCTGGCGAATCAGCGTGGACACCGGCGGTACGTTCACAGACGTCGTGATTGCGGATCCCACGGGCCGCTTCACGCTGGGCAAGGCGCCGACCACGCGCGAGCGCATCTTCAACGGCCTGCGCAACGCCATCTCAACTGCGGCGGAGACCCTCGGTCTCACGCTACCCGATGTGCTCGCACGCACAGACATCCTGATCTACGGCACCACGCGCGCCACGAACGCCATCGTCACCGGTAACATCGCGAAGACCGCCTTCCTGACCACCGCCGGGTTTCCAGACGTGCTGGTGCTGCGCGAAGGAGGCAAATTCAATCCCCACGATTTCTCCCGGCCGTACCCGGCGCCCTATGTCCCGCGTCGGCACACCTTCGAGATCCCCGAACGCATCGATGCCCAGGGTCGCGTGGTGCAGGCGCTGGACGAGGGGCAGGCGCGCGACGTGCTCAAGACGCTCGGCGCAAGCGGTTTCGAGGCGATCGCCGTGTCGCTCCTGTGGGCCACAGCCAATCCCGTGCACGAGCAGCGCCTCGGCGCGCTGATCGAAGATCTGCTGCCCGGGCTGCCGTTCACCCTGAGCCACCGGCTGAATCCAATCCTGCGCGAGTACCGGCGTGCCTCGTCGGTGGCGATCGACGCGTCCATCAAGCCCCTGATGCAGGCACACCTGCGCGACCTGCAGGCGGATCTGCGCGACGCCGGCTACGCGGGTGAGATCCTGGTCAGTACCACGATGGGCGGCTGCCTCGATATCGACAGCGTCGTCGCCCGGCCGATCCACACCGTGCGCTCCGGACCCGCGATGGCCCCAGTGGCCGGTCGGCGCTACGCGGCCGCGGAGGGCGAGCAGGAATCCGTGCTGGTCGTCGACACCGGGGGCACCACGTTCGACGTGAGCCTCATCCGCGACGGTCGCATCGCGATCACGCAGGAGACCTGGCTCGGCGAGCGCTTCACCAGCCACATGCTGGGGATCCCGGCGGTGGACGCGCGCAGCGTCGGTGCCGGCGGCGGCTCCATCGCGTGGCTGGACCCCGCGGGCCTGCTCCGCGTGGGGCCGCAGAGCGCCGGCGCGAACCCCGGGCCAGCCTGCTACCAGCAGGGCGGCACGGCCGCCACAGTGACCGATGCCGCGCTCGTGCTCGGTTACATCGACCCGAACTACTTCCTCGGTGGTCGCATGCGCCTCGATGTGGATGCTGCGCGCCGCGCCGTGCAGGCAATCGCCGAGCCCCTCGGCCTTACGGTTGAGGCCGCCGCGTATTCCATCTTCGCGGTCTCCAACGAAGCCATGATCAACGCGATCAAGGACATCACGGTCAGCGAAGGCATCGATCCATCGGAGGCGGTGATCGTGGCGGGCGGTGGCGCCGCCGGGTTGGGCATCCTGCCGATTGCGCGCGAACTGCGCTGCCGCTCGGTGATCATCCCGCGCACGGCGAGCGTGCTGTCAGCCTGCGGCATGCAGTTCTCCGAACTCCAGCTGGAGGCCAGCGCGAGCGTACCAACGCGCTCCACCGCGTTCGACCCGGCCCGCGTGAACCAGGCGCTCGACGGCATCGATGCCGCGCTCGAGAGCTTCGCGACGCGCCTCGCCGCGCGCGGCTTCACCGAACGCCGCATCCAGTATCGGGTTGACGCGCATTACGGCGCGCAGGTGTGGGACCTGCCGATCGATCTGCCATGCCGACGTTTTGCCACCGCCGAAGACGCCGAGGCACTGTTCGAAGCCTTCCACCAGAGCCACCTGCGCGTGTTCAGCGTGGATGATCGCGCGAGCCCCATCGAGTTCATCGGCTGGACCGGTCGGGTGTCCATCCGCCTGCCGCAGGCCGCCGACGGGCCGGAAGAGGTGGACTCGGTGGCACGGACCACGCAGGCCGGTACGCGCAGCGCACTGTTCGATCTAGATGATCGCCGTGACGCGCGTATCTACCGTGGCGATGCGATCCGCGTGGGCGACAAGATCGAGGGGCCCGCGATCATCGAGGAAGCCACCACCACCCTGGTTCTGCCGCCCGGCGCGCGTGTGACGCTCTCGCCGCACGGCAGCTATGTCGCCACCCTGGATCTTTGAGGAACCCCCGATGGCTGCCGACACACCAATCTCGACCGTCCGCGACACTGACCTCTCACCAATGCTGCTCGCGGTGCTCGCAAACCGCTTCGATGGCGTGGTGCGGGAGATGACCAACACAATGCTGCGCACCGGCCGCTCGGCGGTCATCAACAGCGCGCGTGACTTCTCCTGCGGCATCACCACCGCCGACAACGAGCTCTTTGCCACTGCCGAGGGGCTGCCGGCGCACACTTACGGCCTGAACCTGCAGACCGCCGCGATGTGCCGCTTCCACGCCGACATCGCGGAGGGGGATGCATTCCTCCACAACGATCCCTACAGCGGCAACTCGCATCCCGCGGACCACACCCTGATCGTGCCGGTGTTCTGGGAAGGCGAGCACCTGTTCAACGTCTGCGCGAAGGCCCACCAAGCAGACATCGGCAACAGCCTGCCGACCACCTACCACGCGGCGGCCAGGAACATCTACGAGGAGGGCGCGCTGATCTTCCCCGCGGTGCGCGTGCAGCGGAACTTCGAGAGCAACATGGACATCATCCGGATGTGCCAGCGGCGCATTCGCGTGCCGGACTACTGGTATGGGGATTTCCTGTCGATGCTCGGCTCCGCACGCACCGGCGAGAAGCGCATCCACGACATCTGCCGCAAATACGGCAAGGCCATCATCAGGCGCTTCGTCACCCAGTGGTTCGACTACAGCGAGCAGCGGATGCGCCAGGCGATTGCCGAGCTGCCAGCCGCGACCATCGTGCGTGAAAGCTTTCACGACCCTATCCCGCCGTTCCGCGACGACCCGATCCCTGTGCGCGTGAAAGTGACCATAGATCCGCAGGCACAGACCGTCGAGCTGGATCTCACGTCCAACATCGACTGCATGGACAACGGGCTCAATCTCTCCGAGGCCTGCGCGATCAGCAATTCGGTGGCCGGCGTGTACAACTGCCTGCCATCGGACATCCCGCGCAACGGCGGCTCCTATCGCTGCATCCGCATGAAGCTGCGCGAAGGCGCCGCGATCGGCATCCCGCGCTTCCCGCACAGCTGCTCGGTCGCCACCACCAATGTCTCCGAGCGCCTGCTGAACAACGTGCAGGCCGCGCTCGCAGATCTGGGCGAGGGCTATGGACTCGCCGAGGGCGGTATCGGGATGGGCGCGGGTTTCTGTGTGATTTCCGGGCTCGATGCGCGCAACGACAATCATCCGTACGTCAACCAGCTCATCATCGGCAACAATGGCGGCCCCGCGTCGCCGGTGTGCGACGGCTGGATCACCTACGGCATCCCGGTCGTCGCCGGCCTGATGTACCGCGACAGCGTGGAGATCAGCGAGCTCTCGTATCCCATCCACTATCGCGAGATGCGGCTCGCACCGGACACTTCCGGCGCCGGTCGGTTCCGGGGCGCGCCGGCGCTGTGCATGACGTATGGGCCAAGCGGCAATCCGATGACCGTGGTGTTCGCGGCCGACGGCCAGACCCGTCCGGCCCGCGGCGTGCGCGGCGGGAACGACGGTAACGTCGGCCGCATGGATCTGATCGACGAGCAGGGCACCGAGAAGCAGATGCTGAACGTGGGGCAGGTGGAGATGCGTCCCGGACAGTGGCTGCGAGGACTCGACACAGGAGGTGGTGGTTACGGCGATCCCCTGACCCGCGATCCCGATCAGGTACGCCTGGATGTCCTCGAACGCTATGTATCGCTCGGGCACGCACGCGAGCTCTACGGCGTGGTGTTCACCGGCCGCGCGGAAGACGAATCGCTCGCCGTGGACAGCGCAGCCACCGCGCGCGAGCGCGCGCGCCGCGCGAAATAGGCACACACGAGGGACAGACCCGGTTTGCCCCGGGAATGTGGGTTGCCCTCTTTTTCCACTGGAGTTGACGATGGTTGCCGTACGCCCCGTCCCCGACGAGAACGAGCGCCTGCCGATGCTGCTCGGATTTCAGCCGGTGGCGGAAAACACCGCGCGCCAGACCCGTTTCATCGAGCGGGGCCGCGGAATCTACGTCTACGATACGGACGGTCGCGAGTACATCGAGGCGACGGCATCGTTTTACGTGGCGGCGCTCGGCTACCAGAACGAGGAACTGATCGATGCGCTAACCGCGCAGTACCGCGAGCTGCCGTTCTTCGTTTCCGCCATGCATCGCACACCGAAGGTGGCGCTCGACCTCGCCGAGAAACTGGTGGAGCTGCTGCCGCTGCGCGATCCGCACGTGCTGTTCGGGTCCAGCGGCTCGGAGGCTATCGACTTCATGCTGAAGATGCTGCGCTTCCAGGCTGCTGCACGCGGCACACCGGCGCGCAAGACGGTAATCGGTCGCTGGGGGAGCTATCACGGGGGCACGCTCGCCTCGGCCAGCCTGACCGGTGGACATCACGAAGAATTCCTGTTGCCGTTACCGGGCTTCCGCCATGTGTCGCAGCCCGACTACCACGGCATGCGCACGCCGGGTGAGACACCCCACGAATTTTCTGCACGCCTGGCCCGCGAACTGGAAGAGACCATCGTGCGCGAACCTTCTGGCAGTGTTGCCGCGTTCTTCTGCGAGCCGGTGAGTTTTTCATGCGGCTTCAAGGTACCGCCGGCTGAATATTTTCCCGCGATCCGTGGCGTGCTCGATGCACATGGCGTGGATCTCGTCTGTGACGAAGTGGTCAGCGGCATCGGCCGCACCGGGCAGTGGTTCGGCAGCCAGACGTTGGGCGTCACCCCCACACACATGACGCTCGCCAAAGGCATCACCAGCGGCTATTTCCCGCTGTCGGTGGTCGCACTCGGGCGGGACCTGTACGACGATCTTGAGCGAGGTTCGAACCACGTTGGCACCCTCGCGCACGCCGGCACCTACGCCGCCCACCCGGTGGGCGCAGCCGCTGCCCTGAAGATGCTGGAGATCGTGGAGCGCGACGGACTGGTCGCGCACGCGGCAGAGATGGGTCGCCATCTCGAGATGCGCCTGCGCGCATTCGCAGATCACCCGCTGGTCGGCGACGTGCGCGCGCTGGGCCTTGGGGGTGCGCTCGATTTCCTGCGGCGGGATGGCGATGACCGTCCGCTGCAGACAGAAGCCGAGGCGGACGCGGTGTGCCTGCGCGTTTACGAAGCGCTATTCGATCTCGGTGTTGTGGCGCGCCCTGCCGGGCGCAGCCTGGTGATCGCGCCGCCGCTCATCGTGCAGCGCAGTGAGATCGACGAAATCTGTCGAAGAGTCGGGAAGGCGTTACATCTGTCGGAAGAAGGCGCTCGCTGACTGTCCGCAGAGGTGCGCGCCCGCGTGCGTGTATCCGCCTCGCCCTCACCGATCTCCCGTCACGGCGCTAAGCCGCCTCGCCGAGGCGACGCTCCACCACGTCTTCGATCGTGACGGTGAGCAGGGTGTTCCCCTGCCTGTCCAGCAGGTCGAACAACCGCCCGTCTGGTGCGTGGATGCTGAACAGGATGATCATCCCGTCCTTGCCCGCATGCTCCATGTGCATCTCGCCATCCGGCAGCCTGCCCGTGAATCCCGCCTGCCGGATCTTGTGCACGGTCTCGAGCGGCCCTTCCTCGTGGATATGCTGTTCGCCCTGCAAGATCGTCACGGTGGTCTCGCCAAGGTGGCGGTGGTAATGGCAGTAGGCGTTCGGAGCCCATTTCACCAGGAACTCGACGCGGCCGGCGACCACGTCGGCGCTGGGTACCGTGTAGGCATAATCGATGGGGTAATCGAACTCTGGGCCGCCGCCGATCTTCATCCACTGCACTGCGTTGAGATCAAAGTCTGCCGGCAAGGTTTCCGGCAAACGTACGGGCTTATTCATGTGAGTCTCCTTTTACAGGACCAGATCGTGTGTTGTGCGTCAGGCGTTGGCTACCAATGCGGACAGTTTTTTTCCGCCTCGTGCATATTGACGCTTATCATCGAAAACGCATTGAAAGCCGGTTCTGGCAGGCTAGGCGACTAATCAGGGCGATTCAAGTGCAGCAGCACATGCCGCCCGGCTTGCGCAGGCGAGGACACTGGCGCTGGGGCATCGGAGGTAGGGCGGGCTGTCCAAACGCCGTTTAGAAAGGCGGCGATCTGTCAGATCGCTACCTTCCACTCGCGCAACTGGCCCACGGTCTGTGTCAGTCCCTGCTTGAGCAGCGTGTCCAGGTACTCGTCGGCTGTCTTGGGTGGGTTCTTCAATGAGCGGCGATGATTGGCCGCTGCCTCGCACACGCGAGCGGGATGCAGGTCCAGTAGTTCGAAGATGAAGTCATCCGGGTGCTGGGCGGTCAGGTTGTAGGGTTCGAGCCGTTCTGGCGGAAAGTCCTTCAGGTTGAATGTCACGATCAGGCTGGCGCCACCGTGAATGGCGGCCGCCAGCACATGTCGGTCATCTGCGTCTGGCAGTTCCACTGCCGGGATCAGGTGCTCGAACCCGGTGATCAGACTGTCGCGGACGTGGGCGTTCATCAGCGCCGCGTCCGATCAAGATCTTCGGCCGTCAGATCCAGCCGCTGCTTCAAAACATTACGCACCCACTCGTCGTGGATCATGTCCGTCCAACGGGCCCGGTACAAATCTGTCAGCGCCAGGCGCATCAGCAGGTCGCGCAACGGAGCCGGGTAGAGCACGCACGCGTCTGAAGTCGAGACCCATTCATTCGTACCCCATCTTGAGCGCCTGCGCTTGTTCGGTCAGCGCATCGAGGGCCTTGCTGCGCTCGGCATCAATCCGCTCCTTGTACGCGATCACATCCTGGTAGCGTACGCGGCGGTGCGTTCCAATCTTGTGGAACGGGATCTCGCCGCGCTCCAGTAGTTGCACGAGGAATGGCCGCGAGACATTGAGTACGTCCGCGGCGTCCTGGGTCGTGAGCTCGGCATGGGTTGGGATGATGCTGACGGCATTGCCCTCGCCGATTTCCGTCAGCACGTCCACTAGCAGCCGCAGCGCCGACACCGGAACGTGGACCTGATGGGGTGCGCCCTTGTCGTCGAAGATCTCGATCTGCTGAATTTCCGCGCGGGTCTGCAGGAAGGTGGATAGCGCCCGGCCGCTCTCGCGGGCGATGGCAACTTCTTCGGCCGTCGGCAACGGATGGGTGGGTGAGGGCGGGGTCATGGCAGCCTCTGCGGAACCTTTAAAGAGCGTCACGGGAGGGAATATAAACGAAATAAACAAATAATCGAAATATCCAAAAGACGAGAGCCTCCCCTGGCAGACACCCCTTTACACTCACCCCGCCGCCAAGCCGCCTTGCGCCCCCCGGCTGGCAGATCAGCCACTGATCAACTGAGTGTGAACCGGCAGTTGGGCCAGCTGAGGATGCTGGAGATGGGTGCATGGTATGTAATGACCCAGCCGAATCTGCTCACCTCGATCCTGCTGGTTACGCAGTCAAAGTAATCACAGCGAACAGGCAGACTCTCCCGCCAAAACAACGAGTTACGGGAAAAAAATACTGAATGAGATGGTGGGCCCGCTCGGACTCGAACCGAGGACCAAGGGATTATGAGTCCCCTGCTCTAACCAACTGAGCTACAGGCCCCCGGTGAAAGCGGGGAGCGCCCCAAGGCTGGGGCGTTGCGGCGGGGCCGATGGCCCCGCGCTTCAGTCCAGGAAAGTGCGCAGCCGTTCGGAGCGCGAGGGGTGGCGCAGCTTGCGCAGGGCCTTCGCCTCTATCTGGCGGATGCGCTCACGCGTCACGTCGAACTGCTTGCCCACTTCTTCCAGCGTATGGTCGGTATTCATGTCGATACCAAAGCGCATGCGCAGGACTTTCGCTTCCCGCGGCGTGAGCCCTTCCAGCACTTCGCGAGTGCTGCGGCACAGGCCTTCAAAGGTGGCGGAGTCGATCGGGGACTGGATGTTGGTGTCCTCGATGAAATCCCCCAGGTGCGAGTCCTCGTCGTCGCCAATCGGAGTCTCCATGGAGATGGGCTCCTTGGCGATCTTCAGCACCTTGCGGATCTTGTCTTCCGGCATCTCCATGCGCTGCGCCAGCTCTTCCGGCGTCGGCTCGCGGCCCTTCTCCTGCAGGATCTGGCGCGAGATGCGGTTGAGCTTGTTGATGGTCTCGATCATGTGCACCGGAATGCGGATGGTGCGGGCCTGGTCTGCAATGGAGCGCGTGATCGCCTGGCGTATCCACCAGGTCGCATAGGTGGAGAATTTGTAACCGCGGCGGTATTCAAACTTGTCCACCGCCTTCATGAGGCCGATGTTGCCTTCCTGGATGAGGTCCAGGAACAAGAGCCCGCGGTTGGTGTACTTCTTGGCAATCGAGATCACCAAGCGCAGGTTGGCCTCCACCATTTCCTTCTTCGCGCGGCGGGCCTTGGCCTCGCCAATGGACATGCGACGGTTGATGTCCTTGATCTCGCTGATCAGCACGCCACTGCGCCCTTCAATTTCGCGCAGCCGGTTCTGGATTTCTTCGATGTCCGGCGCCTTCTCCTTCAGCGCCGCCACATAGGGCTTCTTCTGCTTGATAAGGTTCTTCAGCCAGGTGTCATCCGTTTCCTTGTCGATGAACATCTGCAGGAAATCCTTGCGCGGAATCTTGCACTGCTTCACGCAGATATCCATGACGTTCTTTTCGTGCTGGCGGATTTCTTCCACCACCGTGCGCACCTGCTGGCCAAGATGCTCGGACATGCGCGGGATGAGCTTGAAGACCAGGAACTTCTCCTGCAGCTCCTTGCGCGCTTGCTGGGTCTTGGGATGGCTGCGGCCGTTCTTCTTGGTGGCCGTCTGCACCTTCTTCTGGAGTTTGCGGAACTCCTCGAAGTGCGCCTTCACTTCTTCCGGATCCAGCTGGTTGGCGGCTGGATCTGCGGCGTCGTCGTCGCCGTTTTCTTCATCATCGTTGGCGGGCGCAGCGGCTTCCACTTCGTCCGGCAATTCCACCGGCTCCGCCGCCACCGTGGCTTCGGAATAGTCGATGAAGCCCGCGATGAGGTCCGTGATCTTGCCTTCGGTCTCCACTGTGCGGTCGTATTCGGCGAGGAAGGTTTCCCCCACGCTCGGGAAATCCGCCAGCGCGGACAGCACCTGGTTCAGGCCGTCCTCGATGCGCTTGGCAATCTTGATTTCGCCTTCGCGGGTGAGCAGATCCACCGTGCCCATTTCGCGCATGTACATGCGCACGGGATCCGTGGTGCGGCCAAATTCCGTATCCACGGCGGCGATGGCGGCGGCCGCTTCTTCCGCGGCTTCTTCGTCGATCTCCGGCTCTGCCATGAGGATGGCGTCCGGATCGGGGGCCGTCTCGTGGACGGTAATCCCCATGTCGTTGATCATGTTGATGATGTCTTCGATCTGCTCGGGATCGACGATGTCATCGGGCAGGTGGTCGTTGACCTCGTGATAGGTCAGGAAGCCCTGCTCCTTGCCTTTGGCAATGAGGCGCTTGAGCTGCGACTGTTCGTCGTTGGTGTCGATTTCTTCGAGCGGTTCAGTGGCCATGCGCTGTACCTTGATGAATGGCTGGGTACGGAGGGCCTTGAGCCTTCCGTCGGGCGTTTTAGAGTATTGACCGGCGCGAGCGTTCCGCAGCTGCGGAAACAATGCCGGAGTATAACCCCGAAGCCGAGGGGTGAACCACCCGAGGAGCTCGCAAGTGCGCCCTGTGTCTCGAGATTGGGATGGCAGTGGGCTTTTGCAATGGCTCCCGTGCCCGTAGGGGCACCCGCAGCTCAGCCCGGGTCGCGGCGCCGGGTCTGCTGCAGCTTGGCCCGAGTCTGCTCGGCGAGCTCGGCCGGGGTGCCTGCGGCCGCTGTTTCCACGAGCCGCGAGTAGTAATTTCGTTGCGCGTGCTTCAGCACTTGGCCCAGGGCCCCCGTGAATTCGGCGGCCCAGTGTTCGGGCGGCAACAGCATCTGGGTTGCGAGAATCTCCTCGATGAGCGCGCCCTGGGGGGTATCCCGGAAGCGCTCGATGAGCGCGCCGGAGGTGAGCGTGGGCTCGGCACCCAGCAATTCCAGCAGGTCGACCAAGAGCGCAAGGCGCGGGTCGGCCGTCACGTCCAGAGCCGGAAAGTGGCTGGCCTGGGCGGCGAGGCCGGGCTCCCGCAGCAAAAAGTAGAGTGCGCGATTGAGCACCGGCGTCACGCTCTGGCGGGGACCGAGCGGCCGGGACTGGCGCACGGCACCGGGCGGGTCGGGTGGCAGGCGCGCCCCCGGCACGATGACGCGGGTTTGCGCGAGTTCGGCCAGCCGCTCCTGCAGCAGTTGCCGGAAAGTCCCGCCGGGCACCTTGCCAATCAAGGGCTTGGCGAGCGCCACCAGCCGTGCCCGGCCTTCCAAGGTGCGCAGATCCGTCTGCTTGCCGAGCTCCCTGAACAGCATTTCGGACAAACCTTCAAAGCGCGCCGGATCTTCAAACGCCGTGCGCCCTTCCTGACGCACCAGCGAATCCGGATCCTGACCCTGTGGCAGGAACAGGAAAGCCGCGCTGCGCCCGTCCTGCAGATAGGGCAGGGCGGTTTCCAGCGCCCGCCAGCTGGCGCGTTGGCCGGCGGCGTCGCCATCAAAACAGAACACGATTTCCGGCACCGCGCGGAACAGGGTTTCCAGATGTTCGCCGGTGGTGGCGGTGCCGAGCGTGGCCACCGCGTAATCGATGCCGTGCTGGGCCAGCGCCACCACATCCATATAGCCCTCCACGATGAGGATGCGCGAAAGCTTGGTATTTGCCTTCAGGGCATGGTGCAGGCCATAGAGCTCGCGCCGCTTCTGGAAGATGGGTGTTTCCGGCGAATTGAGATATTTGGGCTCGCCCTGATCGATGACGCGCCCGCCAAAGGCGATGCAGCGGCCGCGCCGGTCATGGATGGGAAAGATGATGCGATCGCGGAAGCGGTCATAGGCGCCGCCGCCTTCGCGCTCGATGGTGAGCCCACCCAGGAGCAGAAGTTTCTGTCGCTCGGGCGTGGTGCCGAGGGCGCTGAGGCAGGTATCCCAGCCTTGCGGCGCGTAGCCAATGCCGAAGCGCTTGGCGATTTCGCCGGTGAGGCCGCGGCGCTTCAGGTAGCTCACCGCGCGCTCGCGGGTGGGGTGTTCGCGCAGCAGGCGGGCATAGAGGGCTTCGGCTTCCGCCATCACGGCATAGAGCGGGCCGTTGTCTTCGCGCTTCGCCTCCGGGCCGCCGGCTTCGTATTCGATATCCATGCCGAACTGGGCGGCGAGATCTTCCACCGCCTCGGTGAAGCTCAAGCCATCATGGTTCATCAGAAAGCCGATGGCCGAGCCGTGCTGGCCGCAGCCAAAGCAGTGATAGAACTGCTTCTCCGGGCTCACGGTGAAGGAGGGCGATTTTTCGTTGTGGAAGGGGCACAGGCCCTGGAAGTCACGCCCCGCCTTTTTCAGCTGCACGGTCTTGCCCACCACATCGACGATATCGACGCGGTCCAGCAATTTGTCGACGAAGGCGCGGGCGATGCGACCAGCCATGGGGCAAGCAAATCCGTGTGACGCGGGCAGTGCGTGTGCCCATTGTAGGCGCTTGGCATCCCGGCGGAATGCTCCGCGCAGGAGAAGGGGAGCGGGGTGGCCGGCGCTCAGGCGCCGGAGAGTCTGGCCTTGATGGTGGCGCTGACGGCGGAGAGGTCGGCCCGGCCCATGACCAGCGGGCGGAGCGTGTTCATGACCTTGCCCATGTCCTTGATTTGGGTGGCGCCGCACTCGGCGATGGTCTTGTCGATGAGCGCACCCAGCTCCTCGGCGCTCAGCGGCGCGGGCAGGAATTCCTCGATGATGCGCAGTTCGTCCCGCTCCTTGTCCGCGAGATCCTGCCGCCCAGCGGCATCGAACTGGCTGATGGAATCCCGGCGCTGGTTGGTGAGCTTGGTGAGGATGGCGATGATGGCATCGTCATCTGGCGTGGTGCGGGTATCGACTTCCACCTGCTTCACCGCGGCCAGCATGCCGCGGAGCGTGGTGGAGCGGAGTTTGTCCCCGGATTTGAGCGCCTCCTTCACGGCGGCGTTCATGCGGTCCTTGAGTTCGGACATGGCGGGAGCTTCCGGGCTGTCTGGCGCTCCCTCGGTTGAGGCGGCGCCGGGAACAATCAGTACATGCGGGTCTTGCGCAGTGAGGACCGCGCGGCCTTCTTCTGCCAGCGCTTCACCGCGGCAGCGGCCTTGCGCTTGCGCTCCTGGGTGGGCTTTTCGTAGAACTCGCGCTTGTGCACTTCGGCCAGTACACCGGCTTTTTCACAGGCGCGCTTGAAGCGGCGCATGGCGATATCAAAGGGTTCGTTTTCGCGGATTTTGACGCTGGGCATGGGCTTGCTTTGGATCCTATGGGTCACTGTGCCTTCAGGGACCGGGGATCCTATGCGGCCAGCCACCGAATGTCCACCTGAAGGAGTGGTAATCTCCCGCCCCATGAACATCCTCGGCATCGAGACCTCCTGCGACGAAACCGGTGTGGCCGTCTACGCCGAGCCCGGTGGCCTGCTGGCCCATCGCCTGCACAGCCAAGTGGCCATGCACCGCGAGCACGGGGGCGTGGTGCCGGAACTCGCCTCGCGGGACCATGTGCAGCGCCTGGTACCCCTCATCCGCGAGACGGTATCGGAGGCGGGGCTCGGCCTCCCGGACCTCACCGCCATTGCCTATACCGCAGGCCCCGGCCTCATCGGGGCGCTGCTGGTGGGGGCGACCTTGGCCCGCAGCCTCGCGTGGGCGCTCGGGATCCCGGCCATCCCCATTCATCATATGGAGGCCCACCTCTTGGCCCCCATGCTGGAGCCGGATCCGCCTGAATTCCCCTTCTTGGCCCTGCTGGTGTCCGGCGGCCACACCATGCTCGTGCAGGTGGAAAGCCTCGGGCAGTACCGGATTCTGGGCGAATCCCTGGACGATGCCGCGGGCGAGGCCTTCGACAAGACGGCCAAGCTGCTGGGCCTCGGTTACCCCGGGGGGCCGGCGGTGGAGCGCCTGGCGGCGGAAGGCGAGGCCGGCCGCTTCACCTTCCCCCGCCCGATGACGGACCGGCCGGGCCTCGATTTCAGTTTCAGTGGCTTGAAGACCTACTGCGCCAATACCGTGCGCGACCACGGCAAGGAGCCCGGCGCGCCTGCCGCCATTGCGCGCGCCTTCAGCGAGGCGGTAGTGGATACCTTCATCATCAAGTGTCGTCGCGCTTTGAAAGAAACAGGTCTGCGAACCCTAGTGGTGGCCGGTGGCGTGAGCGCCAACCGGCAGTTGCGCGCGGGGCTCGATGCTCTCGCCAAGACTCAGGGCGCGCGGGTGTATTACCCGCAGCCGGCGTTCTGTACGGACAACGGCGCGATGATCGCCTACGCCGGATACCTCAGGCATCGCGCAGGCGAGCGTGCGCCGCTCGATTTTGCGGCGAGGCCGCGTTGGTCCTTGGAGGAGATTGGCCTGACGGCGGGGGCCTGAGGGCAGCAAGGCCCGCAGTGCTGGCCGCGCGGTGGAATGCTCAGGCGCGCTTGGCGCCGATGCGACCTTCCGTGCCGGCGCGCAGGCGCTGGATATTCTCCGCATGGCGCCAGAACACTGCCGGGGCCATCACGCCCAGCGCCAGGGCGTAGGGTAGGGGCAAGCCCAGCAGCAGTGCGTAAAGTGGTGCCGCCAGAGTGGCGCACAGCGCGGCGAGTGAGGAATAGCGGGACACGGCCGCCACCGCGAGCCAGGTCACGATAAAGCAGAGTCCCAATCGCCAGTCACAGCCGAACAGCACGCCGATGAGCGTCGCCACGCCCTTGCCACCCTTGAAGCCGAAGAACACCGGATAGAGATGTCCGATGAAGGCGGCGACGCCTGCGCCGGCCACGATGGCGGGATCAAGCTTGAGCCCGGCCGCGATCACGACCGGCAGAAAGCCCTTGAGCACATCGCCCGCCAAGGTGAGCAGTGCGGGAAATTTGCCATAGGCGCGCAACACGTTCGTGGCGCCGGGATTGCCCGAACCCACGCTGCGCGGATCGCCCTTGCCCATCAGCCTGCAGACCAGAATGGCCGCGGAGATGGAACCGATGAGATAGCTGGCGACGAGATAGGCGATGCCCCACATGCCGGCTATTGCACTTGATGCCCGGACGGCAATCAAGAGGGCTTATACTCCGGCGCAGCGCGACTCCCGCGCGTTCTCTGGACGGCTTGTGATGGATATCGTTTTTCTCCATGGACTCAAGATCGACACCGTCATCGGCATCTGGGACTGGGAGCGCAAGCTCAAGCAGACCTTGGTCATCGATCTCGACATGGGCGCCGATCTCTCCATCCCCGGCCGCAGCGACAACATCGAAGACACCCTCGACTACAAATCCGTGACCAAGCGGATCATGAAGCTTGCGGACGAGAGCGCCTTCCTGCTCGTGGAAAAGCTGGCCGAGACGATTGCGGACATCCTCCTCGATGAATTCAAGATCCCCTGGGTGCGCGTGCGTATCAACAAGCAGGGCGCCGTGCGTCAGGTGCGCGATGTGGGTGTGATGATCGAACGCAGCCGCAAGTCCTGATCTGCCCGTGCCGCAGGTTTACGTCAGCATCGGCAGCAACCAGTCACCCCGGCAGTACATTCGCGAGGGCCTGGGCCGGTTGGAAGCCGAGGTTGGGCCGTTGCAGGTCTCACCGGTCTACCGCAGCGTGGCCGTGGGGTTTGAAGGCGAGGATTTCTTCAATCTCGTGATTGGATTTTCCACCGACTTGCCGCTGCAGACGCTGGCGCAGATCCTGCGCGACATCGAAGCCGCCTGCGGGCGTCACCGCGGGGAAGCGAAATTCGCACCGCGCACCCTGGATATGGACATCCTCACCTATGGTGATGCTGTGCTCGAAGAAGGCCGCCTGCGCCTGCCGCGCGAGGACATCCTGGAATACGCCTTCGTGCTGAAGCCGCTGGCGGACCTTGCGCCCGAGGCGCGGCATCCGGTGCTCAGGCAAACTTATGCGGCGCTCTGGGCGGCCTTTGCCGGTGACGATGCCGGCATGGTGGAAGCCCCCGGGTTTCTCGACGACGAACCTTCCCCATGATGAGGAGTGCGCGCATGCCGTGGATGCGATGGGCCTTGATCCTGCTGATGCTGCTCTCTGCCGGCTGTGCTTCCATCGTCTCTCCGGGTGAGGAAAAACGTGGACGCGCGCTCTTTGAGGCCACGGATACCTACCGCAAGCTTTTCCGTTGGGGACAGTACGAACAGGCGGCGCAGTACCTGCGCGGCAAGGGCGAGGAAAAAATTGCCGCACCCGATCTCGAACGCATGCAGCGCTATCGGGTGGTGGGATATCACCAGGCGGATCAAATTGCGAGCGCCGAAGGCACCGAGGTGCGGGCCATCGTGCTGATCGAGTACTACGAGATTGACTCGGGCGTCACCAAGACCGTGCGCGACGAGCAGTACTGGTGGTATGAGGAAACGGAGAAACGCTGGTTTCTGGGCACGCCCATGCCGGTCTTCGGCCGGCGCTGAGTCTGCTGAAACCAGAGGCTCAGGCCAGGGGCTCCATCCCGGGGCTCAATCGAAGATCGAGCGTCCCCCGTCCACGTTCATCACTTGGCCGGTGATATAGGGCGCATCGAGCAGATAGCACACGGCGCGCGAGATATCTTCCAGACTGCCGAGCCGCCCCAGCGGGGTCTTCGCGAGTATCGCCTGCTGATCCGCGCCGGAAGTTTCCGTGCTCCACAGGATGGCCCCGGGCGCAATGGCATTCACGCGAATGGCAGGCGCAAGTTCACGGGCCAGCGCCCGCGTGAGGCCAACGAGCCCCGCCTTGGCCGCACAGTAGATGGCGAAGCGCGGCTTGGGCCGCTCTGCATACACATCCACGATATTGATGAGGTTGCCGCCTTGCGCCTGCAACAGCGGCAGCGCCGCCTGCGCCAGAAAGTAAGGCGCGCGCAGGTTCACGTTGTTCATTTCGTCCCATTGCTCCACCGTGCTCTCGGCGAGCGGGGTGGGATGGAACAGTGCCGCGTTGTTGATGAGCACATCGAGCCGTCCCCAGTGGGTGCGGATGGCCTCGATGATTTTTGCAGGTGTTGCGGCATCGGCGAGATCGCCCTCAACCTGCAGGGTGGAACCGGGACGTGTGGATTCCAGCCCCGCGCACAGGGCACGCGCAGCCTCCGCGGATTGACGATAATGCACCACCACCCGCATGCCGCGGGCGTGCAGGGTGGAAACGATGTGCGCACCCAGCCGCTGGCTGGAGCCGGTGACCAGTGCAACAGGGGCGTCAACTGCGGTGTGCGTTGGCGAGGACATGAATGGGCGTCCGTGAATAGACCATGAAACTCGAAACGAGATTACCTGATCCGGGCCCGGAGGAGACAGCGGTTTCCGCACGCCTGCTCGCGCGCATCCAGCAAGAAATACACGCGGCAGAGGGCTTTCTGCCGTTTGATCGTTTCATGGAGCTCGCGCTCTACGCGCCGGACCTCGGCTATTACGTGGCGGGCGCGCACAAGTTCGGGCGTGAAGGCGACTTTGTCACCGCGCCCGAGCTGTCTCCGTTGTTCGGTGCCTGCCTCGCGCGGCAATGTGCCGCCGTGCTGCAGGCAGGCGGCGAAGGCATCATCGAATTTGGCGGCGGCAGTGGTCGCCTTGCCCTCAGTGTGATGCAGGCTTTGCACAACTTGGGTCAGCATGACTTCCGCTATGCCATTGTGGAACTCAGTCCTGAACTCCGCGCGCGGCAACGGGATCTCATTGCGCGTGAAGCGCCCGAACTGCTCGCGCATCTCGAATGGTGGCAGGGGCCGCCGGCAACGCCTTGGCATGCCACCGTGCTGGCGAATGAAATCCTCGATGCGATTCCCGTCTCCTGCTTCAGCCTTGACGAGGGAGCCATCCTCGAGCGCGGTGTTGGCGTGGAGGTTGCGGGCACCCTCACCTGGCGCACGCGCGCGGCGCCCGCTGCGCTCGCCTCGGCCGTCGAAGCGGTGCTGCCTCTGGCGCCTGCGGACTATCCGCCCGAGTGGGGCTCGGAGATCGCCCTGCGTCTGCCGGCTTTCATGGCCGATTTGAGTCGTTTCGTGGCGCGCGGCGCCGTGGTGCTGGCCGACTACGGCTATCCGCGGGCGGAGTTCTATCACCCGGATCGCGCCCAAGGCACTTTGCAGTGCTACTACCGTCATCGCGTGCATGCTGATCCGCTGTGGATGCCAGGTATCCAGGACATCACGGCGGCGGTTGATTTCACCGCGGTGGCCGAGGCCGCGCATGAGGCCGGATGGACCATCGCGGGGTTTGCCGAACAGGCGCAATATCTGATGGCCTGTGGCATCACGGATCTGCTGACCGCACGCATGCAGGCCTCACCGGAAGAGGCCGAACGCACGGCGCGGGCCGTGAAACGCCTGCTGCTGCCCCAGGAGATGGGAACCCGTGTGAAGATGATGACTCTCACCCGGGACTACACCGGCGCGGTGCCCGGCTACGACCTGCGTGATGCGCGCCACCGTCTCTGATGCTCGAACCGTCACATTCCCCGAAGGAGGCATGATGAATCCTGAAAGACGCTGGCTGCTGGCCCTGTTGTGCAGTCTGGCCACGGGCATGGCTATTGGCCCTGCGCTGGCGGCGGACGATTCCAAGGCGATGGCACCTTTGCCCAAACCGGCTGCCGGCCAGCAGGTGGCGACCTTCGCGGGTGGCTGCTTCTGGTGCATAGAGCAGCCTTTCGATGAATTGCCCGGCGTGCTGGCCACCACTTCGGGTTACATCGGCGGCACCGTGGCCAATCCCACCTATGACCAGGTGACCTACGAGGACACCGGGCACGCCGAAGCGGTGCAGGTGTTGTTCGACCCCGCCCAGATCAGTTACGAGCGCCTGCTGGAAGTGTTCTGGCGCAACATCGACCCCACCACGCTTGATGCACAGTTTTGTGACATGGGGGCGCAGTACCGCACCGAGATCTTCTTCCATGACGCGGCCCAGAAAGCCGCTGCCCTCGCCAGCCGCGAGGCCTTGCAGCGTGCCAAGCCCTTTGCTGGTGCAATCGTCACCCGCATCACGGCGGCCGGTGAGTTCTACCCCGCGGAGAACTATCACCAGGACTACTACGTGAAGAATCCCGTGCGCTACAAGTACTACCGTTATCGCTGTGGCCGCGACGAGCGCCTGCAGGAATTGTGGGGCAAGGGCACTTGATCATGTGATAATCGAACCCTGCAATCTCTGCCCCACAATCGCGGAAAAGGAGAGCCCGAATGCCTGGAGCGGAAAAGGAAGTCGGCACTGCACCGCAGGGTGTGGCCCAGGGAGTAGTGATGCTCGCCGACATCGTTGGCAGCACGGCCCTGTATGAATCGTGCGGTGACACCCGGGCACGGACATTCCTCGCCGAAGTGATTCAAGCCATGACCGGAATCATTACCGAACAGGGTGGCAGGGTTGTTGCCGAATTCGGTGATGAACTCATGTGCATCTTCCCGGACCCTCGTCTCGCTGCCGTGGCGGCCTGCGCCCTGCACGAGAACATCAGTCACGGCTACCAGGTGCCGGGTGCCGATGAGCGCCAGCGCCTGCACATCGGCATGCATTTTGGGGATCTGCCCGAAGGTGAACCGGACATGCTGGGCGAAGTGGTGCGGCTCGCGCGGTGGGCGGCGATGCACGCCAAACCCGACCAGACGCTGGTGACTGCGGAGGTGATCGAGCGTCT
This sequence comes from Gammaproteobacteria bacterium, assembly GCA_016874535.1. Lineage (GTDB taxonomy): Bacteria > Pseudomonadota > Gammaproteobacteria > CAIKBL01. The sequence goes on from VGUA01000001.1 coordinate 148,190, forward strand.
GCCGCCGATGTTCCGGGCGGTGTCACGCTATATCGATGACGAAACCTGGGATGCCGAGGGCGATGCCCGCGTTGCCCTGTTCGAGATCATCTGGGATGTGGATGCCGCGACCGTCGCGGGGCTGCCCGCTGGCCTGCCGCCCAAAGGTCCTTACGTCTCGGTGCGCCTTGAGCATGATGGGCGCCGCATCCGTCTGGATGCCGAGCATCCGGTGCTCTCCGTGGGGCGCCATCCCGGCAATGATCTGGTGATTTCGCATGAGCTGGTGTCGCGCCAGCATTTCACGCTGCAGTTCGGTCGGGGTCGATGCACGATTACCGATCGCAGCACCAATGGCATCACTGTGATCGCGGCAGTCGAGAAACCACAACTGCTCCAGCACGACACGGCAGTGCTCGCAGAGCGCGGGCAGATTCATATCGGTCACAAGCCGGATCAGACGCCGGCGGTGGTGCTCACCTGGGTGTGCGAATAAAGGCGCTCGCGCGGCCTGCATTAGTCGCCTTTGCCCTGTCAGCCGGCTTCCAGGTGCAACACCGCCTGCACCCTCGCGGCGTGCAGGGCGGCCTTGATGCGCGCGCCATCCTTGCTGGCGAGCACTGCGGCGTCTGGCTTCACTTCACGACACGCTGCGAGCGCGCGGGCAATGCGGACCGCTGGCGCGTAGTCTGGCAAGACGGGCGCACGGGTATCCACCGCACACGCACGTAACACTTCCTCCAGTCGCTCGGGCCGACGGAAACCGTCCACGCGCTCGAGCAGCGTCACCACCGCCTCCGCTTCCAAGGCGCAGGCTGAGCGAATCACCTGCTGCTCGCGCACCAGCGCCAGCGCCGTTTCGGTGAGCGCGACGGGGGCACGCCGGCGCTGGCAGAGACGTTCAGTCTGCTGGAAGGCGTGCCCATCTTGGGTTGCATCATCCACAGGCGTCTGCGCCAGCAGTGCGAAGCGCACCGGGAGCGGGAGTTCGGCTTCTGCGGCGCGCTCGAGGTTTTCCAGCAGATGCTCGCCCGCATCCACTGCGGACTGATCGGGCAGCAGCCGGGGCCGGCCGAAGAGTGCGGCGAGTTCCGGCAACAGGGGCGCGAGCGCGCCACAGGCTCTCAGCACTTCGACGAAGCGCTCGGGATGGGTCTCCATCAAGGCGCGTTCGAGTTCGCGCCACACTCGCTCCGGAGACAAAGTAAGCAGCTCGCCACTGTCTGCCAGCTGCTGCATCAGAGCCAAGGTTTCCGGCGCGATGCGGAAATCGAAGCGTGCCGCGAAGCGCGCCACGCGCAGCACCCGCAGCGGATCTTCCGCAAAGGCAGGCGTGATGTGGCGCAATACCCCGGCGGCCAGATCCTGTTGTCCGCCATAAGGGTCGTGGAGGTTTCCCTGCTCATCGCGCGCCATCGCATTAATGGTCACATCGCGTCGCGCGAGATCTTCTTCCAGGGTGACCGTGGCACCTGTATCGAAGGCAAAGCCGCGATAACCCTGGCCCTGCTTGCGCTCGAGTCGTGCGAGCGCGTATTCCTCGTGTGTGTCCGGATGCAGGAAGACCGGGAAATCACGGCCCACCTGGCGATAGCCGAGGGCGAGCATTGCTTCCGGGCTGCCCCCCACCACCACCCAGTCGCGATCCGCGACCGGCCTGCCCAGCAGGCGGTCCCGCACCGCGCCGCCCACTTCGTAGATTTTCATCCGCGCAGGGGGTTCATGAATCGTCTGCGGGCTTGCGTGGGAGTCAGCGCTGCGCGCTGCGCCGCTTCGCGCTGTAGTCGCGGGCGCGTCGGCTGGGTTTGAGGAGCGCAGGGACGATGGAGTCGATAGGGGTGGCCGTGATGCCGAGCGCGGCGAGGCCATCTTCACCCTGAACGACGGAATCGCGTTTCAGCGAGCGCCAGTTGTCGCGCGAGAAAGGCTTGCCCGGCAGATGCTCGCAGACTTCCGCCTGTAACCGCCCGGCCCAGGCAGGCAGGCCAATGACCGGGCAGGCGTGGCCGCTGGTGCGCGCGGTGTATTCCACGAGGCGACCCAAGGTCCAGACTTCCGGCCCACCCAATTCGAACACACTGCCGCTCGCCAGCTGATCGTTGCCGAGAATGCGCAGAATGGCCTCTGTCACATCGCCGACGAATACCGGCTGCATGCGCGCGCCGGCACCTGCCAAGGGCAGGAAGGGCAGCCAAGTCACCAGCGGCAGGAAGCGCCCGAAGAGGCCATCGCCCGGCCCGAAGATCACGGAGGGTCTAACGATTGCCGTGCGCAGGGTGCGCGTCTCGAGCACGCGCTGCTCGGCCTCGCCCTTGCTGCGCAGATAGTGGCTGGGGCCTTCGGGATCTGCATTGAGCGCACTCACCTGCACGAAGCGCGACACACCGGCTGCTTCCGCCGCCGCGAGCGCGGAGACCGTGGCGTCCACATGCGCGCGCCGGAAGCCGCGTCCGCTGTCGCCTTTCTCGTTGAGGATGCCGATGAGATTGACCAGGGCTTCGCAGCCACGCAGCGCCGTGGCGAGCGCGGCTCGGTCGTGCACCTCCACGGCCTCGCAACGGGCATCGGGCAGCAGCCACAGAGGTTTTGCGTGTTCCAGGCGACGGGTGAGGATGCGGGTGCGAAATCCGGCGGCTTGCAGGCGACTGGCGAGCGCCTGGCCGACGAAGCCGCTGCCACCGAGCAGCGCAACCGTGCGTAGAGGGGCGGGAGATTTCAACATGTGGTACTGGCAGATCCAAAGCGTGTCATGTCGGCCATTCTGGAGCCGAGCGGGCTCACAGTCACGCCGAGCCGGAATTCATAGACCGCCGCGTAAAAGAGGGCACGGCGCACGTAGCCCTCGGTTTCGAGGAAGGGCAGGGTGTCCACCCAGACGTCCTCCGGCGTGCAGGCCGCGTTCTTCAACCAGGCTTTCACGCGACTGGGCCCTGCGTTGTAGGCCGCGGCTGCCAGCGGAAAATAACCGCCGAACTGCCGCAGCACCTGGCGCAAGTACTCGCTGCCGATGGCGATGTTTGTGTCCACCTGGGTGATCTCTGCATTGGAACGCAGCCGCAGCCCAATCTGTCGTGCCGTGGCATTGGCCGTAGCCGGCATCACCTGCATCAGGCCCAGGGCGCCCACCGGTGAGCGGGCATCGGTGACGAAAGCGCTCTCGCCGCGGATGATGGCGTAGATGAGCGCCGGCGGCAGACCCCGCGCCTCGGCGAATTTCGTGACCAGTGATTTGTGCAGCAAGGGAAAGCGCAAATCGAGATCGTCATAACTCTGCATCTGTCCCAGCATGAGGATGGCCTGCGCGTGCCAGCCCCATTCGTAGATCAGCGCCGCGCCGACTTCCTGCTCACGACGTGGCCGGCCTTCCAGCTCGAAGGCAATCTCGTTGCGTGCCTCACCCGGCCGGTTCAGCTGGTAGAACTCGCGTGCACGCTGCAGGCCTCCGGATTCGCCAATGCCGCGTCGCTCTTCGGCCGTCGGACGTATCGGCTTGTGCGTCATCGCATAGGGCACGCCCGCGCGATCACTCGCCATGAATCCGTAGTAGTCGCGTTCGGTCGCCAGTTCGCGAAAAGTCGTGAGTGAGGCCTCCTGCTGCCCGGTCTCGCCCAAGGCGCGTGCATGCCAGTAGCGCCAGCGCAAGGCATTGGTGGTGGCGCCGCGCGGCGGTCCCGCCGTCCACACCACCAGATCCTGCCAAGCGCGTGCCCTCAGGCCTTCGCGCAGGCGGAAGCGCTCCACGGCATCGTCCACGCCGGCATCGTTCACGTCCCGCAGGTAATCGAGGCGCTGTGGATGAGTCGCGGCCACCGCTGCCACCGCCAGTTCGCGCTGAACCACGCCGGCCTGGGCGGGGGTGAAGGGATATTTGTCCCGCACCTGGCGCCACGCGAGGGTCGCACTCGCCAGCCCCTGGTGGGCGTAGCGTCCGAGACCATGCGCGATGACATCGCGCAGCTGCAGGCTGTCCGGCTTGCCGGCAGTGAGTTTGAGGGTCTGGGAGGGCGTGCCGTGCACCTTGTGCAGCAGGTCGGCGAGCACGCGATCCGATGGGGCCGCGTAGTTCTTGGCAATAACCACGGCAAGACTGGTGTTGCCGCCCTTGGCCGCGAGCATCACCCGCTGCCAGACCAGCGCATCCGTGAGTGCGCCGCGAGTGCGCAGGATTTCAAAGACGGCATTGCAGCCCGGGGCCTGTGATTTGCCCGTCAGCCACAATTCAAGGCCTGCCTTGACGGCTCGCGGCTTGTTGCCGCCATCGAGATCCCGGCGCAGGGCGTGGCAGCGCAACTCGGGATCGCTTTGCGGTGTGTAGTCCTCGTTGAAGAGATCGAATCGGCCCTGGCGCGCAGCTTCGCGCAACCAGTCGGTGCGCAGGCGCTCGGCCGGCAGGCTGCCCGCATGGGCCGCCAGAAACGCCCGCACCTCCTGCGCCGGCAGGGCGCGCAGCTTGCGTTTCAGGGGGTGATAGCTGAGCCAAGGCGTAAGCGGATAGCCGCGCAGCGCGGTCAGCGTCTCGGCACGCGGCGTGGCGCCCTTGAGGACTTCCCGATACTTCGCTTCAAATAGGGCTCGCTGCCTGGCCAGATCATCGGCCATGGCCGCGAGAGTGAAACCGCAGAGTGCGGCAAGTAACAGGAATCGCTTCATCGGCACCACGCAGCCAGGATGTCGCAATTTTCACTGCAGCCCGCGATGCTTGCAAATACGAAGCCTGCAGGCCGCAGGGGTATTCGAGGAGAGACCCACAATGTCCGGTGCGTTTGCGGGTGAGCAGTCACCTTCGCCTGTCGTGCTTGCGGCCCTCATCAAGGGGCGGCGCACGATTCATGATTTCACGTCCGATGCAGTGCCCGAGGCGGCGGTGCTGGAAGCTCTGGAGCTTGCCTGCTGGGTGCCCAACCACCATCGCACCGAACCCTGGCGGTTCTATCTTCTGGGCGAGACAGCACGTGCGCAGGTGATCGAACTCAATACCGCGATCGTGCGCGCCAGCAAGGGGGATTCGGCGGCAGAGGCGAAGCGCAAGCGCTGGAACACCATGCCGGGCTGGCTCGTGCTGACCTGTCAGGTCAATCAGGATTCGGCGCGCGAACGCGAGGACTACGCGGCGTGTTGCTGTGCGGCCCAGAATCTCGCGTTGGCGCTGTGGGCGCGCGGCATCGGCCTCAAATGGGGCACGGGCAAGGTGATCCGGTCGCCCGCATTTTTGGAGATTCTGGGCGCCGATGCGGCCGAGGAATTTGCCGTGGGTCTTTTCTGGTACGGCTATCCGGCCGAAGTGCCTGAACAGGTGCGTCGGCCGGTGCGTGAGCTCACGCGCATCCTTGCGTGAATCGCTTCGGCGCGCGGGATCAGCCCACAGCGCCGAGACGGCGCGCCCGCATCACGCGTTGTGAAGCTTCCTCGGTGTCCGGCGTGTTGCCCGCGACTTCGGGCCAGCCTTGCAGGTTTCTTTCGATCAAGCCGCACAAGGCCTCCACATGCGCCGGTGCCGCGTTCAGCGCCGGGATGTAGCGCAGATCGGTGCCACCCGCCTCGATGAAGGCCTCACGGTTCTGAATCGCGATTTCTTCCAGCGTCTCCAGACAATCCACCGAAAAGCCCGGGCACACCACATCCACGGTGCGCACACCCTGGCGTGCGGTTTCCTGAAGGGTGAGGTCGGCATAGGGCTCGAGCCAGCGCTCGCGCCCGAAGCGCGACTGGAACACGACCTGCCATTCGTTCGCGGCAAGTCCGAGTTTTTCCGCGACCAGTCTGGCGGTGGCCTGGCAGTGGCAGAAATAGGGATCGCCCTGCATGAAGTAGCGATAGGGCAGGCCATGGAAGGAAAAGAAGAGCCGGTCCGGACGGCCGGCCTTTGACCAGTGCGCGGTTATCGAATCCGCCAGCGCCGTGATATAGGCCGGTTCGTTGTGATAGCTGCTGATGAAGCGCAGATCAGGCACCCAGCGCCAGCCTTGCAGCACTGCGGCCACTGCATCGAAAACCGAGCCGGTGGCAGGGCCCGAATACTGCGGATAAAGCGGCAGCACGAGCACGCGACGTGCCCCGGCAGCGCGCAGCGCCTCCAGGCCTTGCGCGACCGAGGGTTCGCCGTAGCGCATGGCCAGCGCCACCGCCACGTGATCACCAAACTGCTGCTGCAGGCGCTCGCGTACGGCCGTTTCCTGTGCGCGCGACAGCACCAGCAGGGGCGATCCTTTCTCGGTCCAGATCTTGGCGTAGGCATGGGCGGAGCGTCGCGGCCGGATGTTCAGGATGATTCCGTGCAGAATGGAAAGCCACAACCAGCGCGGCAGCTCGATGAGCCTCGGGTCTGACAGGAACTCCGCCAGGTAACGCCGCAGGGCCTTGGGTGTGGGCGCGGCGGGCGTTCCCAGATTGCACAGGAGCACGCCCACCCGGCTGCCTGCGGCATGGGAGAACTCTGCCGCATCGGTACCGACGTAGCTGGAACTGGGGGGCTGCTGCACGGGAAAATCAGCGGGATTTCAATGATTCGATGTTAACAGGATTCATCGCCATGCTGGTCAATTCCACTGCCTGCAGGCGCCGCCTCACCGCGTTCGTCACTCCGCGCTGGATGGCAGCGCATGACGAGCGGCCGGAGTGGACGCTCGTGCCGTCGGAAGGCAGAGTACGCCGCCTCCTCCATTCCTGAATAAGGCGGCACCGCCATGGATCCCTCCCGCTATCTGCTCAAACCCGGCTCCCGGCTCGTGCTGGAAAAACTGCCCACGCGTGATCATTTCGGCATGCCGCAGAAAGCGGAGCGTGTGGCGGCAACCGAGGCGCTCTCGCAGGAAATCGGCCACTTGCAACAGCTGCTTTACGCCACCCAGCACCATCGCCTGCTGGTGGTGCTGCAGGGCATGGATACCTCGGGCAAGGATGGCACCATCCGCAGCGTGTTCGCCGGGGTGGCGCCACTCGGGGTGCGGGCGGTGAACTTCCGCGCGCCCTCGGAAGAGGAACGCGCTCGCGACTATCTCTGGCGTATTCACCAGCACGTGCCCCGCACCGGTGAAATCGTGCTCTTCAACCGCAGCCCTTACGAGGACGTGCTGGTGGTGCGCGTGCAGGGGCTCGTGAGTGCGAAGGAATGCGTGCAGCGTTACCACCACATCCGCGAGTTCGAACGCATGCTGGTCGAAACCGGCACCACGCTGGTGAAGATCTTTCTGCACATCTCCAAGGACGAGCAGCGCGAGCGCCTGCAGGCCCGTATCGACAATCCGGCCAAGCACTGGAAGCTGATGCCTTCTGATCTGGAGGCGCGGCGGCAGTGGGCGGACTACATGGAGGCCTACGAGGATGCCTTGCGTGAAACCTCCACCCCGCAGGCCCCATGGCATGTGATACCGGCAGACAGCAAAACCACCCGCAACCTGATTGTCGCGACCTTGTTGCGGGATTGCCTGGCCGGCCTCTCGATGAACGCGCCTCAACCGACGACCGATTTGAGTGGTCTCATCATCGCCTGAGGCGTTGGGCACCCGGTTCCTTGCCGCCAGCGCCCGTGGCGCGACGCTCCTGTGCCGAGCCCGGTAACTTGCCTCCCGGGACCTCCCATCCTCCGACGGATCCGGAAGGGCAGAGCATGTAGAATCGGGCGCTCCCGTGCGCTCGAAAAACGAGAATGCCCTGGGCACTGCACGCGGGGAGTGCCCAAAGCCCGGAAAACGCCATGATCAGTGCTCCCAGCCTGCCGCGTATCGGCAGTGTCGTCCTGCTCGCATCCCTTCTCGTTGCGTGTGACCGCGCCCCTGAACCCCCGGCCGGAGGCCCCGCCGGCGCGCCTCCTGTGAGCGTGGCCGCGGCGGTCACGCGGGAGGTCACCCTTGCGGACGAATATCCCGGCCGCTTCGAGGCGGTGGACGAGGTGGCCATCCGGGCCCGGTTGAACGGCTATCTCGAATCCGTGCACTTCAAGCCGGGTACCGAGGTTGCCAAGGGAACCCTGCTGTTCCAGATCGACCCGCGACCCTTCAAGGCCCAGCTGGCCGAGGCGCGCGCGGCGCTCGCCAACACCGAAGCTCAACTTGCCCTGGCCCGCACTGAGAAGAATCGGCAGGCCAAGATGCTCGCCACACGTGCGACCAGTCAGCGTGCGTTCGACACGGCAGTGGCGCAGGTGCAAACCCTGGAAGCTGCGCGCCAGGCCAATCTCGCCACCATTGAGCGCGCCCGTCTCAATCTTGAATACACGCGCATCACTGCGCCCATCGCGGGGCGGGTGGGCAAGGACGAGGTGACTCTCGGCAATCTCGTGCAGGGTGAGGGCCCCGACTCTCCCGTCTTGACCACGCTGGTCTCGTTGGACCCCATCCGGGTCTCCTTTGAAGCCGATGAGCAGGCCTATCTGCGCTACATCGCAGGCGCCCGCGACGAGGGCCTGGCCGTGGAAGTGGGACTCGCCGGTGAAGAGGGTTTCCCGCATCAGGGCACGCTCGAATTCGTGGACAACCAGGTGGCGCTCACCACCGGCACGGTGCGCATGCGGGCGGTGCTGCCAAATGCGGATCGGCGCTTCACGCCCGGACTTTTCGCCCGCGTGAGGTTGCGCGCAACCACCGGCGCCGAACGCGTGGTGCTGGTGGCGGAACGTGCCATCGGCACCGACCAGACCAAGCGTTTCGTGTTGGTGCTGGGCCCGGACAATGTTGCGAACTATCGCGAAGTGACCCTCGGTCGCCAGATGGGCAGCCTGCGGGTGCTCACCAGCGGACTGAAAGAAGGCGAGCTGGTGGTGGTGAATGGCCTGCAGCGCTTGCGTCCCGGCACGCCCGTGACACCGGAACAGGTGCCGATGGAGGAATCGACTGCTGATTCGCCGTCAGGGCCGGCAGGGGACGCCAGCGCCAGCAGCACTTCCGCGGGCGGCTGAGCAGCATGAACATCTCGCGCACGTTCATCGAACGGCCAATTCTTGCGGGCGTGATGTCCGCGGCGATCTTTCTGGCCGGTCTCATCGCAATCTATGTTCTGCCGGTTTCCGAATACCCGGACGTCGTACCGCCTTCCGTGGTGGTGACCGCTACCTATCCCGGCGCCAATCCGGAAGTGATTGCCGAGACCGTTGCTGCACCGTTGGAGGAGCAGATCAACGGTGTGGAGAACATGCTCTACATGTCTTCCATGGCGACCACCGACGGCATCCTGCAGCTCACGGTCACGTTCAAGATTGGGGTGGATCCAGATTTGGCCGAATCCCAGGTCCAGAACCGGGTGCAGCGCGCGCTCCCGCGCCTGCCGATGGAAGTGCGGCAGTACGGCGTCATCACCAAGAAGCAGTCGCCCAACCTGACCATGGTGGTGCATCTCATCTCCAGCGACAGTCGCTACGACGAGCTGTATCTGCGCAACTACGCGATGATCAACCTGCGCGATGATCTGCGTCGCCTGGAGGGCATGGGCGATGTGGTCATCTTTGGTGGCGGTGATTACGCCATGCGCGTGTGGCTGGATCCGCAAAAGCTTGCCGCCCGTGAACTCACGGCGGGCGACGTGGTGGCGGCCATCCAGGAGCAGAACCAGCAGGTGGCGGCCGGTGTGATCGGCGCGCAACCCGCGGCCACCAATATCGAATTCCAGCTCTCCGTGAACACGCAGGGCCGACTCACCACGGAGGAAGAGTTCGGCGAGATCATCGTTGGCACCGCGCCCGATGGCGGCATCCTGCGGCTCCGGGACGTGGCGCGCATCGAACTCGGCGCGGGTGATTACTCCCTGCGCAGCTATCTCAACAGCAAGCCCGCCGTTGCACTGGGGCTCTTCGAAGCGCCGGGTGCGAATGCCGTCGCGCTGTCGCGCAACGTGCGCGACCTGATGACCAAGGCCGCCAAGGACTTTCCGCAGGGCGTGGAGTTCCAGGTCATCTACGACCCGCCGCGCTTCGTGCGCAAATCCATCGAGGCCGTGGTGAAAACCCTGCTGGAGGCTGTGGCGCTGGTGGTTGTGGTGGTCATCGTGTTCCTGAAGACCTGGCGCGCCTCCATCATTCCGCTCATCGCGGTGCCGGTGTCGATTGTCGGCACATTTGCAGTGATGCTGCTGGCCGGATTTTCCATCAATACGCTGACCCTGTTCGGGCTGGTCTTGTCCATCGGCATCGTGGTGGACGATGCCATCGTGGTGGTGGAGAACGTCGAGCGCAACATCGAACTCGGCCTGAACCCGGTGGCCGCCACGCGGCGCGCGATGGAGGAAGTTTCCGGCCCCATCATCGCCATCCTGCTCACCCTGTGCGCGGTGTTCATTCCCATCGCCTTCATCAGCGGCCTGCAGGGACAGTTCTATCGCCAGTTCGCGCTGACGATTGCGATCTCCGCCGCCATTTCGGCCTTCAGTTCGCTGACCCTGTCGCCAGCACTCGCAGCGGTGCTGCTGCGTTCCCATCACGCGCCCAAGGATGCCTTCACGCGCTTCATGGACGCGCTGTTTGGCTGGTTCTTCCGCGGCTTCGATGCGGTATTCCGCGGCGCTGCCCGCCGTTATGTGAGCGCGGTGCGCGGCATCCTGCGCGGCAAGCTCGTGGTGCTGGCCCTGTATGTCTGCCTGCTGGGCCTGACCTGGGTGTTGTTCCACAAGGTGCCGACGGGCTTTATTCCCAATCTGGACAAGCAATACCTGGTGGGCTTCATCCAGCTGCCCGATGGCGCGTCGCTGGAACGCACCGACCGCATCGTGCACAAGGTGACGGACATTGCGCGCGAGACTCCCGGCGTGGTGGACGTGGTGGCCTTCACCGGGCTTTCGATCAACGGCTTCACCAATTCACCGAATGCGGCGGTGTTCTTCTTTGGCCTCGAGGATTTCGAGAAAAGGGAGAGCCCCGAGCTCAAGGGTGGTGCGCTCGCGATGGCGCTCAACCAGCGGCTGGCGGTCATCCAGGATGCCTTCGTTGCGGTGTTCCCTTCGCCCGCGGTGGATGGTCTTGGTTCCATCGGCGGATTCAAGATGCAGCTGGAAGATCGGGCGGGCCTCGGCAGCAAGGAACTCTATGCCACCTTGCAGTCCGTGTTGATGCAGGCCTGGCAAAGTCCCGAGATGGCGGGCGTCTTTTCCAGCTACCAGATCAACGTGCCGCAACTTTTTGCCGACGTGGATCGCGCCAAGGCCAAGCAGATGGGGGTGAGCCTCAACGACGTCTTCGCCACCCTGCAGGTGAATCTCGGCTCCTACTACGTGAACGACTTCAACCGCTTCGGCAAGACCTACCGCGTAATCGTGCAGGCCGATGCGCCCTTCCGCGAAAGCGCGGAAGACATTCCCGTCCTGAAGACCCGCAACCGCATGGGCGAGATGGTGCCACTGGGCGCGCTGGTGAATGTGCAGCAGAGCTTCGGGCCCGATCGCGCGATGCGCTACAACGCCTTTCCGGCGGCGGACATCAACGGCGCCACTGCCCCGGGGTTCAGCTCCGGCCAGGCCCAGGCCAAGCTGGAGGAACTGGTGCGTGCCAATGCGCCGCGCGGCGTCACCTTCGAGTGGACTGATCTCGTCTATCAGGAGATTCTCGCCGGCAATACGGCGGTCATCGTGTTTCCCTTGTGTGCGATGCTCGTCTTCCTGGTGCTGGCCGCCCAGTACGAAAGCCTCAAGCTGCCGCTTGCCATCATCCTCATCGTGCCGCTGTGTCTGCTGTTCGCGGTGACGGGGGTGTATCTCACGGGCGGCGATCGCAACATCTTCACGCAGATTGCGCTCTTCGTGCTGATGGGGCTGGCCTGCAAGAACGCCATCCTGCTGGTGGAATTCGCGCGGGAATTCGAGATGCGCGAGCCGCTCGCAGGCCCGGTGGTCGCTGCCCTGCAGGCCTGCCGCATGCGTCTGCGGCCCATCCTCATGACGTCCATTGCCTTCATCATGGGCGTGGTGCCGCTGGTCACCTCCAGTGGTGCCGGCGCCGAGATGCGACACACCATGGGCATTGCCGTGCTGTCCGGCATGATTGGCGTGACGTTCTTCGGCCTTTTCCTGACGCCCGTGTTCTACGTGCTGCTCCATCGCAAACCGCGGCGCGAGAAGCAGGTGAAGGCAAGCGCCGGGGAGGGCATGACATGAGCCCACGTCTTGCCTGGCCTTTGCTGCTGATGCTGGGCGGCTGCTCCTTGGCGCCTGCTCTGCCTGATCCTGCCGTGAACACCCCAGCGGCATGGAAGGAAAGCCCGGCCCAGATTACGGGTGACTGGAAAGTCGCGACGCCGGCCGATGACGCCGCCCGTGGGCAGTGGTGGACGGTATTCCGGGATCCGCTGCTCGATGGACTGGTGGCGCGCGCCAGTTCCGGTAACCAGAATCTGCAGGCGGCACTCGCAAGACTCGAGCAGTCCCGGGCCCAGGTGCGCGTGGCGAGTGCGCAGCGGTTACCGCGGATCGATCTCGGCGTGGGGGCCTCGCGGATCCAGCCGAGTGCGGTCATCCTCGATTCCTTCGGGGGCGGTGGGCCCGAGACCCTGGAAGATTACACACAGATCAACACCAGACTCAGCGCAAGCTACGAGCTCGATGTGTTTGGCCGTGTGCGGGATTCGGTCAAGGCAGCCGAGGCCGATTTCGCGGCCCAGCGCGCACTCTACGAAAGCCTCACCCTGAGTCTGCAGGGCGATGTCGCCCAGACCTATTTCCTCATCCGCGCGACGGACGAGGAACTGCGGGTGCTGCGGGAGGGCATCAAGCTGCGCGAGGACACCTTGCAGCTGGTGGCGGCGCGCGTGGCAGCGGGCGATACCGACGATTTCGATCTGGAACGCAGCCGGGCGGAGCTGGAAACCGCACGCGCCGAACTGGAAGCCGTCGCGCGCAGTCGTGCGGCTTACGAACACGCGCTCGCCGTCTTGTGTGGAGAAACCCCGGCGGCATTCAGTCTGGCGGAAGCGCCCGCCACCCGCGCCCTGCCCGAGATTCCACCCGGTCTGCCGTCCAGCCTGCTGGAGCGTCGCCCGGATGTGGCGGCAGCCGAGCGCCGCATGATTGCCGCCAATGCGCGCATCGGGGTGGCGAAGGCCGCGTTTTACCCGCTGATCAACCTTACGGCCAATTTCGGGGTGGAGTCCGGTGGCGTGGGTGAGCTCTTCAAGTGGAGCAGCCGGACCTGGGCCCTTGGCCCCATTGCCGGGCCGCTGCTCAGCCTGCCCATTTTTGATGGGGGACGTAACAAGGCCAACCTCGCCTCGGCGGAAGCCAGCTTGGATGCGGAAGTGGCGGTCTATCGCCAGACCGTGCTGGATGCCTTCGTCGAAGTGGAGGACAGCCTCTCGGGCCTGCGCACGCTCGCCACCCAGCGCGCGGCGCTGACGCGTGCAGTTGATTCAGCGCAAGCCGCGAGCACGATTGCCGAGGCACGCTTCGAGGCTGGGGCGACAGGCCTGCTCGAAGTGCTGGATGCGAGGCGCAACCTGCTGGCAACCCAGCGCCTGGGCGTGCAGGTGGACGGAGCCCGTGCCGCCACCACGGTGGCTCTGGTGCGTGCGCTGGGGGGGGGCTGGCAATAATTTGAACGGGTCCGTGGCGCCTCGGCCGACAGGACGGCGGAGGCGACCCGGAGGGAAGCTTGCGCGCCGGCAAGGCGAGACTTTCACGTAAGCACCCGGCCCGTTAGGCTGCGGGTCCGCAGATACCGTGCCGCAGGCAGGAGACATGACAGCGCGAATTTTCATCGACGGCGAGGCGGGGACCACCGGCCTGCAGATCAAGGATCGCCTTGCGTCCCGCGAGGACCTCACGCTGGTCAGCATCGCGCCGGAGCGGCGCAAGGATCCGGCGGCGCGCGCGGAGCTGCTCAACAGCGTTGACCTCGTGATGCTCTGCCTGCCGGACGATGCGGCACGCGAGGCGGTTGCGCTCATCACCAATCCTGCGGTGCGGGTGATCGATGCCAGCACGGCACACCGCACGGCAGCGGGTTGGGAATACGGATTTCCGGAGATGGATCGCGGGCAAGCCGCGCGCATTGCCGCGGCCCTTCGTGTGGCCAATCCCGGTTGCTATCCCACCGGAGCCATCGCGCTCATCCGTCCGCTGGTGGCGGCCGGCATCCTGCCCGCCGATTTCCCCGTCACGATCAGCGCGGTGTCCGGCTACAGCGGTGGTGGCAAGGCGCTCATCCAGCGCTATGAGGATCCCGCCTCTGCGGAACCACTCGCCCTGCCGTTCTGGATTTACGGGCTTGGGCTCGAACACAAGCATGTGCCGGAGATCCAGCGTTTCGGCCTGCTGGAGACGCGTCCCCTGTTCCTGCCTGCGGTGGGACGCTTCGCGCAAGGCATGCTGGTACAACTGCCCTTGCAGCTGCGCGCCTTGCCGGGCAAGCCCTCCGTGCACGACGTGCATGCCGCACTCGCTGCGGCCTATGCCGGCCAGACCTTTGTCTCGGTCGAACCGCTGGCGGACGGCGCCGCGCTGGAGCGCCTGGGACCCGAGGGCTTGAACGACACCAATGCGCTGAAGCTCTACTGCTTTGGCAATGAACAACATCATCAGGTGGTGCTCTGTGCGCTGCTGGACAATCTCGGCAAGGGCGCCTCGGGCGCCGCAGTACAGAACATGAACCTGATGCTGGGCTTGCCCCCCGAGACCGGGCTGCGCGGCGCCTGAAACGACCAAGCGAGTCTGAAGCCATGACCGACTACACCCATTTCTCCGTTCAACCGATCGCCGGCGCCTGCGGCGCCATGATTTCCGGCATCAACCTGCTGGAAAAAGTCAGTGACGAGGCGATCGCCGAGCTGCGCGCCGCCTGGCTGGCACACGGCGTCATCTTCTTTCGTGACCAGCCCTTGCCGCCGGCCGATTTTCTGGCCTTCGCCAACCGTTTCGGTGAGGTGGTCGAATATCCGTTCGTGAAGGGCATCGATGGCTTTCCGCTGATCATTCCGGTGCTCAAGCTCGAGCATGAGCGCAACAATTTCGGTGGCATCTGGCACACGGACACGGCGTATCTCAAGACGCCGCCGATGGCGACCATGCTGATCGCCCGCGAGATTCCGCCCTACGGCGGCGACACGCTTTTTGCCAGCGGCTATGCGGCTTACGAGGCCTTGTCGCCGGGCATGAAAGCGATGCTTGAAACGCTGAAGGGTGTGAACACTTCGGCCAAGGCCGATGTGACCAAGACCCGTGAAGATCGCATCAAGGATTCAGGATCTGATCAAGGCAAAGCCAAGGAAGAGCTGGTGTCCGCGCATCCGGTGGTGCGCACGCATCCGGAAACGGGGCGCAAGAGCCTGTATGTGAATTTCGGCCATACCGCGCGCTTTGCCGGCATGACCGAGGAGGAG
>VGUA01000002.1 GCA_016874535.1 Gammaproteobacteria bacterium
TCACACACTTGTAGTGCAAGTGGCCGCCAGCAACAGCGTGCCGTAGTTACGGGCAATGGAACCCAACGGTACCGGACTTGGCGGTCGAACAGGGGTATGCGTGTGGCGCGCTACCGATGCCAGGACCAACCACTCAACCATCGCTCCCAGCAAGAGACTCCAGGCGAGGATGTCCACTCCCAACGAGCCAAGCGGGCTCGAGATCAGGGCTACCCCAATCAGAGGCGCGAACGCAGGGCTTATGGTGACAAGTACCAAATTTCCTTCGAGAGTCAGCGCCGCCTTCCACACCGCTGATGAAAGTTGGATTGCGCATAGCGGCACGAGTAGTTGGAAAAGGTTCGTCGCCTTAGCCAGTCTCCCTGGGCCGCAGTTCTGGCAAAGAATCGGCAGTAGGAGCTCTGCAGACGACCATAACGCCAGGCAGAGTAGCAGGGAGGCAGGTACTATCCTCACGTGCACGGCGGTGAGCAGCCTGCGTGCACCATCCGCACCTTCCGATTTTCGATGTTGTGCAAGTGCCGGGATTAGCGCGGGGGCAATTGAATTGGCGAAGAGTCCTGAAAGAAAAATGGGCAGAAGACTGGCGAGAATAAACGTATCCAGATCCAACCCTATTCCGAAGGCCGCTGCGCTGACGACCTCGCGCCAGAACAACGCCAGATTGGAAAGCAGGGCGAGCCCGCTACCAACGACTGTAGCGGCCAACAACCCGGACGTGGTGGATCGCCCCCTCCTCTTGGTGATCAAATCCGCCCTCAAGGGGTAAAGCGAGCGCCGGGGGGGATGGGGGGCTCTGCTCCAGAGACAAGATTCATGTAGAGATCTCGGTAAAGCCCCACGCATTGCTCGACACTGAAACGCTCAGTGACTCGTTCGCGGGCGCGTTCACCGTAGCTCCGCCTGAGTTCGGGGGATTTGGCAAGCTCGACGAGAGCCGCCGCCAGAGCGGCGGGGGAGCCCGGTGGCACCACCCGCCCACATTGCCCGTCGAGTATCGCCTCCGAGTTGCCTCCCACATCGGTGACCAGCATCGGCAAGCCTGCTGACATTCCTTCCAAGACCGCATTGCTGAAGCCCTCTTGGTGGGACGCAAGAACACCGATGTCTGCTGCAACGAGATAGTCCGCAGGCTCTGACACTGCGCCTGCCAACCGAAGGTGTGGCGTAAGCCTGAGCGCCCGGGCTTGGGCGCGCAGCTGCGAGCCAATGCCATCATCCCGTCCGACCAGGATCAATGTCCAGTCTTCCGGCAAGCTCGGCTGAGCAATTGCCAATGCATCCAGCAGATCCGAATGGCCTTTGTAAGCAATCAGATTAGCCACGCACACCAACACCAACGCCCTCTCCCCTATGCACAGCCGTTGGCGCACAGCGGCGCGACCGGAGGAGCCAGAAACCCGGGGAACACCGTTATAGATCAGTCCAAGGTGAGCTGGCGCAACACCTTCGTCCATAAGCTGTAGGGCTACAGCTCGCGAGTTGGCCAAAACAACAGACATATGCTTGTGAAGTTGTCTCTCAAGCCAACGCAGACCAGGGTGTTTAGATTGGTAACTGGACAAGCTTCTTCGGCTCATGACGCGCCGAAGCGGTATACCCACGGTTGCCAAAGTGCCTACGAGGTATGCGGCGGGAAGAAAACAGTGGAGCACCTGCGGCTGCTCACGGCGAATAACCTGTCGCAGATATACTGCGGCCCGGAGCAAACCACCAAGGCCAGAACGACGACCTGGATGGGCTTGAACTCGGACTCCTCTTGTCTCGACAATGCCTTCGAGGCCCCCCCCTTTCTTGAGCGCGAACACGCTAACCTCAATGCCGTAGTGCCGCAGTTCAGGCAGGATACGAGCGAGGTGTGTCTCTGCTCCACCGATTTCAAGCTGGCCAATAACAACGAGAACAAGGGGTTTCGGCCGCGACGAAATGACGGCTTCGGTCATACAGGCATGGTAGCGAACCGTTGAGACCTCCAGTGGTAAAAGATGTGCGTCAACACTCCGACTCGATTTCTGGCAACCACCCGGCAAGTAAACTTGCTGGGCACCATTTCCCCTCGCGAACACGTGATATCACCATAGATCTCAACTAACGAACGTGGTGCTGGCGACAAGAACGTCGACGACGCCATGGATGCACGCGAGGTTGTTGATTGGCAGGCGAGGACCATGGGAGCGGATGAAATCATCGGTTACCTTGCCTTCCCAACCAGTTTGTTAGATTAGGTATCGTATTTCAGCCATATGAGACTGCAACGCCCTTAAGCGAGCAACAAGAACGTCGGATGCGCTTTCTATCAGAACTTTGACTTTCCTAATTTTGTTTTGAGTAGTTGCCGAGTCCGTCCTTGCAGACCATCAACAAAACCGACTCCATCTGTTCTCTCATCGCCACCGCGGAAAAGCGGTTCTTGACGTACGCTAGACCGCGAGCGCCCATCTCCGCCGCCAAGTCACCATCATTCAACAAGCTGGTTATAGCTCCACTCAGCTGCTCGTCATCGTCAGGCTCAAAAAGAACACCGGCCCCGGCATCTCTCACGATATGTTCTGCTTCACCCCGAACTCCACAGAGCATCGCCTTACCACACGCCATGTAATCTATCATTTTAGTTGGGATTGCCCCAGTGAAGAGAGGAATATCTTTCAGCGTAACCAAGCATAGATCAGCTGCGTTTATATAAAGACGTGCCTCATCCTTGGGGACGGGCGGGAGCACAAGTATATTCTCCAACCCCATTGAAACCGCCTGCTCTTCAGTTTCAATTCGTTTCATACCATCCCCGATTAAGACAAATGTTATATCACGACGTGAAATCAGACGCTGCGCCGCTCGAAGCATCACTGACAGATTATTGCTTTCGCCCAAAGCTCCAAAATAAAGCACAATCTTTTTATCCTGCCATCTATGTTTTTCCCTGACCACCATAGCCGCATTGGCATCAGGATAGAGTTCGTCGAAATCAGCACCACAGGTAATAAGCTTTACCTTGCTTTTTAACCATCCCCGAGAGCAGATGCTTTCCCGTATGCCTTCAGTCAAGGCGACAATAATTGCAGACCGGTCGTAGAGCACTCGTTCCATCCAAGCCATTATCTCGATGAGCTGCTTGTTCCTGAGGATTCCCATTTGAACAGCGGATGCGGGCCACAAGTCGCGCACCTCCAGCACAACGGGGATGCGCCTAATTTTGCATGTGAGCCAAGCTGTGAATATCGGGAAGATCGGCGGGGATGATGCCAGCACCACATCCGGCTTCGTCACCAACAATAGTCCAATCGGACAAGATATCGAAAATGAAATGAAACTCAGCAATCGCCCAAGGTAGCTTCGGTGCAGCTGCGAATAGGTGTAGGTTCGCACCACCTTAACTTTTCCATCGAGTTCCCGTCTTACAATCCGCCGGTACCACGGCAACGTCGAGCTGTTGCGCTGCATGTAACCGGTCTCACCGGCCACCACCGTAACATCATGGCCTCTTTCAGAAAGAAACCGCGCTAACTCATAAATGAGGGAATGTCCTGGGGTGTCGCGTCCCTGAAAGTACTGGTAAACTACCACCACTTTCACAGCAACGCCTCGTAGATTTGCGCCAGCCTTTTCTCTTCCTGCTCCCAACACACCAGCTTGCGAACCATTGGCGCCCTGTTCGCCCAAAACTTGAGACGTTGTCCGTCGGAGAAGAACTCATCGATTAACTCCGCGAGTTTCCGTGGTGTGCCGGTGTCTCCCACCAAACCGATCTGTTGTCCGATAACCAACCGCCGGATCTCCGGCAAGTCGGTTGCCAAGACAGGAATACCCGCCGAGATGTACTCGAACAGCTTATTTGGCGTGCAGTAGTAGTTGTTGAGACATGTCGGCTGATACGGGATGATCCCCGCATCAGCAGCAGCGGTTAATTCCAGCAAATCACTCTGCGGTACGGCAGCATGGAAATAGACTCGCCCTGATATTCCCTCTTGTTGACCCAGCTTCCAAAGATGGTCCGACAAGATTCCGTTGCCAAGTATCACGAGCACCACGTTAGGGGTTTGCACGTACCGCATGGCACCCACCAACCCTTCCAGATTGCGCCCAGCGGAGAGACCTCCTTGCAACAGCAAGATCTTCTTATCGGAGGACAAGCCAAAAAAGTCATGAAAGCGATGAGATTTTACTGGCGCACGATGCGCCCTCTCCGCGTTGTGGATGACCTCCACGCCACCTAGCCTATACCGTTTTTCAAGTTCGGCCGCAACTGATGCATTGACCGTGATCACGGCATCACAGGACCTGATGTGTTCCGCTTCGATTTGAGCCCAGCGCTTGCGCTCGCGTTCGGAAAACTCCTGCTCGCAGTAGAGTTCATGGCTGTCATAGACGAGCTTCGCCCCACAGCGTTCCGCCTGCAGTCGGGCAACGGCGAGCATTGGCAAGTCATGCGCCACAAACACATCAGGCGAGTAGCGTGCTGCCGTATCCGCGAAGAGTCGGACAAAGAACGCCTCCTGATCCACCAGATAACGCCAACTCAGACGCTTCAGCGTGCGCATGGCGAATCCGTTCATCGGAATCGCACCCCTGATCCAACGATAGGCCTGTAGAACCAGGTTCTCACGCGTTGCCGCGCTGCCGGCAGACAGTCGCACGATCCGACGGTCCCCGTCATCCCTTGCCGAATCGAGGGGCATCGCGACGATCGTAACCACCCAACCTGCGGCCTCGAGACTGTCTGCCTCGAGCAGAATGCGTCGGTCGATCTGACGGTCGGCGGTTAGCATCACTACCGACTTAGCTGCATGCTTCGACTCAGGCATTGACCCTCATGTCTCCGTCAATGAAGATCCGGTGCCAGAGCTCGAGACACAGCAGTCCCCAGACCACGCGCCCGAACTCGCGTTCGCTGTCAATTGCACGTTCGATCGCATTGACGTTATAGATACCCCGTTGCCGAACTCGATCGGAAAGCAGGATATCCCGTGCGAACTCGCGTGCCACGCCCTTCGTCCACTGCGCGAGCGGTGTCGGGAAGCCCATCTTGTCCTGTCGGTCGAAGATCTTCTTCGGCACCGCGTTACGAACGGCTTCCTTGAACAGATGCTTCATGCGACCGCCGGCGAACTTGATATTCGGCGGAATGGTCGCCATGAACTCCACAATGCGGTGATCCAGCAATGGAACGCGCGACTCGATCGATGCCGCCATGCTTGTGCGATCCTCCACGTGGAGCAAAGCCGGTAAGGAGCCCTTCAGATCGAAATAGGTCATACGATTGATGAGCGAATGCAAACCATCGCGGTTGAAGATCTGCTGGAAAGACTCGAAGGGCGAATAGCCACTCGAGAACAGGTCGTTGCTGAACAGGTGGTTCATGCCTTCGCTACGGTCGATCAAGCTGAAGTAGCGCTTGTCAGGTGCATCGAATAGCCCTTTACTCCAAAACCCCTGGAGCATTTGGCGATAGGTCTGCAGAAGCGGCAGGTTCGGAACAATCGATTCCAGGGTGACGGCATATCGGTCCTGGTCAGAGCTTTGATAGATTGCTCCGGCAAGGCTCTTCTCGAGGTACGCAACCAGATAGCGCGTATAGCCGATAAAAAGTTCGTCACCGCCTTGACCGCCAAGCACAACCTTGACATGCTCCGCTGCTAGCTTAGACACATAGTACTGCGGAATAACCCCTGGCCCTGCCAGCGGCTCGTCCATGTAATACATCAGCTTCGGGAGAACATCGGGCAGTTCGGAGCCCTGAATGTAAATCTCCTTGTAGTCCGTACCCGCAAAGGCGGAGACCTCTTTCGCATAGCCCGTTTCGTCGAACTGCGGACCTTCATGAAAGGCCCCAGTAAAAGTCTTAATCTGCTCTCCCAGCAAAAGACTACTAGCAAGGCAGACGACAGCACTTGAGTCCAGGCCGCCGGAAAGATGGGCGCCCAGCGGCACGTCCGAACGCAAATGCATACGAGTGGCGTCTTCGATCAAGCCGGCTAGACGGTCCACAAACCAGCGTTCATCGTGGACTTCGTCGAACTCATACCTGAGATCCCAGTATTGCCGCGTATGCAACGAAAGGCGATCGCCATCGAACTGTACCGTCATGCAATGACCAGGTTCGAGCTTATGGATATTCTTGAAGAGCGTCTTGTCGCCCAGGCAAAACTGAAAAGTCAGGTAGTCCTGCAGCCCCGGCGTATTCGCCTCGGCCGACACTAAGCCCGAAGCAAGTATTGCCTTTGCCTCAGATCCAAAGACCAACGCCTTGCCGTCAAACGCAAAATAGAAAGGTTTGATACCTATGCGATCACGCGCACAGAACAAACGGTGATTCCGCTCATCCCATATCGCAAACGCGAACATTCCTAGGAAGCGATCAACGCAATGCTCACCCCATTCACGGTAGGCGTAGAGCAACACCTCGGTATCCGAATATGAGTGAATCGGGTGCCCCTTGCCGATCAATTCACGCCGCAACTCAAGGTAATTGTAAATAGCGCCATTGAAAACAACGGTCAAATTCCCGTCTTGCGTTGTCATGGGCTGCTTGCCGTGTTCGGGGTCGATGATCGCAAGACGCCGATGACCCAAAACACCGTTACCACTACCGAGGACGACTACACCGTCACCGTCAGGGCCGCGATGGGCAATCGAATTCAGCATTTCGTCAACAGCTGAAGCTAACGCCTCTTGAGTCAGATCGTAATCAAAAATTCCAACAAATCCACACATTGTCATCTCTTAACTTGGTTCGGCACTTTTAGTGTCAAAATTGAAGAACAAGTGACTTAAGTCGCGTCTTTCGCACAGCCTAGAATTACACTAAATGGAAACAGCAAAGAGCGAATGATGAAAAACAGTCAATCGCTTGGCTACTTAAAAAAGGCCCTTAACGGTCTCCTAAAGGCAATTGCTCTGGCCGGTTTTCGGTCAGTCGAGGAACCGCGTTGAAATATCTACCCATTTCCGCGTAAGCGGCTACCACATTTACCCCAGGAAAAAAGTTTCCAGCGCTATATCGCCACATGATTGGGTTATAAGTATCTGTATAAATAGCCTTAGAGTAATCACATAAATCATCAGTCATTTCTGAATAAGAGCAGAGATATAAAACTCCCAACGTTGGGTCAGCGACATAGCGGGCGTCCATATAATTAATTTCAACAACCGTGTGACCATTCAATGCAGACTTTGCGCCAAATACAGTCCATGAATATTTACCAGACGTATCATATGTAAAAATAAACGCAAAATTTCCACAATGCAGCGTTTCGGCATTCTTGAGCTCGCTTACAAAATCAATAGGGTTGTTTGCAGAAGTAAATGAAACACCACGGCCATGAGGGCGTATTCTTGATACTGAGTAGACATCTTCCAAAATATCAGCCAATGGTAATGGAACATGAGTTCGAAAAAATGGAGTTACAGCTCTTAATATGAGTCTATCTTGACTGGCCCCACCAACATATTTGATCATATATGTTGAAAACTTATTGTGAGATTCCAAAATCAGCTCTGAATAAAAATATCCATTTAGGCTTTTTAAATTCATGGTCTGATCCATAGACCATATCAGCAACTCTTTCCTAGCAAAAACCCCCCGATTGAATCCGATAACTTCAATTGAAGATGGAACTTCATCTTTGGAATACCATACGATCTTCAAATGATTAAGAGTGGCAGCAGTCTTTAAGCTGAAGCATACACTAGAACCCCCATGATTAACTGCGGACAAATAATCATCGAGATTATCAGTTTTTAAAGACTCTACACCATGACCTTCGTAGTAAGCTGATTCTTCGCATGGATGAAATTCAATATCTCGCTTTAGATTGAATTCCTGTCCATCATATGATGATGAAGAGTAGTCTTCCAATGAACCTTTTAAGGGGCCTATTGAATCTTGATCACACCCTGAAATTAGTAATGAAGTACAAATGGTGAAAACCGCACGCAAATTGCGCGGGAACAGATTTATTATTTTTCTCATGGTCTTGACTCACTTAGGGCTACATTCGTTCCATTTATCCCAGAATTTAATACCAATTGCATTGCCTTTAGGTAGGCAATCGATTGGGTTTTCCAATCGAATTCTCCCCGGCGCATCTGGATATGGGGTCTCCATTCCGAAATCTCCTTGCGTGAGAAGGCATAATCGACCGCAGTCGCAATGCCGTCTACGCAATGCATCGGACGAGCAACACCAAAACCCTGCTGAACGACGAAGCGTTCCAATTCGGGTGATTGGTTTGCCAGTATTGGAAGCCCCGCCTGAATGAATTCAAATAACTTGTTTGGCGTGCAGTAATAGGAGTTCAGATCAACATGAGGGTACGGAATGACGCCCATGTCTGCGGATGCACTGTGCTGCAGGAGTTCGGATTGTGAAACCGCAGGCAGAAAGAAAACGCGTTTGTCGAGCAAACCGTACTTGCTTGCGATTTCGCGCAAGGTGTCGCCGAACGTACCGAAACCCATCATGATCAGATCAACATCCGTAGTAGCGACTTTCGAGAATGCAGCGATGAGGTTCTCGAGGTTTCTGTTCGGGGCGAACCCCCCCTGGAACAGCAGGAGGCGTCTGTCATTGCTGAGTCCGAGTTTCTCTCGCAAGAGGTTGTACTTAAGCGTCGGGTCGAACGCGGCAGGCGGATCGATTGCATTCAACAAGACCCTAGGCATTTCGA
Organism: Gammaproteobacteria bacterium; assembly: GCA_016874535.1. GTDB lineage: Bacteria > Pseudomonadota > Gammaproteobacteria > CAIKBL01. Next base: position 8,664 of record VGUA01000002.1, read on the forward strand.
TTGAGTAGCGACTAGCCATCTCGCGTGCAATAGACTCATTGACCGCGAAAACGAGGTCGGCATGGCGAATCAAGCGTGCTTCAGCATTTGAGCAGATTCTTCGCTGTGTCGCCGAAAAGGATTTTTGCTCGGGATAAAGTTCGTGCGCGTCATAGACGAGAGGAACATGACGCAGGGCGGCAAGTTCGACGCCCGCTTCAAGGGCAGGCAGGTCGTGCACCTGGATGACATCAGCCTCTAGGTTCGCTGCAGCGTTGACGAATGCACTTCTGAAGGGCAGGGGGTCATGCAGCCTGCAATTTCGATACACAAGCAAGAGCATTGCCCGATAGCAGTGCCGGTTTGTCTTTGATGCGACTCTAAACGCCATGTTGAAAACGGAACGAAACACAGGGATGTGATTGCATGCCCAGTTCAGGATCGTGTTCAGACTCTGCTGTCGTCTCATGTAAGCACGGTATGTCGGGTTCTCCGGAACAATTTTGGCGAGTCCGATGCGGACAAGATCTATTCCCTCAGGTGTAACTTCCCTGCTGCTTTCAGCACCAAACGAGAGTGCCACAAGCGTTACCCTGCAGCCCAACGAGATGAGTGACTGCGCCTGGGCAACGACGCGGCGGTCGAGATGCTGGTCGTGGCAAAGCATAAGGATGGTCTGCGTATGCTTATGGACATTCATAACTTATGCTCAAACAAATTACCGATACTTGCGGAGAGTACGACGCAGCCAATCCCGAATTCGCACTTCGAATCTCTGTCTCAGCTGTTGGTGTTCTTGTTTCAACTGTTGGTGTTCTTGTTTCAACTGTTGGTGTTCTTGTTTCAACTGTTGGTGTTCTTGTTTCAACTGTTGATGTTCTTGTTTCAACTGTTGGTGTTCTTGTTTCAGCTGTTGGTGTTCTTGTTTCAGCTGTTGGTGTTCTTGTTTCAGCTGTTGGTGTTCTTGTTTCAACTGTTGGTGTTCTTGTTTCAACTGTTGGTGTTCTTGTTTCAACTGTTGGTGTTCTTGTTTCAACTGTTGGTGTTCTTGACTCAATTGTTGGAACAAGAAATCAGCGCGAAGCAGGGATTGAACTGCTGACACCACAGCCAAACCGGTTCCAAAATTGAGGGTAAGCAGACTATCCGAATCAACCCAAACGCAATCTGCTGCGTGCACCCGTAGTAATGTACTTGGAACGTCAAAGTAACAATCGTTAGTTCCCGAAGGGTACAGCCAGCTAACTTTAGGGTTACAACCTTCTAGAACGATTGACTCTATGCACGCAATGGATGATATGCGAACTATGAGACCGTAATTGCTAGTACAAGCCTCTCGAGGCAGATGAATACGTGTTGGGTTATCCGAAGAAAGATCACAATCACCACTGTAAAGTTGTCCAATACCATCTTCGACTACAACTGAAACGGTTTTTCTGCCTGAGGCAAAAAAACTCAGGGCTGGCTGACTTGTCGTATAAACAGGAAACTGTGCAATGTATCCACCACTTACCGACGGAACGACCCTGGCGACTTGGGGGTAAGGCTCTAGGTTATCTGATACGCCTTGACGTGAAACCCACTGTGCCGCAGATATCTCTTCGGCGTCGCATTTGGGGAGAGTGTCGTTCTCAATGGCTAGTTCAGCACGGCAGAAGATGATTAGTATCTCGCTATGGTTGCGGGCAAAGCGCCGCTTGGATATTATATCGTAGGTATATTGACCCAAGGAGCGTGCAACATCAGCGGGCAACGTTACCGGATTGACAGGCAACTGACCAGGCGCCCCGCAAGAAGGGCAGACCGCTTCTGTCCATCCAGACCATTCGTTCAGTGCTTGACGCCTGTATTCGGTTTCGGGAAGGAGCATCGGTGACCATCGCTCGCCCGTCAGAACTCCACGAACCAATTTCCAGCCAGGAGGCATTCTCTTTTTCAGGCCATCAAAATCGTAGCACCTGTGATGCCAGTTAACGTGATATTGCTCACCGCAGTTCGCGCAGATTGTGCTCGCATCTTGTAGTTCTTCGCGGAATGGTACAGCGATGAACACCCAGTCGCGAGCTACTCGAAAGAGTTCCTGCCATGCGGCCTGCTCAACCTGATCAGGAAGATGCTCAAAAACGTCTGTAGTCAGCACGACGTCGAATGCATCATTTACAAACGGAAGTGTGCTAACGTCGCCATGTGTGGATGGCAGGCGAAGTCGAGAAAGCGCCTCACGGCTACCATCAAAGCCATGAAAGGATGTGTTTAAGCGTTCTGCAAGCGTATGTGTAATCTTTCCGTCCCCGCAGCCGACATCTAGTGCGGTCCGCATGTTTTTGGGCCAGTGGTCGCAGATCGCCTGTATCAGGTTGCGCTGCCCAAGCTGAAGCTTCTGATCCCAGACAGAAGCGGACTCGTAAAGTTTTTCATCAGCCATAAGTTAAGACTTCCCAGGAAGCCTGTTGATTGACTACGCCAATCTCGATCCCAACACCGGGGGGAGGCAGCATCTTGAGTGCGTAGCATCGATCGTGCAGGTCGTACGCTTGCGGCTCAACGCGTGTCGCGATGTTGAGCTCTTTGAACAATGCGACTGAAACGATGTAATCACCTGCGCCGAGTTGAAGTGGGGCGAAACTGACTCTTATGAGATTTTCGCCTGCCACCGTCCCAAACGATGTGCCATCTCTATTTGAAACGACCTGCATTACGCACGTGCTGTCCGGGCGATAAATGGCAATGACCGCGACCGGGTCCAGTAGCTCTCCCCGCGCGGAAAAAGCAATGACTGCCGATGCCTCTTCACCTGTAATCAGGGTGTGACGGCGTTCCCCGTCGGCATCCAGAAAACCGAAGGCCGTGATGTGGGCCTCTCCGGAGCCGTAGCGATCATCCGATTTCAGCTCAAGCAGATCGAGTTTGTGGGTGACACGCTCTCCCTCGGCAATAGGTTGCTCAAGGCAGGATACTTTCACTGCTTCCCATTGGTAACTGCCGCTGGCCTCAATCTTTCCGAGGCGCACATAGTCGTTCGCCTCGGGATCGAACTGCTCGATCGCGACAGGGTCTGTTTGTGACGCCAGGACATCCAGTTCGATCCAGGCGTTTTCGACAGGTGCCGTTGGCCACGTGATCTGCCATGGGGCATGGCCAAAAAGCCCGCCAAAGTCACCGAACTGCCAGCACAGCCGACCTGACACGGTCTCAGGGCCTCGCCAGTTCATATGGCTCGCATCGAGCATCGGGCCGTTGCCTTCCCTGGAGCTCCCTGTCGGCTCGATGCGCCCGAGTTCGATATCACCGGAACCGAAACGTATTGCCGACACTGACAAGGGTTTGCGAGGTGGCGTCAACTCTCCAATCAGTCGGAAAAGCGTTACGCGGCGCTGGCGATCGAGTCCCGCTGCCTGTTGTCGCGTGAGCGACATTGTGCGCGCGCGGGTACGGATCTCCTCGTCCTCACGGACAGCGGCCATATAGGCTTTACTGACTTGCAGTATTGGTCCTTCCTTACGAACCATGCCGCGATCGATCCAAATTGAACGCTCGCATAGTAACTGGACCGAACTCATGTCGTGCGATACGAAAAGAACTGTAGCGCCGTTTTCCGTGAGGGCTTTCATGCGCTGTATGCTTTTCCCTACAAAGTAGGCATCGCCCGCGCCGAGTATTTCGTCGACGATAAGTATTTCGGGCTTGATCGTGGTTGCGACTGCAAACGCGAGACGGGCGTACATCCCAGCGGAGTACTCTCGGACAGGCCTTTCTATGAAACCTTCGAGTTCAGTGAAGTCAATGATTTCTTCGACCTGCGTGCGTAACGATGAGCCCCTCAAACCCCGCAGAGCGAGGGCCGCGTGGATATTCTCGATGCCGGTAAAGTCAGGATGAAAGCCGGTACCGAGTTCCATCAGGGCTTGAATGCTGCCGCTGACATGCACGCGTCCTGAGTCGGGCTGCATCTGGCCAGAAATTAACCGCAGAAGGGTGCTCTTGCCCGCGCCGTTGCGGCCAATTAGTGCAGTTCGTTCGCCCCGCCGCACCTCAATATCTATGCCCGTTAGTGCGTCGAAGACATCGTATCGGCTACGCGGCACAGAGACTCCGAATGCATCGAGTGCCCGCCAACCTGGGTGGCGAAAGCGTCTAAAAGACTTGGTGACGCCCTCGATCTTGATCGCAATGTCAGACATAGTCAGCGAATAGCTGTTTCAACCGTGTGATGAAGGCAAAGCCGACGAAAAAGACAATGAACGCCATCCCCGCGAAAATGAGAAGATCGGCAACGGGCACATGTCCGTCAAGCAATGCTGAGCGATAAAGGGACATCAACCGCGCAAGTGGATTGAAATCGAGCATGGGCTTTAGGCCTAACGGTACCATATCATTTGTGTATGCGATCGGAGAGACAAGCATCATGAAGAGAATAATGATGGGGGTTGCCTGCTGTAGGTCTCTAAAGAAAATGGTAAGTGTTGCCGTTATCCATACGAGGCCGAGGGCCATGACATTTTGCAGCAAGAAAATTAGCGGAAATGCAAAATGAGAGAGGTAAAGATGGCCGCCGTATATACAAGCCCCCCAAACCATGAGCATGCCGAACCCCATGCTCGCGTGACCAACCAGTACGTCCTTGGCGACAACCAGCTCAACTGGGAAAAGTGTGTTTCTCAGTAAGCCACGATTTGCCACAAGACTGGGCGTACCGATGCCGAATGCCTCCGAGAAGGCCAGAAACGGCACCAAGCCGCAGAATATAGTCAATACGTAATCAGCTGTTTCCAGACCCGGAAGTCGAACCTGAAGAATATGGGCAAATACCACCGCATACATCAGCAGGAAAAGAAGGGGGTATAGGACGAGCCAAACAGCACCCAGCACGTTGCCAGATGTTCTGGCCTTCAGGCCTTGCAGCACTGCCGCCTGCAGAAGGCGCCGGTGCTGGTAAAGGGTTGCAATAGCCCGCATGGCCTCAGGTGCTCAACGCCGCGACGATCTTTCCGCTAGCTTTTCCATCTCCATATGGGCGACTACCTTTTCTCGGGGGGCGAACAGGTGAGGATGCGGCTGACAAGATTCGTTCCCGTGACGCACCTGTTAGAACATTCCAACCCAGTTCCACGGTTTCTACCCATTCGGTTTCATCACGCATCGTTACGCAAGGGACCTCATAAAAGAAAGCCTCTTTCTGGATGCCCCCTGAATCGGTGACAATCACGCGCGCCGACTGCTCAAGGCGAAGCATGTCGAGATAAGGTAAGGGGTCGATCAGCTTCACGTTTCGCATTGCTGGAAGGAGTCCATGGTCAGCCATTATCTTGGCCGTTCGTGGGTGAACGGGAAGAATTACTGTCTGATTGGCGGAGAGGTCAGCAAGTGCAAGCCCGATTTCGCGAAGCCGGTCAGGATCGTCCGTGTTCTCTGCGCGGTGGCAGGTTGCGAGCACGTATTCACCTTCCTTGAGGTTGAAGCGATCGAGCGCGTCGCTACGGGATCGCGCGACATCACGGTAGTAGAGGGACACGTCGTACATCACGTCCCCGACCAACGATACACCCTTCGTAACACCTTCATGCGCCAAATTTTCTACTGACAATTCGGTGGGGCAGAAAAGCAGCCGGGAGACACGGTCGGTCAGGATGCGATTGATCTCTTCCGGCATCCGCATGTTGAACGAACGGAGACCAGCCTCCACATGGGCAACGGGGATGTGCAGTTTCACCGCAGCCAGTGCACCGGCAAGAGTGGAATTGGTATCGCCGTAGACCAAAACCCAATCGGGCTTCTCAGACAGCAACACGCCCTCTATCGCATCCAGCATGCGGCCTGTCATTGCGCCGTGAGTTCCGCCGGAAATCTTGAGATTGAATTTCGGGTGCGGGATGTCGAGCTCATCAAAAAAAACCTGCGACATATTAGGGCCGTAGTGCTGTCCGGTATGAACCAGCGTCTCTTTAATGGCTCCCGTATATTCATTACTAATGGTTCGTGATACAGCAGCCGCCTTTATGAACTGTGGGCGAGCACCGACGACAGTGATGATCCTAAGCATCACGGGCTCCGGGCTTGAGGATCTGGCAGATTAACTTTTGGTCTTCGTAAGAAAGATCCGCGCTCATCGGCAAGCTCATGACCTGCTTTGCCACCTTTTGCGCCACGGGCGTGCAATCTGAGCAACAGAGGTGCTTGTAGGCCGGCTGTTCGTTGAGCGGAACGGGGTAGTGCACCGCGGAGGGGATTCCCGCTTTCTTGAATGACGACTGGACTGCCTCCCGGTCTTCGCAGAGCACCGTGAACTGCCCGTATACCGAAGTACGGTTTAGGCGCTGAACCACGCGTTGGAAACCGATTTCGTCGAGCAGTCGGTTATATCGTGCGCCGATCTCGAGCCGCTGCGCGATTTCCCATTCGAAGCGCTCAAGCTTTGCAAGCACGATCGCACATTGCAGCGTATCCATGCGTCCCCCTACGCCGAGGCGTGTATGCACATAGCGCTTACTCTGGCCGTGAACGCGAATCTCGCGGCAGGCCTGTGCGGTTGCATCGTCACTGGTGAAGATCGCACCGCCGTCACCGTAGCAGCCCAGCGGCTTGCTCGGGAAAAAGCTGGTACAGCCGATGGAGGACAGGTTGCAGCTCTTGCGCCCCTTGTACTCGGCCCCAAAGCTCTGCGCTGCGTCTTCGATCACCGGGATATTGCCGTGACGCGCGGCAATGGCGTTGATTGTGTCCATATCTGCCGTCTGACCGTACAGACTTACCGGCATGATGGCCTTGGTGCGCGGTGTGATAGCAGCTTCGATAAGGCTTGCATCTATGTTGCAGGTGTCGGGCTCTATGTCGACGAAGACCGGCTTGGCGCCCAGCAGGACAACGACCTCAGCGGTGGCCACGAAGGTGAACGAGGTGGTGATGACCTCGTCTCCCGGGCCAATACCCAGGGCCATCAGACTAATCAACAGGGCCTCGGTGCCGCTGGCAACGGTTATGCAATGCTTTGCGCCGGTGTACCCTTCAAGCCGCTCTTCGAGTTCGCGCACCTCAGGCCCCATGATGTACTGACCGTGTTCCAGTACTGCATTGATGCGCGCCTGAATTTGCGGTTGCAGGGCACGGTATTGCGTCTTGAGGTCGATGAAAGGGATGGTCATTGACTGATGCGCTCCAAGCTCTGAACGTTGAGCCGATACCGCTGGCCAGTGTGGGAACAGGTGTATTCGCCCTTGCCTTTCACCGGCAGGGGAATCTGTTCGCCGTATTCGCTCATCCAGCCAATCTGTCGGGCCGGCACGCCGACCATGAGGGCGTAGGGCCTGACATTCTTGTTGATGACGGCGCCGGCGCCAACGAATGCGAATTCACCAATTATGGTGCCGCAAACGATGGTGCAGTTGGCGCCAAGGGTGGCGCCTCGCTTGACCAGGGTGTCGCGGTATTCACTCTTGCGCTCGATAAGCGAGCGCGGGTTGTAGACGTTGGTGAAGACCATGCTGGGGCCACAGAACACGCCTTCTTCCAGGGTTACGTTGTCGTAAACCGACACATTGTTCTGGATCTTGCACTTGTCGCCAATGATGACCTTGTTGCCCACAAAAACGTTCTGACCAAGCGAGACGTCCTTGCCGATGCGCGCGCCCGCGCAAACGTGCACAAAGTGCCAGACGCGGGAACCTGGGCCGATCTGGGCGCCGTCGTCCACGATGGCGCTGGGATGTATGGTGTAGCTGGGTTGTGTCATTGGAGAATCCTGGTTGCAGCTTCCTCGCCCTGTAGTTGGGCTGTAGTCCATTTGCCGCCGTAGATATGAAGCACCTTGCCGACACGCTCGAACGCCCATTCCCGGGTTGCCGCCGAAGGATTGTCTGCACTTCGAAGTAGTGGACGGACACCCGAAAACGCTTCGGCGACATCGCTTCGCGGGGCTATCGGCGTCAGATAGTGGTTGTGTGCGTTCAGGAGATAACCGATTTCGTCCTCGCTCGGGCCCGGGTTGTCGGGGCCGGGCTGACGTACCTCAGTCGTGCCGATGAGGGTCCGGGTCCCTTTCGGTAGCACAAAGAAAATGCGCTTCTCGCCAGGGACCTGCAGCAACAGGGCTGCCGAACAATGGCGGTCGATCACGATGTGGCTACCGCGCACCCAGTCCAGCGTGTGGGACGGCTGGCCAGGCTGGCTCCTGCGCAGATCAAGCGCCCATGGTCCTGTGGCGTTGACAACACGCTCAAAATCACTCAACTCGTTAATGTCGACAACTTCACGATCGCATTCCAGCCTACCGCCCGCAGCGCAGAACTGCTCGACTACGTAGTTGCCCAAAGCCTCATCATCCATTCGTGCGTCGTAGAATGCATAGGCCCCCTCCAGACTTGTTCGGCGCAGTTCGGGCCGGAGAGTCGCGACTTTTGCTGCCGACAGCCATCTGCCTCTTGGGAGACAGTCATCCCGGGCCAGCAGATTGTAGAGGATTATGCCCAATCCTACCGTACATCGTGAACGGCCGACGTCGGCGTAGACGGGCAGTAGCAGCTGCAGAGGTTCGCAAAGATGTGGCGCCTGCTCAAGCCATACCGCACGCGCACGCAGTGATTTGCGCACTAGGCCCAGGTGGCCGCCCTCCAGATAACGGAGGCCGCCGTGGAGCAGTTTCGAAGACGCCCGGCTCGTTTCCGCCATGGGTTGTTTGCGCTCGAACAGAGTCACATGTGCACCCCTGCGGACCAGCGACCAAGCGGTGCAGGCGCCCACAATGCCAGCCCCGACCACGGCCACACGCACGAATCAATATTCCAGCGGCAGCGCCACGCGCTTTCCGTCGCGCGCGGACAGGTACATGGCTATCAGCAGTTCCAGACTCTTGAGGCCCTCGCGACCGTCGGTCTCTGCCTCCGCCTCGCCTCGCAGCGTTTTGATCACGTTGTCGTAATAGAGCGGGTGGCCAAATCCATACACGCTGGTGGTGGCATAGTTGGCACTCTTGATCTCGGCATCCTCGGGGAGAGTCTCCGAAAACTCCCAATGCAGTATTTCATTCACCGCCAGACCCCCGATGCGCACGGTGCCCTTTTCGCCGAGAACGGTGATGCTGCCTTCGAGGTTCTTCGGGTAGGTAAGCATGGTCACGTTGAGTGTACCCATGGCTCCGCTGCGCCAGCGGATGGCCGCAACACCAGAATCTTCAACCTCGATGTCTCGCGCGAGAGTCCCTGTGTAAGCCATTACAGACTCGACCGGCCCGATGAGCCAATCGAGCAAATCGATGTAGTGGCTAGCCTGGTTCATGAATGCTCCGCCGTCGAACTCCCAAGTGCCACGCCATTTCGCGCTGTCGTAGTAATCTTGCGGACGTGTCCAGAACACGTTCACAGCAACACTGTAGATTTTTCCAAATCGTTTTTGCGCTACTGCGTGTTTCAGCAATTGCAGCGTGGCATTGCGCCGATTCTGTTTCACTACAAATAGTTGCACCCCAGCCTTGTCGCAGGCTTCGACCATTCTCAAGCCGTCTTGCCAGCGGGTGGCCATGGGTTTTTCAGTCATGACGTGCTTGCCGGATTCGGCGATTTTAATCGCTTGCATCGAATGCAGGCCACTGGGGGTGGTGAGGATCACGCAGTCGGCCGACGTACAATCGAGCATGTCAACGAGTTTTGCGTGACCGCGCGCACCGGTCCGGGTAACTGCGGCTGCGAGCGCTTCTGGATCAATGTCGCAGACATCAACAACCTCGCAGCGATCGCCGTGCTTCCCGAGCGCGGCGAAGTGATTCTGCGCGATACGACCACAACCGACGAGGGCAAAGCGGATCTTGCGGTCGGTAATCGCTGGGTAATGACGCATTGCGTGTTCCTCACAGACGGAAAACAGTGAATCCCGCCGCAGCAGCGGCATGACGATCAAATAACGCTTTGAGGTCCCCCAACACCGGTTTGGTGCCACGGCAAAAGGCTCGCAGTTCCTGCGGGTTCTTGCACCTGAACTCGTCGTGGCCGACCGCAATGATTAGCGCGTCGACCGGGTTACTCCGGTCAATCGTCCCTAACCGGATGCCGTATTGGTGGAATACCTCGTCAGCATCAGCCCATGGGTCGGCCACAACAACCTTGACTCCCCAACCCTCAAGCTCGCGCACGAGGTCAGCTACTTTGCTATTGCGGATGTCGGGGCAGTCTTCTTTGAAGGTGATTCCATGGACGCCCACCGTACTGCGCGCTACATCGACGCCATTTTTCAGCATCAGGCGGATGACATTGCGTGCGGCGCAGCGCGCCATGTTATCGTTTATGCGGCGCCCTGCCAGAATTACCTGCGGGCGGTAGCCAACTTCTTCCGCTTTATGGGTGAGATAATAGGGATCAACGCCAATACAGTGACCGCCAACCATGCCTGGCCGAAATGGCAAGAAATTCCACTTGCTGCCAGCGGCTTCCAATACTTCAACGGTGTCTATGCCGAGTCGCTCGAAGATAACCGAGAGTTCATTAACTAGGGCAATATTGAGGTCGCGCTGGGTGTTTTCGATGACCCTTGCTGCCTCGGCCACCTTGAGGCTAGTTGCCGGATATGTCCCTGCGGTAATGACGCTGCGATAAAGCGAATCGACCGCCAAGGCTGCCTCCGGTGTTGAACCGCTGGTTACTTTCTTGATTCTGGTTAACGAGTTGACCTTGTCACCGGGATTGATCCGTTCCGGGCTATAGCCACAGAAAAAGTCTACGTTGAAACTCAGTCCGGAGTGGCCTTCAAGCACCGGCACACAAACCTCTTCAGTGCAACCCGGATAGACCGTTGACTCGTAGATCACCAGAGAGCCGGGTTTCATCACCTTGCCCACAGTTTCACTCGCCTTGATGAGTGGTGTCAGATCAGGGTGGTTCGCTTTATCTATGGGTGTCGGCACGGTCACGATGAAGATACCGCAGTCGGCGATGTCTTCGATCTGGTTGCTGACATGCAGCTGCGTCGCAGCCGCGAGTTCTTTCGACGCAACTTCAAGAGTGCGGTCGTTGCCGTTGAGGAGTTCCGTTACACGCGCCACGTTAATATCAAAGCCGACCACAGGCCGATGCTTGCCGAATTCCACAGCCAATGGCAGGCCCACATACCCAAGGCCGATGACCGCAATCTTTGCATTTACGTCCATCAACGCTGTCCGCTTGAAGTTAGGTCACATCCGACCCGTAGAGACTGTTTTGGAGTCTGTTGTGAGCATTTTAATTGTTTGTAGCTGCGGCCGCCCGCTTTTCACGCCCTGAGCCGGAGTCAATTGGCCGACTGGAGCAAGCTCGGGTTTGCTGGAGCTGATTCGCCAAGGCATTTCGCCGGAGTCGCGTGCCCGCGAAACCTCGGGCAGGTCAGCCTTCCCCTCGGGGTCGAACACGCCCTGCCGCCGAGCGAAACCTCAATTCAACACCTGTTGCTTTGCCCGCTCCATGCAAATCACAGGGAATCGGGTGATGCTCCTTTTGGTCCGGGAGATTTTCCCTTCACAAATCAGACTCCGCGCCTCCTGTTGTGGCGCCTGCATCGGGCCCAACAGAAGATACCATACGTGCCAAGCGAGCTGTTTCTGGCGCCAGGGACGTAGCTCAGCGTTACGCTGAGACGCGCCACAGGGTGCCTGAGTCGTGAATACCCGGAGTCGAGCGGATAAAGGATGCCCGGACCATGAAAGCGGGACATCGAGCTCAGTGCGGCCTGCTTGAGGATTCCTCGGCTGCACGCTGCAGGATTTCACTTGGGAACATCGCCTCCAGCCGGGCCCGGCTGCCGGCATCCGGGCAGAGCGCCAAGGCGGCATCCCGTTCCCGATGCGCCATGCCGTGCACCCCGAGCTTCAACCAGAGTTGCGCGCGCTCCAGCCGGAGGCCGGGGTCTATGGGTGCGAGCAGCAACTGGAAGTCAGTGCATTCCAGCGCCCGCGTAGCGTCCCCGGCGGCCAGGGCGATGCCTTTCAGGTTGTTGAGCATGCGCAGCGTGAGCGTGCGGGCATCGGCGGTCGGCAGGGGTGTGCCGGGAGCCATGCCTGCCTGGGCAAAGAGTCGGGCCCGGGCATCGGTGTCGATTACTTGCACGGTGAAAGGATCCACCAGCTGGCGCTCGAGCAGAACCAGGAAGTGGCCGGGGAAGTTGATGCCCTGAGCTGGGAGATCCAGCAGCTCCGCCACCCCGAGGATGACGACGGCAAGGCTGATGGGGATCCCACAGCGCTCTGCGAGCACATAACCGAGGGAGCTGTTGCGGGCTTCGTAGTAACTTTCGGCGCCGGCAAAGCCTTCCTGCCGCAGAACCGACAGCAGCCGCTCGGCGCTGGCCGCCGGACCAACCTTGTTGGCCAGCTTTAGGAGTTCCCGGCGGATGGCGGCGGGGTCGGTCGCGGGATCGATGAAACGGGAGACGAGCAGCGCGCCTTCCAGCACACTCGCCGGGTGGTCAGCAAAGCGTCTGAAGTCTTGTTCCAGCGTTGATGTTTCTGTCACCGGTGAGCGCGCTCCGGGAGGGGCGATCAGTATAGCGGTGGCGTCGAGCCTGCGGTCCCACTTAGGTCCCCAAGCCCTCATCATTCGTATAAAACAGCCCTCGCAGCTCGTTGCCCTCGCCCAGTTCCAGTCGCAGCAGTACCCGGGTGCCCAGCTTGCGGGCGCGCCTGAAGACCTCATCCGAGGTGCTGAAAGGTACGTAATCCCCGTTCATGTCGCGATACCCGTCAAAACGGGCGGGTTGTGGGGTGATCTTGCGACTGGCTCTCATGCGGCTCCTCCGGTTGGGGGGCGAAGGGTCCGCCCCGACGTACGGAGGAGTTAGCGTCGGCCGGGAAACATTCCTGTAGCCCGGATCTCCAAAACTGCCGACTGGTGCGCGTTTGCAACCTTGCGCGCGGATCAGTGCGCCTTCTTGAGGGCCCTCATGGCCCGGTCCAGGCCGTCGATGGTGAGCGGGAACATGCGGTCGCTTATGAGCTGCTTCACCATGCCGATGGACGGGATGTAGCTCCAATAATCCTCGGGCTGGGGATTCAGCCACACCGCATGCGGGTACAAGGCCAGCAGTCGCGCCATCCACGTGGCGCCGGATTCCTCGTTCCAGTGCTCGATGCTGCCACCCACGGCCATGATCTCGTAAGGACTCATGGTGGCGTCCCCCACAAAGACCACCTTGTGGTCCGCGCTGTAGGTGTTCATGAGCTGCTGGGTCGGCAGGCGCACGTTGTTGCGCATCTGGTTGTCCCGCCAGACCGTCTCGTACATGAAGTTGTGGAAGTAGAAGTGCTCGAGATGCTTGAACTCCGTGCGCGTGGCGGAGAACAGCTCCTCACAGACCTTCACATGGGGATCCATGGATCCGCCCACGTCCAGGAACAGCAGAATCTTGGTGGTATTGCGGCGCTCGGGCACCAGCTTGATGTCGAGCATGCCGCCCTTGTGGGCCGTGGAGCGAATGGTGTCGTCCAGATCGAGCTCTTCCTCGGCACCTTGGCGGGCAAATCGCCGCAGCTTGCGCAACGCCACCTTGATGTTGCGCGTACCGAGCTCCACGGAATCGTCGAGATTCTGGTATTCGCGCTTGTCCCACACTTTCACCGCGCGGCCTGAGCGACCCTTCTCCTGGCCGATGCGCACGCCTTCGGGGTTGTAACCATAGGCGCCGAAGGGCGAAGTACCGCCCGTGCCTATCCATTTGTTGCCCCCGTGATGGGCCTTCTTCTGCTCCTCCAGACGCTGCTTCAAGGTCTCCATGATCTTGTCCCAGCCGCCGAGCGCCTCAATCTGGGCCTTCTCGTCGTCCGTGAGGTTGAGCTCCTTCTGCTTCTGCAGCCATTCCATGGGAATCTCGCCGAGGATCTCCTCGAAAAGGGTCTGCTGGCCGCGGATGTAGTCACCAAAGACCTGATCGAAGCGATCAAAGAAACGCTCGTCCTTCACCAGGGTGGCGCGCGCCAGGTAGTAGAAATCATCGATGCTGAAGCCCGCCACGCGGGCCTCCAGCGCTGCCATCAAGGTCAGGAACTCGGTCAGCGAGACCGGGATCTGGACCTTGCGCAGCCGATAGAAAAACTCAGTGAGCACCACGCCCCCGTGACATGAAGACCAGGCGTTCGAAAAGATGCATGTCCTGCTCGTTCTTGAGCAGCGCGCCATAAAGCTTGGGAATGGCCTTGCGGGTGTCCTGTTCGCGCAGGGCTTCCGGCGGGATGTCGTCCGCCACCAGGAGCTTGATCCAGTCCAGCAGCTCCGAGGTGGACGGCTTCTTCTTCAGTCCCGGGAGCTCGCGCAGTTCGAAGAAGCACTCCATGGCTTCCTGCAGCAGGCGCTTCTTGATGTCCGGATAGTGCACACGGACGATCTGCTCCATCGTGTCCTGCTCGGGAAAACGGATGTAGTGGAAGAAGCAGCGGCGGAGGAAGGCATCCGGCAGCTCTTTCTCGTTGTTGCTGGTGATGATGATGATGGGGCGCTGGCGGGCCTTGATGGTCTCGCGTGTCTCGTAGACGAAGAACTCCATGCGGTCGAGTTCCTGCAGCAGATCGTTGGGGAATTCGATGTCCGCCTTGTCGATCTCGTCGATGAGCAGCACCGGCTGGGTATCGGCTTCGAAAGCCTCCCACAGCTTGCCCTTCAGGATGTAGTTGTGGATGTCGTGGACGCGATCGTCGCCCAGCTGGGAGTCCCGCAGACGCGCCACGGCGTCGTATTCGTAGAGCCCGCGCGCCGCCTTGGTGGTGGACTTGATGTGCCACTGAATCAAGGGTCGCTTGAGTGAGCGCGCAATCTCCTCCGCGAGCATGGTCTTGCCGGTGCCGGGCTCGCCCTTCACCAGCAGCGGGCGGGCGAGGGTGATGGCCGCGTTCACAGCCATCATGAGGTCATCGGTGGCGACGTAGGAGTCGGTTCCGGTAAAGCGCGCTGTCGACATGGGGTCTTCCGGTTTTTAGGATGTGGCCGGCATTGTAATGCATGGCATCGTCCAACCGGTGCCCACACCGCCGAGGAGCCCAGCCCATGCGCCCCGCCCTGTTTTCCGTGTTCCTGCCCCTGCTGCTGTTTCTCGCCGAGGCCGGGGCGCAAACCGCCACGCCTCCCGAAACAAGGGCTGAAGACAAAGCCTTGGATTCAACCAACGCGCTGGCGATGGGCGTCGCGGCCTTCAAAACGGGCGACCACGGTCTCGCTCTGAGCGAACTGCAGGGCCCGGCTGCCGCTGGTGAAGCCCTCGCCCAGTTCTATCTCGGCGTGCTGTACGCCGAGGGCTGGGGCACCCTGCCGGACCCCGCGATCGCCCGTGGCTGGTTCGAAAAAGCCGCGCAACAGGGCTTTGCCAAGGCAGAGCACAATCTGGGTGTCATCTTCCAGAAGGGAGAGGGCGTGCCGGCAAACCCGGCGCAGGCCCGCGACTGGTTCGAGCGCGCAGCCGCCCATGGCAGTGCCCGCTCGGCCCAGCAGCTGGGGCTGATGTTCTTCCAAGGCCAAGGCGTTCCAAGGGACTTTGCTGCCGCCCATCGCTGGTGGGAGCAGGCCCTCACAGGCGGGGAGGCCGATGCAGGCTACAACCTCGGCATCCTTCACCTGCGCGGCATGGGAGTGGAGCGCGACCCTGCTGCGGCAGCCCTCTGGTGGGAGCGCGCGGCGCGCAAGGGCTCCGTGCTCGCGCAGAATGCGTTGGGTGGGGCCTGCGAGAAGGGTGAAGGAGTGACGGCAGATCCGGTGCGGGCACTCGCCTGGTATCGGCTCGCGATGCGCGGAGGGCTGAACGTTGCGGCCCAGAATGCAGCGCTGCTGGAAGGCCGGTTGGGCCCCGAGCAACTGGAAGCGGCAGCGGTTCTCGAGCAGACGCTGGCCGCCGAGCTGCCGCCCGGAACCCCATCCTCGCCCTGACGTCTGCATCCGGCCTCAAGCTCCGGCAACCGCAGCCGCTGCACTGTCATGCAGGTGACAGCAGGTTTTCAGTGCAGGAGGGCAGCACCGCCATGAGCAGCGTATTTTCTCAAATCACAGGCTTTACCGCGGGGCAGGAGACCGGCGCCTGGTTCGCGCCGCAGAACGATTTCGAGGATCAACGCGCGTACCCGCGCATCCTGGGCGATTTCCCGGTGGCGTTCCGCAACGGTCAGGGCCAGCACTGTGCCGCGACCCTGCGCAATCTCTCACCCGAGGGGCTGCAGATTGCCTGCAACATGGCCACTGCCCAGATCATCCACCCGGCGGGCGGGCGACTCAAAGGGGACAATCAGCCCCTGCTGCAGGCGACCATGGTGTTGCCGCTGGCGGAGGGCCACCAGACCCTCTCGGCCTGCGTGCGTTTGCTGCACGTGGCGACGACTGCCGCGGCGAGCTGCCTGATGGGTTTCCAGTTCCTGGAACTGCGCCCCAAGGCCCGCAGACAGATTGATGCTTTCTACGCCGAACGGCTGCGATATCTGGCAGGGCCTGCCTACCGCTACGTGCCCCCGCTCGCGCGCGCCTGAGCGTGCCGCGGATTCAGGCGTCGAGATCGGGGATCAGCAGGCTGCGCAAGCGCTCAATCTGATCCTTCAGCTGCAGCTTGCGTTTTTTCAGGCGCTTGATGAGGAGCTCATCGGCCTCTATTCCGGCCGCGAGGCGGGACACCACCTCATCCAGATCGCGATGCTCCACCTGCAGTTCGTGGAGCCGGCGCTCCAGCGATTTCCCCCGCTCATCACTCACCCGCACCCCCTTGCGGCGCCCGCTCGGGAACGCCTGTTCCCCGTCGATTCTACGCACAATCCCCGGAGTCAGCGCTCGCGCAGTGCTTGACGGAAACACGATGGCAGCGCTCTGATCGGTCATCCATCGCCCGCACGGGGTATTCATGAGCACAGGGACGCCCGCGAGTGACACGCAGACCGCACGGATGCGGCAGCTGATACCCTTGAACAGCCTGTCCCCCGAGCGCCTCGCGACATTGCTGGGGAGCGCGGAAATCATCGACCTGCCCCCCGGCGCTGCAGTGTTCACAGCTGGCGAGGCCAATCCCTTTTGCTGGTACATGCTGGGTGGCGCGGTGGAGCTCCGCCACGGGGAGCGAACCATCGCAACGGTTGCGTAAGGCACCCCGGAATCCCTGCAGGCGTTGTCTCTTTCGCATCCGCACCGGCTGTCTGCCCGCAGTGTGACCGGCGTGCATCTCATGCGCTGCCCGCGAGCGCTGCTCGACAGCCTGCTGGCGGCGGAAATGGGTGTGTCCGCTCAAGTTGATGAATCCCCAGCCGCTATCGATTTGGACTCCCACGACTGGATTGGCAAATTGCTGCAAAGCCCGCCCTTCAATCACATGTCACCCGAGCATGTCCGCGCGCTCTTCAGCGCCCTCACGCCGGTCGATCTGGCGTCCGGCGCGGTGGTCATTCGCGAGGGCGAGGGTGCGGATGACTACTACATCATCCAGCGCGGCCGCTGCCTGGTGAGTCGTCAGCCCTCACCCCGCAGTGACCGGCAGCAACTCGCAATCCTTGGCCCAGGAGAGGCCTTCGGTGAGGAAGCGCTGCTCACGGGCTCGGCTCGCAACGCCACCGTCGCCATGTTGAGTGAAGGCCGATTGATGCGTCTGGCGCGCGCCGATTTCGAGCGCTTCGTGAAACAGCCCTTGGTGCACGCGGTGAGTTTTGATCAGGCCTTGCAGCTGGCCGAACAGCGGGGCGCGGTGTGGCTGGATGTGCGCGATCCTGCGCGGGCGGCGGAAGCGCCCTTGCGCGACAGTCTGGTGATGCCCCTCGGTACGCTCAGGGTGCAGCTGCAGAAACTGGAGCGAAACAAGCCCTGCATCGTGTGCTGTGATGACGGCCGGCTCAGCACGGCAGGGGCCTTCCTGCTGGCAGAGCGCGGCATCGAGGCCTATGTATTGGAGGGTGGGCTGGCTGGCCTACCCGCAACCCGCACGACCAGCGTTCCTGCAGCAGGTGCACCCGGCAGACCGATGGCCGAGGCTGCGCTGCCGGCAGACGACGCCGTGTTGTCGCTGGACGAGGAAGCCGCGCGCCTGGAGGCGCATGAATTCTTTGATCTCGCCTTGGAGCCGCCGGCTGCAGAAGCACCGGATGGCGTGGTACCCGCCGCAAGTTCGGCGCACGTTCCGGTTTCACAGCGCAACACACCTCTCGACCGACCGTCTCCGCCGACCGAGGGGTCCGCACAGGTATCCAGGGCCAGCGAGGAAGTCCATGCCCTGCGACGTCGGATACAGGAACTGGAGAAAGAGAACGACGCCCTGCGCGCGGCGCTGGCCGTGCTGGCACCGCGGGAGCCTGCCCCCGTCCTGCGTCGGCAGGAAGCAACCCGCGCGACCGGTTCGGCAGTCATCACGGGCAAATCCGCACCCATTCCCGTCGCGCCCGGCAATGCGTCCGACGAGCTCGAGATCACGTTCGATGGTGGGCCGGCCCTGCCACGGCCCTCAGCCAGCGCGCTCGCGGCGCAGGCAAGGCAGCGCGCCATGGCCGAGCATCGCGCCCGGGAAACAGCGGCTCGCGCCGCCCTGAAAGAGCACGACAAGGCACTGCTCTCGGAAGTGGAAGAGCATTTCAGGGAGCGTTGAGCGTCGGTCTCTGCCCGAGGTCTTTGCACGGGAGCATTGCCCGAGATCACTGATTGGGGCCTTCGTCTGGGGCCTGCAGTCAGGGCCGGAGTTCAGGGCCACAGTTCAGGGCCACAGTTCAGGATCTGCGCCGCCCACCCACCTCGATGATGAGTGGGCCTGAGGGCATTTCCAGTCTCACACGCTGCAGGGACAGGCCTGACTGGAACACCTGGCCCTTGCAGCGATCAGCGCCGTCGGCACTGAATTCGAATTCGTAACGCCGCTCGAGCGCCCAGTGCGGGGAACGCACCAAGCGCATGCCGTTCAGGGCGACCGAGTCATCCAGACGCTGCATGTGCAGGTCACGACAGACTTCACGGGAAATCGCCAGCACCTGCTCGCGTCCCTTCACGCTCCATTGCCAGAGGCCGAGCAGCGCCCCCACCAGCACGAGCAGCAAAAGGCCGTTGAACATCCGTGCACCCGGCCTCAGGCATCCAGGGTCTGGGCGGAAAAGTCGCCGAGCACCCCATCCTCCACGCTGAAGGCGAGCTCTATCGGCCGGCAGCAGACTTCGCAGTCCTCCACATAGCGCTGCTCCGGCGCGGACAGATCGAGCAGGCTCGAGATCTGCTCCCAGCAATAGGGGCAGGTGTAGAAATGTTCTTCGACACCCATTCGCGTCAGTCGCGGAAATTCGTGAACTGCAGGGGGAGTCCCAGCTCGCCCGCCCGCAGCGCGGCGATGACTTCCTGCAGATCGTCTTTCTTCTTGCCGGTCACGCGCACCTGCTCGTCCTGGATCTGGGCCTGGACCTTGAGCCCCTTGTCCTTGATGAATTTCACCACCTTCTTGCCGGAATCCTTGTCGATCCCGTGCTTGGCCGTGAGGGTCTGGCGGGCTTCGTTGAGTGCAATCGAGAGCGCGCCGTCCTCCAGGCAGGTGGGGTCTATGCCGCGCTTGGCGATCTTGAGGCGCAGGATTTCCATCACCTGTTTCACCTGGAATTCGTTCTGGGCGCGAATGGTCATCACATGCTCGGCTTGCTCGACCTTGGTGCCCGTGCCTTTGAAATCAAAGCGGTTGGCGCTTTCGCGGTTGGCCTGATCGACCGCGTTGGTGAGTTCGTGCAGGTCCACTTCGGACACGATATCGAAGGAAGGCATGGGAGTTTCTCCGGATTTCCGAGCGCAGCCATTCTAACCTCCGCGCTCGCCTTCCGGTTGCGTTATGCTGCGTCCCTCGCGCGCCATCCGCCGACCATGGACTCTTTCTGTGATCAGACTCATCACGCTCGACCTCGACGACACCCTGTGGGACGCGGGCCCGGTGCTGGCGCGTGCGGAAGAAGTGCAGTACGCCTGGATCAGCACCCACGCACCGCGGATCGCCACACACTACAGCGTGCAGGATCTGCAGGCCTATCGCCGGGCCATGGCGCAGGCGGACCCCACCCTGCGCCACGACTTCACGGCGCTCCGGCAGGCCGCGCTTGCCCGACTGCTTGAAGAGCATGGCTACGATCCCCATCTGGCTCAGGAGGGGGTGAATACCTTCGTGCAGGCGCGCAGCGAGGTCACATTATTCCCCGAAGTGGATGAGGTTTTGCGCCAGCTTGCCAAGGCCTACCGTCTCGTTGGTCTGACCAACGGCAACACGGACCTGGTGCGGGCCGGCGTCGCACATTACTTCGAGTTTTCGCTCGCCCCGGCGGATACCGGCACCAGCAAGCCCGATCCGAGAATGTTCGAAGCCGCCTTGCAGCGGGCTGGCGTGCCGGCCGAGGCTGCCGTGCATGTGGGCGATGAGCCCTACTACGACATCGAAGGCGCGCATCGCGCCACGGTGGCGGCGGTCTGGGTGAACCGTACCGGCCGGGCCTGGCCGGTGGAACACCGCCCACCGCATGAGGAAATCAACAATCTGCGCCTGCTGCCGGACGCCGTTGCGCGTATCCAGCAGGCCCGTCGCCAGTGAGGCCAAACCGAGACCCATGAGCACATCCCGTTTCACCCTCGAAGGCAGTCGCCGCATCGAATCCCTCGGCATCGAAGTCCAGTCCTGGCGCCACGCCGCCACTGGCGCGCGGCATTTCCATCTCGCCAGCGAGGACGACAACAACGGCTTCATGGTGGCGTTCCCCACCATTCCCGAAGACTCGACCGGCGTGGCGCACATCCTCGAACACACCACCCTGTGCGGAAGCAAACGCTATCCCGTGCGGGACCCGTTCTTCATGATGCTCAGGCGTTCGCTGAACACTTTCATGAATGCATTCACGAGCAGCGACAGCACGGCGTATCCGTTCGCCACCCGCAATCGCAAGGATTTCGACAACCTGCTCGCGATTTATCTCGATGCGGTGTTCTTCCCCAACCTCGACCCCCTGGATTTCGCCCAGGAAGGCTGTCGCGTGGAATTTGCTTCGCCCGAAAATCCCGCGCAGGGCCTCGTCTACAAGGGCGTGGTTTACAACGAGATGAAAGGCGCAATGAGCTCGCCCGTAGCGCAGCTCTGGCAGCACCTGCAATCGGCCTTGCTGCCGGATACCGCGTATCGCTACAACAGCGGCGGCGATCCGGCGGAAATCCCGGCCCTCACACATGAGGCCCTCACGCGCTTCCACCAGCGGCACTATCATCCGAGCCAGGCGGTGTTCCTCACCTATGGCAATTTTCCGGTACTGGAGCATCAGGCGAAAATCGATGCGCTCGCGCTCGCGCATTTCACTGCGCGCGACCAGATCATCGTCAGCCAGCGCCAGGCACCGAAGACCGCGCCGCGCCGCGTGGAATGTCGCTATGCCGTGGAAAGCGCGGACGATGTGGCAGGCAGCACGCACATTGTGTGGGGCTGGCTGCTGGGAGACACCACCCATCCCCGCGGGGTACTTGAAGCACACCTGCTTGGCGGTGTGCTGCTCGACAACAGCGCATCACCGCTGCGCCACTATCTGGAAACCACGCCGCTTGCCAAGGCGCCATCGGAGCTTTGCGGGCTGGATGATTCATCACGCCAGCTGGCTTTCGCCTGTGGAGTGGAGGGTTCGGAAGCCGAACATGCCGCGACCCTGGAGCGCGATATCCTCGCGCTGCTCGAAGGGCTCGCGAGGGATGGAGTGCCACTGACCCAAATCGAGGCGGCCCTCGATCGTCTGGAGATGGCCCAGCGCGACATCAGTGGGGATCACTACCCCTACGGCCTGCAGCTCATGAGTCGCATGCTGCCCGGCGCGATGTATCAGGCGGATCCCGTAGCCTTGCTCGATATCGATGCCCTGCTCTTGGCGCTGCGTGCGGATATCCGCAAGCCCGATTTTTTCACGAATCTGGTGCAGCGTCTCCTGCTCGACAATCCTCACCGCGTGTGTGTGGTGATGGCGCCCGATGTCCACAAGCGTGAGACCGAGCAGGCGGCCGAGCGCGCACGTCTGGCCGCGCTCGCGGCGACGCTTGCGCCAGCCGAAGCGGATGCGTTGAAGCAGCAGGCAGAAGCGCTGGCGGTGCGGCAAGCCCGGCGGGATGACCCGGATGTACTGCCGCGCGTGACGCTCGCGGATGTTCCTGCAGCCACCCCGCCCGTCGAGGGACAGGTGAGCGAGGTGGGCGGACGCCGGGTGCACGCCTATACCCGCGGCACCAATGGCGTGGTGCAGGCGCAGTGGATCTATTGCCTGCCCGCGCTGGAGCGCGAAGAGCTGGAAGCGCTGCCACTCTTCTCCGCGTGGCTGCTGGAGTTTGGCTGCGGTGCCGAATCCTATATGGATACGCAGGCGCGGCGCGCGCAGTTCGGCAACTTCGGGGCGAGCGTTGCCACCCGCAGCTGGCTGGAGAACCTCGATCACCACCATGGTCGGCTGGTGCTCTCGGCCAAGGGCCTGAGCCGCCACACCGGCGCGCTGGGTGACGTGCTTGGCGAAATTCTTTCGGGCGTGCGCTTTGATGAAGTGGAACGCCTGCGCGACCTGCTCGCCCAGGCCCGTGCGGATGTGGAACTCGGCATCAGCGATCGCGGCCATCAGCTTGCGATGCATGGGGCGGCCCGCGGCCTTTCGCGCGGCGCATGGCTGGCCGACCTGTGGGACGGCCCCAGCTTCATTCAGTCCCTCCAGCGCCTCGATGATCAGGCGAATGCCGACCCGCGCGCGCTGGAGGCCGTCATGGCGCGCTTCGATGTTCTCAGGCACAAGCTGCTGCAGGCCACGCCCCAGGTGCTGCTTGTGGGCGAGAGCGAAGCCTTGACCCAGGCCATGGCTGGCTTGTCCGCCCTGCCACCAGCCACCGGGACGAAGTCAGCGGACACCTTCTCACTGCCGGCCGCGAGCGCCGCCAGCGGAACCGCCTGGTTCACCAATGCAGAAGTGAATTTCTGCGCCAAGGCGTGGGCCGCAGTGCCTGAAGGTCACGCGGATGCACCCGCACTCGCGGTGCTGGGTCGTTATCTGGGCGATGGTTTCCTGCATCCCGCAATCCGCGAAAAAGGTGGCGCCTATGGCAGCGGCGCCAGCTACGACGGTGACGGCGGTTGCTTCTTCACCTATTCCTACCGCGACCCTCGCCTGCTCGGCACCCTCGAAGATTTCGACCGGGCCTTCGCGTGGTTTGCGAATGATCGCGACCCCCAGCGACTGGAAGAATCGATCCTTGGCGTCATCCGCTCGCTGGACAAACCGCGCTCACCCGCAGGCGCCGCCATCGAGGCCTTCTACAGCGCCCAGAACGGCCGCACGCGCGAGTTTCGCGCGCGCTTCCGGGCCGCGGTGCTCGCCACCACGCATGACGATCTGGCACGCGTGGCCGCGCAGTATCTGGCATCGGACAAGGCCGTCACCGGCATAGTGACGCACCGGGGTGAAGAGGCGACAATCGCCGCACTCGGCCTGCACGCCGAGGAACTCTGAGCACACACGCGGCGCGCGGGCGGGACCACACCACATGAAACTGGATTTCGAAGAGGGCGAAGAGGGCTTTTTCGAGGCCCGCGCACTGCATCGCGCGGTCCATGACGCCCGCGCGGCAGTCACCGAGGACCTCGGTCGCCGCGCGTTCGATTTCCTCGATGAAGCAGCCTCCGAACATCTGCGCCGGGCGGAATTCGCCGAGCTGCGCGGCAAGCATGGCATGGGCGACGAGACCTGGCCGAGCTTCTCCGTGCTGAAGCATCTGTGGCGCTCCACCTGGGGCGCAGCCCATTCGGACGAACAGCTGAGCGAGCAACGCAGCGCGGCGCTGGCGCGCGCCGAGCGGGCTGAACACGCGGCCTTCGAGGCCACCGCGGACGCAGCACGCTTCGAACATGAGCGGGACCGCGCACTCTCCGAGGTGGCAACACTCAAGCAGGAAATCGCGCGCCTGCAGGAGGAGCTGGCCGGCCGCACGCCATGAGCGCGGAGGATGCGCTGCCCGCCGTCCTGGCGCACTACGGTATCCCCCTGCTCAACCCGGTCCGCCTGACGGGCGGGCTCATCAACTCGACCTGGCGCCTGTCAGGCCCAGAGGGCCCCGCCTTCGTCCTGCAGCGTCTGCACCCTTCATTCCCGGGCGAAGTGAACCTGAATTTCGCCTGCGTGACGGACTACCTCGCCGCACGCGGGCATCTCGTGCCACGGCTCATCGCGACCCGGAATGGGGCATGGTGGGTGGAGCACGATGGCGGCGTCTGGCGTCTGATGACCTTCGTCGATGGTGTCAGCCACGCGACCCTGCCGGATCTCGCCCATGCCCGCACCGGAGGCGCCATGCTGGGCGGCTTCCACGCCGCCCTGCGGGAGTTCGAGGGCCCACTGCCCTATCAGCGCCCGGCGGTGCATGAGCCGGCGCGGCATCGCGCCTTTCTGCTGGAGACGCTCGCGCGCCGGAGCGATCATCCCCTGCACGCGACAGTCACCGCGCTCGCGGAGGCCATTCTCTCCGCGCTGGCGCAGGAAGCCGCACTCCCGGCCATGCCGCCGCGTTTCCTGCACGGCGACCCCAAGCTCTCCAATCTGCTGTTCGGGCGCGATGGCAGTCCGCGCTGTTTGGTCGATCTGGACACATTGACCTCTGCGGCACTGCCGTTCGAGCTCGGGGATGCACTGCGTTCCTGGTGCAATCGACAGGCCGAGGATGCTCCCTCGGCGGAATTTGATCTCGAGATCTTTGCCGCCGCGCTGGAAGGCTATGCCGAGGCTGCGGAAGGGCTGCTCCTGCCAGAGGAAAAGGCGGCGGTGGTCAGTGCCACGGTGACCATCCAGCTCGAACTCGCCATGCGCTTTGCGGCCGATGCCCTGAACGAAAGCTACTTTGGCTGGGATCCGGCGCGCTTTGCCTCGCGCGGCGAGCACAATCTGCTGCGCGCCCGCAATCAGATCACGTGCGCAAGGCTGTTGAGCGCAAGGCGCACCGAGGCCGAGCAAACGGTCACGCGAATCTTCACGCATCCCTGATACGCTCACCAGCCATGATCGACGCAAGCACACCCATGCCCGCCAGCACCTGTCCGCTCTGTGCCATTGGGAAACATACAATCCTGCACCGGATTTCCGACTGGGATATCCGCTGCTGCAAAGACTGCGGGTTTGCCTTCATCGACCCCTATCCCGCACCGGCCACGCGCCCTGATTTCTATTCCGAGTCCGCCATCGTCGAACGCAAAGAGAAGAAGCGACGCGGCCCCTTGAAGCGACTCGCGGCATTCGCCAGACACTGGCTGCGCAAACTCTCCGGCAGAACCAAAGGCACGCTCTTTTTGCGCGAGCTCACGCGCCGCGTGCCCGAGGGCAGCACGGTGCTTGATATCGGCTGCGGAGCCGGCGCATTTCTTTCAACCGCACGCCACCGCTATCACTGCACCGGAATCGAGATCTCCGCGCACCTCGCGGAACATGCGCGGGCGCTGGACGTGGAAGTGCTGGTGGGGGATTTCTGCAGCTACCCCTTTGGCGAGAGGCGCTTTGACGTAGTCGCCATGGTCTCGCTGCTGGAACACCTGCACGATCCGCGACTGGCCTTGCGCCAGTGTCATGCCCTGCTGAATCCCGGCGGAATGCTGCTGCTGAAAACAGTCAATCATGGCGGCCTCAACCGCCGCTTGATGGGAGCACGCTGGAGCGGTTATCGACCGCCGGATCATCTGGTGTATTTCGAGCCGGACAATCTGGCGGCAACCTTGCGCGAGCTGGGTTTCCGGGACGTGCGCATCCACGCGCCGCTCTTCAATGACAGCTTCTACTGCTACGCCATGCGATGAGCGCTCGCGACCCTTCGCTACAAGGTCCCGAAGATCCCCAGCAGCCACAAGGAGCGGACACACTGGAGAGCTGGCATGAGGAATGCCAGTCTGCCTGGCTCTACCGGATCATCGCTGAGGGCGAAGCCAACCCTGCCATAGCGGGTATGTTCAGCGCGCTGGCGGAGGCTGCGGAAACGCAGGCCGCCTTGTGGGCGCGCGCGCACGGCAACTCACTGCCGGACTTCCGTCCTTCACTGCGGGCCCGCGTCGTGGCGCGGCTCATAAGGCTCATTGGCCCGCGTGCGATCAAGCCCGTGCTCGCCACTCTCAAGGTACGGGGTTTGTCCGCGCTGGACGCACATGCCGGTCTTACCCATGCAATGCCCACCCAGCTCTCGGAGGTCGGTGCCCGCCACCGGGGCATCGGGCGGGGCGGCAATCTGCGTGCCGCCGTGTTTGGCGTGAACGATGGTCTTGTCTCCAACGCCTGTCTGTTGATGGGCGTGGCGGGTGCCGGCATGGATCACGCGGCCCTGCTCGGCACCGGCTTTGCCGGACTCATGGCTGGTGCGCTGTCGATGGCTGCCGGGGAATATCTCTCCATGCGCTCGCAGCGCGAGGTCTTCGAGAGCCAGATTGCACTGGAACGCGCCGAACTCGCCACCTATCCGGATGAAGAGGTGGAAGAGCTTGCACTCATTTACCAGGCACGCGGGTTTGAACTCGACGCCGCGCGCCAGTTTGCGCGCGAACTGGTGAAGAACCCGGCCCACGCACTCGACACCCTCGCCCGCGAAGAGCTTGGCCTGAACCCGGACGACCTCGGCTCGCCCTGGGGTGCGGCAATCGCCTCCTTCGTGGCCTTCGCTGTCGGCGCACTGTTGCCACTGCTGCCCTGGCTGCTTGCGCCAGTGGCGCAGCCGGTGCTGTGGAGCGGCGGCCTCACCCTGGTGAGCCTTTTCCTCATCGGCGCAGTGCTCAGTCTCTTCACGGGACGGAACGCCCTGTGGAGCGGTCTGCGCATGGTGTTGATCGGTGCGGGAGCCGGCTTCGCAACCTGGGCCATTGGCCATCTCTTCGGAGCCGGCATGATGCCCTGAGCGCCCCAAACGGCGGCGCGGCCCGCTAGAATGGCGCGCTCAACCTGATAACAACACCGAGGGGAGCGTGCGATGGATCTTGGACTCAAAGGCAAGGGCGTCATCATCACCGGCGCCAGCAAGGGCATAGGTCGCGCCACCGCGCACGCCTTCGCCGCCGAGGGCGCGAATCTCGCCATCTGCGCCCGAGGTGCGGAGGCCCTGGAGAAAACCCGTGCGGAACTCGCTGCCTCGGGAGTGAAAGTGCACGCCGCCAGCTGCGATGTGGGCGATGCCGCCGCGTTGAAGGCCTTCATGGACGGTGCTCATGCCGCCCTCGGTCGGGTGGATGTGCTCATCAACAATCCCTCCGGTTTCGGCGTGACCGACGATGAGGCCGGCTGGGCCGCCAGCGTCGCCGTGGACATGCTCGCCCCCGTGCGCGCCACCAAGCAGGTCACGCCCTGGCTCGTGGCCCAAGGTGGTGGTGCCATCATCAACATCAGTTCGATTTCCGGCATGGAGGCGAGCCTGCCCGGTGTCGCAGCCTACGCCGCAGTGAAAGCCGCGCTCATCAGCTATTCCAAGAGCATGGCGATGGAACTGGCACCGCAGGGCATTCGTGTGAATTGCGTGGCCCCCGGCTCCATCGACTTTCCGGATGGCTTCTGGGATGGCATCCACAAGGGCAACAAGGCCTTCTATGACATGGTGGTGAGCACCATTCCGTTTGGTCGCATGGGTCGCCCGGAAGAAGTGGCAAATGCCATCGTCTTCCTCGCCTCGCAGCAAGCGAGCTGGGTGTCCGGCGTGACCCTGCCGGTGGACGGCGTGCAGCACAAGGGCAATTTCTGAGACCCATCTGCGCGTGACGTCATCGACCTTGCTGATCCGGGGCGGCCTCCTTGCCGGGCTGGCCGCCCCGCTGTGGTGGATATTGCTCATCTTCTTCGGGGCAAGCCTGGTTGATGGGCATTCCCTGAAAACCGATTTCATCTCCGAGCTCGCGGCGCGGGAAAGCCCGGCTGCCGGTTTCATGGTGGGCGGCGGCTTCGTCCTCACCGGTCTGCTCTATCTCTGGTTTACCGCGGCGGCCACCTGGACCCTCCGCCGTGACGTATGGGCCTGGGTCGCCGGCGCCCTGCTGGCAGCCGCGGCGCTCGCGCGCATCGCGGCCGGTGTCTATCAGTGCGATCCGGGCTGCCTGCCCGCGCCCGAATCCGCCGAACAGTTGGCTCATCGCCAGTGGGCCGCGGCCGGCTACCTGCTGATGATGCTGTCGGCCATCGCCTGGGGCGCAACCGGCACCCGCCATGCGGGCCTCGGTCATCTGCTCGTCTGGTGCATTGGAGCGTGCACCTGGGGTCTGGTGTGTCTGGTGCTGATGTCCGTGCATGAAGACTGGCAGGGCCTGCTGCAACGCCTGGCCGGCGTCGCCCTCAATCTGTGGGTGGTTGTCCTCGCACTCGCCCTGCTGCGCAGGCCCGCGACGTGAACAATCCCCTGTGCCGGAGTTGCCCGACCTGCGGCGCCAAGACCATCAACGTGTTGCGACTCATGTTCTGGCGGGTGCGCTGTGCACGCTGCCAGGCGGCGGTCGGCACACACCCGGCCTGGCGCATGCCCATCCTGTCTGTCGAGATGGTGGTCTGGCTGCTGGCGATGAATGCTCTCTACCGGGACTACGGCCGCAACGGGCTGATTGCCTCGCTGGTCGTGTGGGCGCTGGTGGATTTCCTCGCCGACTGCCTCGTGCCGCTGGTTGCCCGCAAGCGCTGACGCCCGGTGACCGATCCCGATACACCCACGACAGACGAGGCGGCACCTGTCGCCACGGCGGAAGCCCCGTTCGCCAGCCTCTCGCCGGATCGGGTGCTCGATGCCGTGGAGCGCACGGGCCAGGTGGTCGATGGTCGTCTGCTCGCGCTCAACAGCTATGAGAACCGGGTCTACCGGGTAGGGCTGGAGACGGGCGATGCCCTGATTGCCAAGTTCTACCGGCCGGGGCGTTGGGAGGATGCGGCGATCGCCGAGGAGCATGCCTTCGCCCTGGAACTCGAGGACGCCGAGGTGCCGGTGGTCGCCCCGCTGCCAGAGGCGGGCGGCAGCTGCCTACGTTGGGATGAGGCGTTGCGTTTTGCACTGTTCCCGAACCGGCCGGGACGCACCCCCGAACTGGATCGACTGGACGTGCTGGAATGGACCGGGCGCTTCATCGGGCGCATCCATGCCGTGGGACGGGCCCGCCGTTTCAAGGCGAGACCCGGCCTGACGGTGGCCCGGTTCGGGCGCGAACCCGTGGGCTGGCTGAAGCAGCAGGATTTCATCCCGCAGGATCTGAGGCCCGCCTACGACAGCGTGGCGGATCAGCTGCTGGAGCGCGTCGAGCAGGCTCTTGAATGGGTGGGCCCGGTAGCGACTCTGCGCCTGCATGGTGACTGCCACCCGGGCAATATCCTGTGGACACCGGCCGGCCCGCACTTCGTGGATCTGGATGACTGCATGACCGGCCCCGCCATCCAGGATCTGTGGATGCTGATGGCCGGAGATCGCGAGGAGCGAGAAGCGCAGCTCGCCGCCGTACTGCGCGGCTATACCGTTTTCTGCCCCTTCGAACCCGCCGAGCTGGGGCTCATCGAAGCGCTGCGCAGCCTGCGCCTCCTGCACTACGCCGCCTGGCTGGCCCGACGCTGGAACGACCCGGCCTTCCCCCTGCATTTCCCCTGGTTCAACGGCCAGCGCTGGTGGCAGGACCATGTCCTGACGCTCCGCGAACAGCTGGCCGCACTGGACGAACCCCCGCTGCACTGGTTTCCGGACTAGAGGCTTGCACCCGGATGGCGTGACTCTACATAATTGACCGCACGGTCAATTATGTTCCAGGTTCCCCATGCCCCCTGCCGCTACTCTTCCGGAGACGTCCCAAACCACCGTGGATCGCACACGCGAGATCCTGTGGCGCGATGATTACGCGAGCCAGGCGCTGGGGATCCGTCTGGTCGAGGTTCGCGCCGGGTATTGCCGGGCGGAAATGCAGGTACGACGGGACATGCTGAACGGTTTCGGCATCATCCACGGCGGCATGCTCACCACCTTCGCCGACACCGCCATGGCCTTTGCTTCCAACAGTCATGGCGAGATGGCGGTCGCCACCAACCTCGGCATGGACTTCGTGGCCTCCGCCCGCGAAGGGGAGATCCTCTCCACGGAAGTTCGCGAGCTCTCCCGCACCCGACGCACCGGCCTCTACGACGCCACCATCACGGCCGCGGACGGACGGCTCATCGCCGTGATGCGCGGGCGCGTACAGCGACTGGCCGGCAAGCCCGTGGGAGGCACCTGAACATGGCCGGACCGCGCGCACACCACAAGGGCGGCCTGCACGCCATCGAAACCGCGAGCCGGGATGAACTCACGCACCTGCAGGTGACCCGTCTGCGCGAAACCCTCGCCCACGTCTACCGCAATGTGCCGCATTACCGCAGTGCCTTCGATGCCGCCGGCGTGCATCCGGACGAGCTGCGCACACTCACCGACCTTGCCCGCTTTCCCTTCACCACCAAGGGCGACCTGCGCAACAACTACCCTTTCGGCCTGTTCGCCGTGCCGCGTGAAGAGGTGGTTCGCGTGCATGCTTCCAGCGGCACCACCGGCAAACCAACGGTGGTGGGCTATACCGCGCAGGACATCGAAACCTGGTCGGATCTCATGGCCCGCTCGATCCACGCGGCCGGTGGGCGCAAGGGCGACATCGTGCACGTGGCCTACGGTTACGGCCTCTTTACCGGCGGACTCGGTGCCCACTACGGCGCGGAGCGTCTCGGCTGCACGGTGATCCCCATGTCGGGCGGGCAGACAGAGAAACAGCTGCAGCTGATCGCGGACTTCAAGCCCGATGTCATCCTGGTCACGCCCTCCTACATGCTCACCTTGATCGATGCCATGGCGCGGGCCGGCCTCGACCCTGCAGGCAGCTCACTCAAGGTCGGCATCTTCGGGGCAGAACCCTGGACCGAAGCCATGCGCAACGAGATCGAGGCGCGCACCGGCATGGATGCGATCGACATCTTCGGTCTGTCCGAAGTCATGGGTCCGGGCGTGGCCTGTGAGTGCATCGAGAGCAAGGATGGGCCGGTGATCTGGGAAGATCACTTTTATCCCGAAATCATCGATCCGGTGACCGGCGCGGTACTGCCGGACGGTGAACCCGGGGAACTCGTCATCACTTCGCTCACCAAGCAGGCCTTCCCGGTGATCCGCTACCGCACACGGGATCTCACGCGGCTGCTGCCGCCCACGGCGCGCAGCATGCGGCGCATCGGCAAGATCACCGGTCGCTCGGATGACATGCTCATCATTCGCGGCGTGAACGTGTTTCCCACCCAGATCGAGGAGATCGTCTGCGCCACCGAGGCACTCGCGCCCCACTACCAGATCTTCGTGGACAAGGAAGGGCACCTCGATCACCTGAGCATCAAGGTGGAAGCGCGCACGGAACTCTCACCCGAAACACGGCAGGCCATCGCGCACCACGTCACCCACCAGATCAAGACCCTCATCGGGGTGTCGGCGGAAGTCGAGGTCTTGCATCCGCACGCGATAGAGCGGGTGCTGGTGGGCAAGGCGGTGCGCGTGTTCGACCGACGCCCCCGATAATTTTTCATTCTTTCCGGCAGGCAGCAGGAGTCTTTCCATGTATACCCAGGCAATGGACATCCCGGAGGGCAACAAAGCCCCGCTCCAGTCAATCGAACAAGGCACGGCCAGCGCAGACTTTGATGCGCGCTGTGCACAAGGTGATTTCATCGAAGCCAAGGACTGGATGCCCGAGCAGTACCGCAAGACGCTGGTGCGGCAGATAAGCCAGCATGCGCACTCGGAAATCGTGGGCATGCTGCCCGAGGGCAACTGGGTGACCCGTGCGCCGAGTCTCAAGCGCAAGGCCATCCTGCTCGCGAAAATCCAGGATGAAGGCGGGCATGGGCTTTATCTCTACGCAGCCGCGGAGACACTCGGCACCTCACGCGACGAGATGATTGAAGCCTTGCACAGCGGGCGCGCGAAATATTCCTCGATCTTCAACTATCCAACACCAACCTGGGCCGATATCGGTGTGATCGGCTGGCTGGTGGATGGCGCGGCGATCATGAACCAGGTGCCCCTGTGCCGTTGCTCCTACGGCCCCTATGCCCGCGCGATGATCCGCATCTGCCGCGAGGAATCCTTCCACCAGCGCCAGGGCTTCGACCTGCTGCACGCCATGATGCAGGGCACGGAGGCGCAGCGCGCCATGGTGCAGGAAGCCGTCAATCGCTGGTGGTGGCCGGTGCTCATGATGTTCGGCCCGGAAGACAAGGATTCCCAGCACTCCGAGCAGTCCGCCAAGTGGGGCATCAAACGGCTGTCCAATGACGAGCTGCGACAGAAATTCGTCGATGCGATCGTGGAGCAGGCGCGCGTACTGGGCGTGACCCTGCCGGATCCCGATCTGAAGTGGAATGCCGAACACGGGCATCATGATTTTGGTGCCATCAACTGGCAGGAATTCTGGAATGTCGTGAACGGGCATGGCCCCCTCAACAAGGAACGCCTTGCCGCGCGTGTGCAAGCCTGGGACGACGGCGCCTGGGTGCGTGAGGCGGCACTCGCCCATGCCAACAAGCAAGCCACCCGTTCAGTCGCTGCCTGAGGAATCACCATGAGCACACGCAATGAATGGCCTCTGTGGGAAGTTTTCATCCGCAGCCGGGCCGGACTCGATCACAAGCACTGTGGCAGCGTGCATGCGCCTGATGGTGCACTGGCCCTGCAGGCGGCACGCGATGTCTACACGCGGCGCCAGGAGGGTGTCTCGATCTGGGTGGTGCGCGCGGATCAGATCATCGCCTCCGATCCGGGCCAGAAAGCCGAGCTCTTCGACCCCATGGAAGACAAGGTCTACAGACATCCCACCTTCTACCAGTTGCCGGATGACGTGAACCATATCTGATGCCATGAACACTCCCGCCGCGACGCATGAATCGACGATCGACCTGAAGCCACTGGGCCCGCAGCACGCCGCTTGGGTGCTGCGCTTGGCCGACGGCTCGCTGGTGCTGTCCCAACGCCTCAGCGAATGGTGTGGCCACGGCCCGGTGCTGGAAGAGGACATAGCCTTCACCAATATCGCGCTCGATTTGTTGGGCCAGGCGCGCCTGCTCTACAGCCATGCCGGTGCGCTGGAAGGCCAGGGCCGCGACGAGGATGCTTTCGCCTACTGGCGCGATGAGTCCGAGTTCCGCAATCCCACACTGGTCGAGCTGCCGAACGGGGATTTCGGCCAGAGCGTGCTGCGCGCCTGGGCCTATGTGAGCTGGCAGTGTCTGGTGTGGGGGACACTGGCAAAATCGCGCGATACGGCGCTCGCGGCCATTGGAGCCAAAAGCGTGAAGGAAAGCCGCTATCACCAGGAACATCTGGGCAACTGGGTGGTGCGTCTCGGCGATGGCACTGAGGAGTCCCATCGTCGCATGCAGACAGCGCTCGACTATCTGTGGCCGTACACCAGCGAACTATTTCACCTGGATGCGGTGGAAACGGCGGCAATGGACACCGGGCTCGCGCCCGGCCTCGACCGTATTGCCGAAATCTGGACCGCGAACACCAACGCAACGCTGCACAGCGCGACCCTGACGGTTCCCGCGCCCACTCCGTTTCTGGCAACAGGCCGTCAGGGCAGGCACTCGGAAGCCATGGGTTATCTGCTGAGCGAGATGCAGGCGCTGGCGCGTGCCCATCCCGGGGCGCGCTGGTGAGCACAGGGGCACCCCTGCCGCAGGATTTCTTCGCGGCCTTCGGTGCCATCGAGCAAGTTCCGGCGCCGTGGGACGGCAGCGAGGAAGGTCTCTGGACCTTGCTGCAAGCAATCCCGGACCCGGAGATTCCAGCCGTGTCACTGGTGGATCTTGGCATCGTGCGTGAAGCCCACAGCGAGCCCGCCACACGCAGCGCCGCCGTGGTCATCACGCCCACGTATGCCGGCTGTCCCGCCACGGAGGCCATTCGTCAGGAGATAGTGCGCGTGCTGAAAGCCGCGGGCGTGGCGGACCTGCGAGTCGAGTTGCGTATCGCCCCGGCCTGGACCACGGACTGGATCACGGCGGCAGGCCGCGAGGCGCTGCAACGCTTCGGCATCACGCCTCCCTGCACCATTGCCGGCAATCTGCCGCGGGCCCTGCAGTTCCGACCGGCCTGCCCACGCTGCGGCAGCCACCGGACCGAACAGATCTCTGCCTTCGGCGCCACGCCCTGCAAGGCGCTCCACCGCTGCCAGCACTGCCGCGAACCCTTTGATTACTTCAAGCCTCTTTGAAAGCCATGTCACTGCCTTCCTTCCACACCTTGCAGATCGCGCAGGTTTCCCGCGAAACCGACGATGCGGTCAGTCTCACGCTTGCCGTGCCGCCGGAACTCGTTCCTCTGTTCCAGTTTCACGCTGGCCAGTACCTCACCGTGCGGCGGCCGGGCGATGCAGAAGATCAACGACGCAGCTATTCGCTGTGCTCGGCCCCCTGCGAAGGCTTCTTGCGCATCGGTGTGCGCGAGATCAAAGGAGGCGTGCTGTCACCGTGGCTCAACCGTGACGTGCAGGCGGGTACATCTGTCGAAGTGATGCCGCCGGATGGGCAGTTCGGTCTCTTGCCCGCGACGGGCACGGGCCGCCATCTTCTGCTCATTGCGGTGGGCAGTGGCATCACACCGCTCCTGTCCATCGCGCGGCAGGCGCTTGCAGAGGATTCCCGCAATCGCGTGACCCTGCTCTATGGCAACCGCAACCTCGCGAGCATGATGTTTCGCGAGGATCTCGAAGATCTGAAGAATCGCTTTCTGGGACGCTTCGCGCTCCATTGCACGTTCTCGCGCGAACCACAGGAGATCCCGCTGCATCACGGCCGTCTGGATGGCGCCAAGCTGCGCGAGTTCCTGGCCCGGCTCGTGCCGCCCGAATCGGTGGACGAAGTGCTTCTGTGCGGGCCGCATGCGGTGCTGGAAGAATGCTGTGCAGTGCTGCATGAGGCCGGAATGGCGGAAGACCGGCTGCATGTGGAGCGCTTCGGCGCGCCGGTGGCAGATGGTGGGTCGACGACCGAGATCGCGACGCCAGAGGGCGCGCGCGTGGTCGTGATCCTGGATGGCGTGCAGCGCGAACTGACCTTGGCTGACCCCAGCCTTTCCATTCTGGATGCCGCCCGGAGCGCCGGCATGGATCTGCCCTTCTCCTGCAGAACCGGGGTGTGCGCCACCTGCCGCGCGAGGGTGATGGAAGGGGAAGTGAAGATGTCGCGCAACTATGCGCTGCTTGAAAGTGATCTCAAGGCCGGCATCGTGCTCACCTGCCAGGCACATCCCGTGAGCGAGCGCGTCGTCATTTCCTTCGACGCACGCTGACCCATGCCCCGCGGTCGCGCTGCCCGCTATGGCGAACAGCAGGACAGCATCCTGCAACATGCCGCGGCATTGTTCGCGGCGCGCGGATTCCAGGGCACGTCGATGCTCGATCTTGCCCACGCTGCCGGCGTCTCCAAGGCGCTGCTGTATCACTACTACGAAGACAAATACCAGCTGCTGGTGGCGATTGCGGAAGGCCACATTGACCGCCTCGTGGCGCTGGTCGCGGAAGAGGAAAGCCTCGCGGCTGCGGGTCACCGTTCCTCAGCTCACCGGCTGGAACATCTGGTGCGACGTTTCGTCGAGGAGTATGCGAGCGCCCGCGCGCACCATCAGGTGCTGGTGCAGGATCTCAAGTATCTCGATGAGGACGATCAGGCACGAATCCGGCAGAAGGAGCGTCAGGTCGTTGCAGCTTTCGCGCAGGCTATCGCTGCCGACTGGCCGGAGCTTGGGGCGCGCAAGCTCGAGAAGCCGCTCAGCATGCTGTTGTTCGGCATGATCAACTGGCTGTTCACCTGGTTCAGGGACGAGGGTCCACTGGACTATCCGGCCTTGGCGAGGTTGGTGGCGGGCTTCGCCACCGGAGGTCTCTCCCGGATCTCCGCACCGTCACCCTGATGGCGGGCTGGGAGATCCGGACACAGTCACAGCCGCATCACTCGCCGTAGCTGGGTGACGCCGCTATCTTGTGGATCGAAAGGTCGGCACCGCGATACTCCTCCTCCTGCGACAGGCGAAGGCCCACCACGCGCTTGAGACCCCGTAGACCGAGGAAACCGCCAGCGAGTGCGATGAGTATGCCGAGGCCGGTGCCGATCACCTGCGACATCATGCTGATGCCACCGAGACCGCCCAGCGCCTCCTGACCGAAAATCCCGGCCGCCAGTCCGCCCCAGGCGCCGCACAGTCCGTGCAAAGGCCATACGCCCAGCACGTCGTCGATGCGCCAGCGATTCTGGGTAAGGGTGAACAGCCAGACGAACAGGGCGCCCGCCACGCCACCGGTGACGAGCGCGCCAAGCGGATGCATCACATCCGATCCGGCGCAGACTGCCACCAGTCCGGCCAAGGGCCCGTTGTGCACGAAGCCCGGATCATTGCGGCCCACGAACAGGGCCGTGAGGATGCCGCCCACCATGGCCATCAGCGAGTTGGCCGCCACCAATCCGCTCACTGCGGCGACGGTCTGTGCCGACATCACGTTGAAACCGAACCAGCCGACCGTGAGGATCCAGGCGCCCAGGGCGAGAAAAGGAATGCTGGATGGCGGGTGCGCCGCTGCGATACCGCCATCCTTGTGATAACGACCATGGCGTGCGCCCAGCATGACCACCGCAACCAGCGCGAGCCAGCCACCCATGGCATGCACCACCACGGAACCGGCGAAGTCATGGAAGGGAGCGCCAAAGCTTTCCTTCAGCCAAGCCTGCACGCCGAAATTGCCATTCCAGGTGATGCCCTCGAAGAAGGGATACACGAAAGCCACGACCAGCGCGGTGGCCGCGAGTTGCGGATGGAAGCGGGCCCGCTCGGCAATCCCGCCGGAGATGATCGCAGGGATGGCGGCAGCAAACGTGAGCAGGAAGAAGAATTTCACGAGGTCATAGCCGCCGCGCAGGTTGAGCTCGGCCGCACCCCGGAAGAAATCCACCCCGTAGGCCACGAGATAGCCGACGAAGAAATAGGCAATGGTGGAGACCGCGAAATCGCACAGGATCTTGACCAGCGCATTGACCTGGTTCTTGCGACGGACCGTGCCCACCTCGAGAAAGGCAAAGCCCGAATGCATGGCCAACACCATGATGGCCCCGAGCAGGATGAACAACACATCACTGCCTGTCTGTAACGCTTCCATCCGACTCCCCCGAGTTTGTCTTTGTGGTGTTTCCGGGATAGCAAGAAACGCACCACTGACGTGCGAAAGCGTGACGAAAGACGGTGCATGCGCGCCAAAGCAAGGCATTCCGGGCCCACCTTGGTTTCAGGCAGGTTTTTTTCTGGTGGGGGTCTGGACGGAAGGGCCCCAAAGCCTCGGTTCAGGAATTGCTGATTTGCACCAGTATCGAGCGCAAAGGCTGCGGTCGCCTTCTTTCAGGGCGTTTTCGGCCTCATGCCTCTGCTAGCAAGCGGTCGGCCAGCGCTCTTGCGGCACCGAAATCGGTCTTGCCGCTGCCGAGCTTGGGAATGGCCTCCACCTCCAGGATTTCATGCGGGATGGTCAAGGGACTCACCCCGGACTCCAGCAGCTCCTTGCGCAAGGTATGGAGATCGAGGCCTGCACCTGCCGCCAGCAGGATGATCTGCTCCCCCTTGCGCGGCTCCGGCACGCTCAGTGCACAGACATCGAGCTCGGGGTTGCCGCGCACGGCGCGGATCTGCGCCTCGACAACAGACAGGCTCACCATCTCGCCGCTCAGCTTGGCGAAGCGCGAGTAGCGGTCGACGATGGTGAGGAAGCCGTCCTCGTCCAGATGTCCCTTGTCGCCGCTGCGGTACCAGCGCAGCCCATCCCGTTCCACGATCACTTGGGCGGTTCGCTCGGGATCCTTCAGATAACCAAGCATCACCTGCGTACCACCGATGAGGATCAGCCCATCCTCGCCGGTAGGCAGCTCCTCCAGCGTCTCGGGATCCACGATGCGGAAGCTTGATCCCGGCAGCGGCATGCCTACCGTGCCCGGCTTGTTGCCGAGCTGCACGGTCCACCAGGTGGGATCCAACTGATCGGGAATGTTCACACTCGCCACCGGCGTGGTCTCGGTGGCCCCGTAGCCTTCGTAGATGTCCTTGTTGAATTTGAGTTTGAAGGATTCCCGCACATCGGGCGCGAGCTTCTCCGCGCCGGACACCACAATGCGCAATGAGGCAAACATCAGCGGATGCACGCGCGGACTGCGTGCATAGAGCCGCAGGAAAGTGGACGTGCCCATCAGCACCGTGACCTGGTATTCGGCCACCACCTTGCCGATCGCCACCGCATCCGTGGGATCCGGATGGCACACCGCGGGTATGCCTTCCACCATCGGCATCAGGGTCGAGCCGGTGAGGCCAAAGGCGTGGAACTGTGGCAGGGATGCGAGCACCACGTCGTGCTGCTCCACGTTGAGCATGTCCACGATCTGCTTGATGTTGCCCATGATGTTGCGATGGGACAGCACAATTCCCTTGGGCTCACCCTCGCTGCCACTGGAGAACATGATGGCTGCTGGGCTTTCGAGAGAAACCCGCGCGCAATACAACACCCGCAGCATCCAGCGCGGCAGGAGCACCGCCTGCAAGAGGGTCAGCAGACGACGCAGTGGCGTCACGCCCTTGGCGAGCTTCTCGAGTTCCAGCACTTCCACACCGGCCGTGAGTGCCTGCGGATCGACACCACGCTGCACCAGCCGCTCGAGGAAACGACTGGAAGTGAATACCGTTTCTATATCCGCCTTGCGCAGGGCCGCCTGCACGGCCTCCACGCTTGCGGTGTAATTGAGATTGACGACCGTACGGCCACACAGCAGCGCGCCGAGATTGGCGAGCGTGCCGCCGTTGCTGGTGGGCAGTAGCAGACCGATGTTCTGACCCTTGCCATGGCGACGAATGAAACCCCGCAGGATTAGCGCACCGGTGAGCGCCCGCCAAGCGGACAGCGGGCCGGACACGGTATCGGCCAGCATCATGTCGCCCTTCATGCGCTTGGCCGTGGCGAGAAAGGCTTCCGGGATGGTCTCTAGGGTGCGCGTGTAATCGTCCCAAGACTGGATTGAGAGTTCGAACACGCGACGCTTGAGCGCCTCGGCCGGCGTGGACAACGGCAGGGTGCCACCAAAGGCCACCACGAGATCACGTCTCAGCACACTGCGTCGCAGGGACTGCAGATGGGCGCTGGCACGGGAGAATGAACTGCCCCACAACCCGCGCAGATAGAAGGGAATGATGATCCCCTGGGCATCCGTCACCGCCTGCTCGTAACCGCGGCGGAATTCGCCCAGATGCCCGGTGCGACTGATCGCACCCTCCGGGAACATGGCAACGACCTGACCGGCATTCAGGCATTTGCGGACTTCATCGAGTGCGGATCGGCTGCCGGCCCCGCTGATCGGGATGACACCGAAGCTGTTCAGGAACCAGCGCAGGTACCAGCGCTCGAACAGTGCCCGCTCCATCACGAATCGAATCGGGCGCGGACAGGCCATTTGAAGCACCGCCCAGTCGATCCAGGAAATGTGGTTGCCAAGCAGCAGCACGCCACCGGTCTTCGGGAGGTGGTGGGTGCCAAGTACGCGCACGCGATACCGGCGCGACAAGGCGAAACGCCCGAACAGGTGCACCAGTGCGTGCAAGAGGCCCTCCAGCGAGAAACGCGCGCCGCCGCGTTGGTGGAGGAACATCAGCGAGGGGGCGCCATGCCAGTGAGCGACGCGCGCGCCGACATCTCGATCCAGTTGCCGTCCGGATCGAGCACGAAGCCATAGCGGGCGATGCTGCCAAAATTCACCGCCGCACGTCCAAGCCGTCCTCCACGGCCGATGATCGCCGCGATTTCGGCATCGGCATCGAAGATCTGCACGGTGAGGTAACGAAAGCCGGGGCCGATGAAATCGGGCGTGGTACTGCCACCTGGTCCTTTCTCCACCCACAGCAGAGTGTCGCCGCAGCGGGCAACATCGGGCGCCGCTTCCTCAAACTCCAGCGCCCCCAGATAGAAATCCATCATTCGCGCAGGCTCCGGCGTGCGCACGGTTATTCCGATGCGCTCCACACCATCGGTACCCGGCGGCACCACCCGCACGGTTTCACCACTCGGCGCCTGACCGACCCATGCCGGCGCATCGGCGCGCGCAATCGTCAGGCCCACATAGCCCGAGGGCGGCAGCGCAGGCATGGGGTGGCGATAGTGATTCACCTTGATGACGGAGGCATGGGCATCGTAGCGGTGCTGCACCCACAACTCGTCGAAGGGCAGTTCATGGTCCAGTCTGAGGCCTACAG
Source organism: Gammaproteobacteria bacterium (assembly GCA_016874535.1). Classification (GTDB taxonomy): domain Bacteria; phylum Pseudomonadota; class Gammaproteobacteria; genus CAIKBL01. Next base: position 48,854 of record VGUA01000002.1, read on the forward strand.
TCTCGCCCCAGAAATGCCGGTGGCTGTCGAGATCCGCCGTGAACATTCCGAGATCGAGGTGGGGTTTGGCCAGCCGCATGCGCGCGTCTCCTGGATCGGGGCGGGAAAGAAACAGGGTGAATCAGGGTGGGAGCAGATCGAGTGCCGCGTTGTCTATCGCCTGCTCGGCACCACCGATGGTCATGTGCATCAGCATGCGGTCGCCACGGTCGGTGCGCTTGACGATCAGCGTGGCGGCTATCGCCACCGCGATCACCGCGTAGCTGTAATGACGGTAGTCATCGAGCAGGTGATCGAAAGAATAATCCTTAACCCCCAGAGCCAGCAGATCATCATGGTAGCCCTTGAGCAGATTCCGTTCATGCTTGCGGCGGGTCTCGCGATCGAAACACCCACCGAGAAAGTACGCCACGTCCATGCCCGTGCCGAGGAAGTTGCTGGTCTGCCAGTCCACCAGCGCAACGCGCCCATCCGGCCCGCCGAAGAGCATGTTGTCGGGACGAAAATCACAATGGGTGAAGGTCTTCGGGAAGGGTCTTGGGCGATTCCAGAACGCATGGTTGCGGACGAAGCGATCGCAGCAGGCAGTGACTTCCGGTGAGAGCCAGCCCTGATAGTTTTTCTGGACATGATCCCAGGAACGTTCGATGAGCTCCGTGGTGTAGAAGCCCTGCGCACCTTCCGGCACGTAGAGCCAGGGTTGCTGCATGAGGGCCTCATCGTTCCAGAACGTGGCATGCAGCAGGGCGGCTTCCTTCAGCGCGGCCCGGGCCTCGTCGAGGGGACAGCCACGGAACTGGTCTCCGGTCTGGGCCGGGGCGAGATCCTCGAACAACAGGGCGAAGTCGCCTTGCTCGTCGATCTCCGCAACATAGGGCAGGGGCGTGCGGGCGCGCGCTTTGTGCGCAAGTTCACGGTAGAACATCACCTCCGCGCGATAGAAGCCCATGGTGCGTCCGCTCTCGGCAGCCACCGGGTTGGCCGAGGAGAATTTGCCCACCACCGTGGCCGGTGCTTCCGGTGGGGGCGTGCCCGCATAACGCAGGTGGAAACGCCGCGTCTCACCGAGCTGACCCGTGCCCACGGTTTCCATGTCGAACCCGGCCACGCGGGCCTCGATACCGCGGCCGGCCAGCGCCGCGGTCAGCCACTCGGCGGTGATTGCCTCGGGCGGCAGTACGGGAAGACCGGATGACATGCAGAGCTCCTCGAACGACTTGAACCGGCCGAATCTTATGCAAGGCGCCGGCAAAGCGACAGCCTTGGATCACGCTCGAATCCCGCTGCTGCCGGTGCACCTCGAGCGTAAGCAACGAATCTCCGCGGACTTGGGTTGTTGACGGGATCCCGCAAGGCTAGAGTCGGGCCCCAAGAATCCTCGCCTCACCGAAAAACGTTGACCATGGTCCAGACCACACTGGCGCAGGTGCTCGGTCGACGCGATGCGCTGGCACTCGCCTTCGGCGCGATGATCGGCTGGAGCTGGGTGCTGCTGACCGGGCCGTGGACCACGCAGGCCGGTTCGCTGGGTGCGCTGCTCGGCTTTGCGCTCGGCGGCTGCGCCATGATCTTCGTCGCGCTGTGCTATGCGGAGCTGGCCGCGGCCATGCCGCAAGCCGGGGGTGAACACGTCTACAGCCTGCGTGCACTGGGACGCACGCCTTCGTTCATCTGCTCCTGGGCCATCGTGCTCGGCTATGTCTCGGTGGCGGCCTTCGAAACCGTGGCCTTCCCCTATGCCCTGTCGCACCTGCTGCCGGGGCTTGATATCGGTTATCTCTGGACCGTGGGTGGCTTTGATATCCATCTGAGCTTTGTCGCCACGGGGATACTCGGCGCGGTGCTCATCAGTCTCATCAATGTGCGGGGCTTGCTGCTGGCATCCCGCGTACAGAAAGCGGTGACCACGTTCATCGTGCTGTGCGGACTGCTGGTGCTGGCAGGGGCCCTGCTGAATGGGGAGGCGGCGAACCTGCGCCCGCATTTTGATGGCGGCCTTGCCGGCATGGCGGCGGTTCTCATCGTGGTGCCCATGATGTTCATGGGTTTTGACGTGATTCCCCAGGCGGCAGCCGAGATTCGCCTGCCCCATGCGGCGCTCGGCCGCGTGATCGTGGTGTCCGTCCTGTGCGGGATGGCGTTTTATTGCGCGATGATTCTGGCGGTGGGGCTTGCCCTGCCGGCAGAGACACGCGCCGCTGCCGGCATGACGACGGCGCACGCCAGTGAAAGCGCCTGGGGTGGGCGCTGGGCCGGCATCCTGCTCATTCTCGGTGGCGTGGCGGGCATCATCACCACCTGGAATGCCTTTGTGGTGGGCGCCAGCCGCCTGCTCTATTCGATGGCAGAGGATGGCATGCTGCCAGCGGCCTTTGCCCGGCTGCATCCCCGATACCGCACACCGCATGTCGCGATTCTGACCGTGGGTCTGCTGACCTGCCTTGCCCCTTGGTTCGGGCGCCCGGTGCTGCTGTGGCTCATCAATGCAGGCAGTTTCGGCGTGGTGATCGGATACGCACTGGTAGCCTTGTCGTTCATTTATCTCAGACACCGCGAGCCCGCGATGCCGCGCCCTTATCGGGTGCCGGGTGGCAGGCTCGTCGGCTATGTCGCGCTCGCGGTTTGCCTGGGACTCATCGCGCTCTTCCTGCCCGGCAGCCTCGCCGCGCTCTCGCAGGAAGAGTGGTTGATCTGTCTCGCTTGGGCCGTTTTCGGCTGGCTGTGTCGCGTGCGCAGCGGGCGGTGACTCAGCCGAAGTTGATGCGCGCCTCGAGGTTGGTCCGCGAGTCGGCGTTCTCCAGCGCTTCTTCCATGCTCACCCGTCCTTCCTTGTAGAGATTGAGCAGGGATTCATCGAAAGTCTGCATGCCTTTGACGCCGCTGTTCGCCATGGCCTCCTTGATGGCATGGAGATCCCCCTTGAGGATCAGCTCTGCGATGTGGGGCGTGTTGACCAGAATCTCGATGGCAGCCACGCGGTGCCCTTCCACACCGCGCACCAGGCGCTGTGAAATGACCGTCCGCAAATTCATCGACAGGTCGAGCAGCAACTGTTTGTGCAGTTCCTGGGGGAACAGGTTGATCACCCGCTCCATCGCCTGATTGGCGTTGTTGGCATGCAGGGTGGACAGGCACAGGTGGCCGGTATTGCAGAGCTCCAGCGCCGCCTCCATGGTTTCGCGGTCGCGCACCTCGCCAATGAGGATGACGTTCGGTGCCTCGCGCAGGGAGGCGCGCAGGGCAGCCTTGAACGACAGCGTGTCCACACCCACCTCGCGCTGGTTCACGATGCAGCGCAGGTTGGGATGTGAGAATTCGATGGGATCCTCGATGGTAAGGATATGCCCGGGTGCGCGCTGGTTGCGCTCGTTGATCATGGCGGCGAGCGTGGTCGACTTGCCGGAGCCTGTGGACCCCGCCATGAGGATGAGCCCCCGCTTGTTCATCACCATGGTCTTCAGGATTTCCGGTAGGCCGTATTCGTCGATGCTCGGAATGCGGGAGGGGATGAGGCGCAGGACCAGGCTCACCTCACCGCGCTGACGGAACACATTGGCGCGGAAACGCGCCGAGCCATCCTCCAGCGAGATCGCAAAGTCACATTCGAGGGTTTCCTCAAAACGCCGGATCTGAACATCGCCCATCACCCCATAGACGGCAGCCTGGGTCTGCTCGCCGGTGAGCACGGTCTTGCCGACGGTGCTGATCACGCCGTCGATCTGGATCTTTACCGGCGCGCCTGCGCTGAAGAAGAGATCCGAGCCGTTCTTGTCGCGCAGCAGCTTGAGATAAGGCGTGATATCCATGCGTGATTCCTTGCGCTCAACGCCGCATGAAGCGCGGATCGTCGGTTTCTTCCAGGCTCAGGGATGCGCCGCCGATCTCGCCTTTCTCGCGCTTGCTCTCCAGCTTGATGCGCAAGCGCAATTCATTCATGGAGTCGGCTCTGCGGAGCGCATCATCGTAGGAAATGGCTCCCTCCTCGAAGAGGTCGAACAGCGCTTGATCGAAGGTCTTCATGCCCTGCTCATTGGATCGACCCATGATCTCCTTCAACTGGTGGATCTCGCCCTTCAGCATGAGATCGGCGATGAGCGGCGTGTTCAACATGATTTCGATGCCGGCCACCCGGCCCTTGCCGTTGGCGCGCTTGAGGAGCCGCTGGGCAATGATCGCCCGCACATTGAGCGACATGTCCATGAACAGCTGCTGGTGCCGTTCCTGCGGAAAGAAATTGATGATGCGATCGAGCGCCTGGTTGGCACTGTTGGCATGGAGTGTCGCCATGGCGAGGTGCCCGGTTTCCGCAAAGGCGAGCCCGAATTCCATGGTTTCCCGATCGCGGATTTCGCCCAGCAGAATCACGTCCGGCGCCTGGCGCAGGGTGTTCTTGAGCGCTATTTCCCAGCCCTCCGTATCCACACCCACCTCACGCTGCATCACGATGCAGTTCTTGTGGGGATGCACGTATTCGATTGGATCTTCGATAGTGATGATGTGGCCGTAGCTGTTCTCGTTGCGGTGGTTGATCATCGCCGCCAGCGAGGTGGATTTTCCCGAACCGGTACCGCCCACCATGATGACCAGCCCTCGCTTGGTGAGCGAAACTTCCTTCATGATCTGGGGCAGTCCAAGCGCATCGATGGTCGGCACGTTGGTCTCGATGGTGCGCAGGACCATGCCGCTGTAGCCCTGCTGGACGAAAGCGTTCACGCGGAAGCGGCCGATGCCGGTAGGGGCAATCGCGAAATTGCACTCCTTGGTGGCTTCAAACTCCTTCAGCTGACGGTCGTTCATGATGGCGTGCACCATGCCGCGCGTGTTCTCCGCGGTGAGCCGGGTCTTGGAGACCGGCATCACCCGCCCATCAATCTTGATGGCAGGCGGATAATCCACGGTGATGAAAAGGTCGGAGCCTTTCTTGTCCACCATGAGCTTCAGCAGGTCGCGCATGAACTTGATTGCCTGCTCTCTTTCCATCTCGCTTGCTCCTGAGCTTGTCTTGCCGGGGTTCCGTTGCGATGGGAACTGGTTGTTCGGGCGTGCGGGATGCCGCTGACGTCAGAACAGATCCTTGTTCTGTGCCTTGTTGCGCGCCTCGACCCGCGACACCTGCCCCTTCTGAACCAGCCCCTGCAGGCACTGATCGAGGGTCTGCATGCCGTGCTGCTGGCCCGTCTGGATGGCGGAATACATCTGGGCAATCTTGTTCTCGCGGATGAGATTGCGGATGGCCGGGGTGCCGATCATGATCTCGTGCGCCGCCACGCGGCCCCCGCCGTTCTTCTTGAGCAAGGTCTGGGAGATCACGGCACGCAGCGATTCCGACAACATGGCGCGCACCATGTCCTTCTCGTCTGCCGGGAACACGTCCACGATGCGGTCGATGGTCTTGGCGGCCGAGCTCGTGTGCAGCGTGCCGAACACGAGGTGTCCGGTCTCTGCTGCGGTCAGGGCAAGGCGGATGGTTTCCAGATCGCGCAGCTCACCCACCAGGATAGTGTCGGGATCCTCACGCAGGGCTGAGCGCAGCGCCTCGTTGAAGCCGAGTGTGTCCCGATGGACCTCGCGCTGGTTGATGAGGCATTTCTTGCTCTGGTGCACGAATTCGATGGGGTCCTCGATGGTGAGGATGTGCCCGTATTCGCTTTCGTTCTTGTGATTGACCATGGCGGCGAGGGTGGTCGACTTGCCCGAGCCCGTTGGCCCGGTCACCAGCACCACGCCCCTGGGGTAGTCCGAAATCTGCTTGAAGATCGGCGGGCAGTTGAGCTCTTCCAGACTGAGGATGGTGGAGGGAATCGTACGGAACACCGCACCGGCGCCCCGGTTCTGGTTGAAGGCATTCACGCGAAAGCGCGCCAGGCCCGGAATCTCGAAGGAAAAATCGCACTCGAGGAATTCCTCGAAATCCTAGCGCTGCTTGTCATTCATGATGTCGTAGACCAACGCATGGACATCCTTGTGCTGCATGGGCGGCACATTGATCCGGCGCACGTCGCCATCCACGCGGATCATCGGCGGCAGACCGGCCGAGAGATGCAAGTCTGATGCGCGATTCTTGACGCTGAACGCAAGAAGTTCGGCTATGTCCATCTGGGGGTCCCCGATTTGCTGATGACGGGCGCGGTGCCGATTGTCTGGAAGTGGGATGCGGGCAAGGGTTAACTTAGGTGAACCGCGGGCTTCGCGGCAAACTAGCAACTAATACGGCGCATTGTCATGCCAAGCCCCACCCCGGAAATGCCGACGCAATCACACCCTGCGGAAGAGGCATTGGCTGCCGTGCGTGGGCGCTTGGCCGAGGCCGCCCACGCGGCAGGCCGCGAATCCTCCAGTGTCACTCTGCTCGCGGTCAGTAAAGGCCAGACGGCGGAGCGCATCGCGGCGCTCGCGGCGCTGGGTCAGCGTGATTTCGGGGAGAACTATGTGCAGGAAGCCCTGCCCAAGCTTGCCGCACTCACCGAGCTCGGCCTGAACTGGCATTTCATCGGGCGCCTGCAGGCCAACAAGACGCGGGAAGTGGCTGCGCATTTTTCCTGGGTGCACAGCGTGGATCGGCTGCGTATCGCGGAGCGGCTCAGTGCCCAGCGTCCGGCTCACCTGCCGCCGCTGCAATGCCTCATCGAACTCAATGCCGATGCTGAAAGCACCAAGGGTGGGGTGGACACCGCGGCCCTGACCGATCTGGTGGCAGCGGTCCGGGTGCTTCCCGGGCTCACCTTGCGAGGCTTCATGACCATGCCCGCTCCACGCGAGGATCCAGCTGCACAGCGCGCGGCGTTCCGCCGTGTGCATGAAGCCGTGAGACCCTGGATGCCGCCACTGGACACGCTCTCCATGGGAACCTCGGGCGATTTCGAGGCCGCCATCGCGGAAGGCTCGACCCTCGTCAGGGTCGGCACGGCCGTGTTCGGGCCCCGCCAACGCTGATGGTGCTACACTCGCCCGCCATTTCCCGAGCACTTGCAGCGACATGAGCAAACGCGTGGCCTTCATCGGCGGCGGCAACATGGGCCGCGCCATCGTGGGTGGTCTGATCAGCCGTGGCCATGCACCGGGCGCAATCACCGTGGCCGAGCCGCTGGAGGCGCCACGCACTGCGCTGGCACTCGATTTCGGCGTCAACGTGACCGAGGACAATGCTGCGGCGGTGGCGGTGGCCGATGTCGTGGTGCTCGCGGTCAAACCGCAGCAGATGAAGGCCGTGGTCCAGCCACTCGCGGCGATCCTGGCCGATCGGCGCCCGGTGCTGCTGTCGATTGCAGCCGGCATCACCACCGAATCCCTTGGCCGCTGGATCGGCGCTGAAATCCCCGTGGTCAGAGCCATGCCCAATACACCCGCCCTGGTGGGACGCGGTGCGACCGGCCTTTTCGCTACGGCGGCCGCGACGGCCGCGGACCGCGCACTCGTGGAGTCCTTGCTGGCAGCTACCGGTCTGGTGGCTTGGGTGGAACAAGAATCGCAACTCGATGCCGTGACCGCCCTCTCGGGCAGTGGCCCGGCCTATTTCTTCCTGCTGCTGGAGAGCCTTGAACAGGCCGGAACCAAACTCGGCTTGCCTGCCGAGCTGGCGCGCAAGCTCGCCATCGAGACTGCCGCCGGCGCCGCGGAGCTGGCCCGCACCGCGACGGTCGATCCCGCCACCTTGCGCGCCCAGGTAACTTCCAAGGGCGGCACCACCGAGCGTGCCCTGCAGGTCTTCACCGAGGGTGGGCTGCCGGCACTGGTGGAGCGCGCACTGGTGGCAGCGGCGACACGTGCGGAAGAGCTGAGCCGGGAGTTCGGGGATTCCTGATGGGCGGGGGCTATTTCTCCAATGCCGGCGTTTTCCTGCTGAACACGGGGTTCGGGCTCTACATCGGGGCGGTGCTGCTGCGCCTTTTGCTGCAATGGACGCGCGCCGATTTCCACAACCCGCTGAGCCAGGCGGTGGTCAAGCTCACCAACCCGGTCCTGCGCCCCTTGCGGCGGTATATTCCGGCGATCAGGCGACTCGATACCGCGAGCGTGGCCCTCATGTTCGCCCTGCAGTGGCTGAACCTCTGGCTCATCAGCCTGATTTTTGCTGCGGGCCTCGGCTTCTTCACACTTATCGTGATGTCGGTGGCCGAACTGCTCAACAAGCTCATCTACCTTTACATGTTCGCCATCATCATCCAGGCCATCGCGAGCTGGGTGGCGACGGGTGCCTACAACCCGGTGCTCAGGATGCTCGATCACCTCACTTCACCGCTGCTGGAGCCGGTGCGCAGGCTGCTGCCCAATCTTGGCGGCCTGGATCTCTCGCCTCTGGTGGTAATACTGCTGTTGCAGCTGGCCTTGATGGTGATCGTCGCACCGCTGACCGACCTCAGCGTGGCACTTTGAGGCCGCAGACATGAGCGAGCATTTCCCTGCCGACTCCGTCGGGCTGGTCAGCCCGCAGTCGCTCGACTTCGACACCCCGCTTACGCTCGACAGCGGCGCGGTGCTGGAGCGTTACACCCTGGTGTTCGAGACCTATGGCGAGCTGAACGCCGCCCGCGACAATGCGGTGCTCATCTGCCATGCACTTTCCGGCGACCATCATGCCGCCGGCTATCACGCGGACACTCCGCACAAGCCGGGCTGGTGGGACAACTGCATCGGCCCCGGCAAGCCGGTGGATACCAACCGCTTCTTCGTGGTTTGCCCCAACAACCTGGGGGGGTGCGCCGGCTCGACCGGACCGCTCAGCCTCAACCCCGCCACGGGTGAGCCCTTTGGCCCGGATTTTCCGCTGATCACTGTGCGGGACTGGGTGGAAAGCCAGGCCCGACTTGCCGATGCGCTGGGCATCGAAACCTGGGCGGCCGTGATGGGGGGCAGCCTGGGTGGCATGCAGGCGCTGCAATGGGCCGTGGACTATCCCGATCGTCTGCGGCATGCGGTGGTCATTGCCGCTGCGCCACGGCTCTCCACCCAGAACATCGCCTTCAATGAAGTGGCGCGGCACGCCATCCGGTCCGATGGCGATTTCCACGCGGGACGCTACTACGAACATGGCGTGGTGCCTGCTCGCGGCTTGATGCTGGCGCGCATGCTGGGCCACATCACCTATCTTTCCGATGATGTGCTGATGGCCAAGTTTGGCCGCGAACTGCGCGACGGCAAACTCAATTACGGCTACGACATCGAGTTCCAGATCGAGAGCTACCTGCGCTACCAGGGCGAATCCTTCGTGAAGCGATTCGACGCCAACACCTATCTGCTGATGACCAAGTCGCTGGACTACTTCGACCCGGCGGCCAAATTCGACGACAGTCTGGCCAAGGCCGTTGCACGCACACAGGCCAAATTCTTCGTCGCTTCCTTCAGCAGTGACTGGCGGTTCTCTCCCGCCCGCTCGCGCGAAATCGTTCGCGCCCTGCTGGAAGCGGATCTGGACGTGAGTTACGTGGAGCTCGAGTCAGAGCTCGGCCATGATTCGTTCCTGCTCGAAATCCCGCTCTATCACGCGGCACTGGCGGCCTGGTTCCAGCGCATCGCCTCCGATGGGGGTGTGCCATGAATGCCTTGCGCGAGGATCAACTGTCGATCATCGAATGGATCGCGCCCGGCAGCCGCGTCCTTGATCTGGGCTGTGGCGACGGCGCACTGCTGCATCACCTGCAGCGCGAGCGTGGCGTGACGGGCTATGGCGTGGAGATTGCGCCCGACAACATCATCCGCTGCATCAGCCGTGGCGTGAACGTGATCCACTCGGATCTTGATCGCGGTCTCTCGGATTTCGATGACGCGTCCTTCGATTACGTGGTCATGACCGAAGCGCTGCAGGCCATGCGATATCCGCACCACCTGCTCAGGGAGATGCTGCGCGTGGGGCGGGAGAGCATCGTCACCTTCCCCAATTTCGGGCACTGGAAATGCCGCCTGCAGATTGCGCTGGGCCGCATGCCAGTCACCGAACATCTGCCGAACACCTGGTACAACACGCCAAACATCCACATGTGCACCATTCGGGATTTCGAGGCACTGTGTGGCAGCGAAAGCATCGAGATCCTGGAGCGTCGTGCCGTCGATACCCGCCACCGGGACAGCCGCGCCATGCGCTGGTGGCCGAACCTTCTGGCCGAAGTCGCCCTTTACCGCTGTCGGCTGCAGTCCCCGCGAATCAGCTGAGGCTGTCGGCAGCGGCGATCTCGGCGAGGGTGCCGCGATAGTCGAGGAGGAGTGGCGCGTGGTCTGAAAAGCGCTCGTCCTTGTAGATGGAAGCACCCATCACCCGCGGCGCAAGGCCGGGCGTGATGATCTGGTAGTCGATGCGCCATCCCACGTTCTTGGCCCATGCCTGTCCCCGGTTGGACCACCAGGTGTACTGCTCGGCCTCGCTGTTGATCTCGCGGAAGGCATCGACAAAGCCCACCTGCCCGAACAGTTCATCCAGCCACGCGCGCTCCTCGGGCAGGAAGCCTGAATTTTTCTGGTTGCCCCGCCAGTTCTTGAGGTCTATCGGCTTGTGGGCGATGTTCCAGTCTCCGCACAGGATGTATTCGCGTCCTTCGGCGCGCAGGGCCTTGAGCTCGGGCATGTAACGGTCGAGGAAATCAAACTTGGCGAGCTGGCGCGCCTCGCTGGAGGAGCCCGAGGGCAAGTAGAGCGAGGCGATGCTCAGGCGACCGAAATCAAGCTGGACGTAACGCCCCTCCTGATCGAAATCCTCCCAGCCCAGCCCGCAGCGGACCTTGTCCGGGGCATGGCGACTGAAGATGGCCACTCCGCTGTAGCCCGGCTTCACGGCATCCACGAACCACGTATGCCAGCCCGGCGGCTCGCGCAGGGCGGGTTCGAGCTGGGCGATCTGCGCCTTGGTCTCCTGCAGGCAGATCACGTCCACGTCCTGCTGCTCCAGCCACTGGTAGAACCCCTTGCGATGGGCCGAGCGGATACCGTTGCAGTTGAGGGTGGCGATGCGCATCGGGGATGGGCTCCTGGTGAAAGGGCTGGCGGGTCACATGCCGGCAAACCCGGCGGCGGGCGGTATGATAACGGCTCACGCGACGAGGACGTCTGTTCCCTGCCGCCTTACGCCCCCGACCTTCCACGGATACTTCCATGCAGGCCTACCAAAAAGAGTTCATCGAGTTCGCACTGGAGCGACAGGCGCTCAAATTCGGCAGCTTCACCCTGAAATCGGGGCGGCAGAGCCCGTATTTCTTCAACACCGGCGTCTTCGACAGCGGACGTGCCCTGGCTCGCCTGGGGGAGTATTACGCGGCCGCGCTGGCGGCCAAGGCTCCCGCCTTCGACATGCTCTTCGGGCCGGCCTACAAAGGCATCCCGCTCGGTGCCGCGGTGGCGATTGCGTTTGCGGAGCGCCACCAGCGGGATGTGCCATTCTGTTTCAATCGCAAGGAAGCCAAGGATCACGGCGAGGGCGGCACGACACTGGGCGCGCCCCTGCGTGGCCAGGTGATGATCGTGGATGACGTGATCTCCGCCGGGACTTCCGTCAACGAATCGGTCGGCATCATCGGTGGTGCCGGCGCCGTGCCCTGCGGGGTGATCATCTCGCTGGACCGCCAGGAACGCGGCCAGGGCGCTCGATCCGCCGCGCAGGAGGTTCGCGCCCGCCACGGGATCCCCGTGATCAGCATCGTGACGCTCGATGACATCCTGGAGTACCTGCAAATCACGGGAGGGCGCGCCGCGGACAGGGCCGCCATCATGGACTACCGCGCCCAATACGGCGCGGTATCGGGTGAAGGAACGGGGAGTTGAGACCGGTTCAGCGCCGGTTGAACCCGCATTGCTATACTCCCCGACCATGCGATGTTTCCTCTTCCTGCTCTGCCTCGCCATCACGGCGCCGGCCTCTGCCGCCATCAAGTGCTGGACCAATCACGAGGGCGTGAAGGAATGCGGTGACGTGGTTCCCGCCGAGTACGCGCAGCAAGGCCACGAGGTCAAGAGTGAGCAGGGGCTCACGGTCTCCCGCCAGCCACCCGCCCGCACCCCGGAGGAGATTGCCCGCGAGCGCACGGAGAAGCAGGCTGCGGAGGCCGCAGCCGCCAAGGCCAATGCGGCAGCCGAACGGCAGCGGGTGGCGGATCGCATGCTGCTCGATACATTCGGCTCGGAAGAGGATCTGCTGCTGGCCCGGGATGGACAGATCCAGAACGTGGAATCCCAGATCAAGCTCGCCGAGAGCCTGATCGCCAAACAGGAAAAATCCCTTGCCGACATGATTTCGCGTGCCGCCCAGTTCGAGCGCCGCAAACAGGCGCTGCCGGAGGATCTCTCACGCAACGTGCAGAGCGCGCGGGATCAGATTGCCGAGCAGCATCGATTCATCGCCGAGAAGCGCGCCGAGCAGGAGGCACTGCGCGCCAAATTCGCGACAGATCTCGTGCGCTTCCGCGAGCTGCGCGGGCAGGAGCAGGCCGAGATCAACGACGCTCGATGAGCGTGCCGATGCCTGAATCCGTGAAGAGCTCCAGCAGCACGGCGTGCGGAATCCGCCCATCGATGATGTGGGCGCGGCTCACGCCGGCGTTCACCGCATCGATGATGGAATCCATCTTGGGCAACATGCCGCCGCTGATGGTGCCGTCGGACATCAGCTTCTCGACTTCAACGGTGGACAGGCCGGTCAGCAGCTGACCCTGCTTGTCCATGAGGCCCGCGATGTTGGTCAGCATGATGAGCTTCTCGGCCTGCATCACTTCCGCGACTTTCCCCGCCACGAGATCCGCATTGATGTTGTAGGAGGCACCATCCGTCCCTACCCCTATTGGTGCGATGACCGGGATGAACGCGCCCCTCGTGAGGTAGTCCAGCACCGATTTGTCGATGCTGGTGACCTCTCCCACATGGCCGAGATCGATGATTTCCGGGGCGTCCAGCGCCTCGCGACGCCGGGTGAGCGTGAGCTTGTGGGCCTGGATGAGCGGGCCATCCTTGCCGGTCAGGCCAATCGCACGCCCCCCGTGCGAATTGATCATGCTCACGATTTCCTTGTTCACAAGGCCACCGAGCACCATCTCCACCACATCCATGGTTTCCGCATCGGTGACCCGCATGCCCTCGACGAAGCGACTCTCCTTGCCGAGCCGCTCCAGCAGTGAGCCGATCTGCGGACCACCGCCGTGAACCACGATGGGGTGCAGCCCCACCAGCTTCATCAACACCATGTCACGGGCAAAACCGCGCTTGAGCTCCTCGTCCACCATGGCGTTGCCGCCGTATTTGACGACGATGCATTTGCCCTGGTAGCGCTGGATGTAGGGCAGCGCCTCGGTGAGCACATGGGCGATGTTGAGTGCTTGGGAAGAGTCGAGAGCCATGGAATTCCTCTAGAAAGGCAGATGAAGTCCCGGCGAGACGGTATGCAGCAGATTGCGAAAGCGATCCTGCACGAGCGCCAGGGCGCCCTCGTCGCTGCCCTCGAAACGCAGGGTCAGACAGGGTGTGGTGTTCGAAGGCCGGATGAGCCCCCAACTGTCCTTGAAATCGACGCGTATGCCATCGATTTCGGTGAGCCGGCCATCGGGAAAATCCAGGGCCGTGCGCAATCGCTGCATGAACGCCGCGTGCTGATCCTCGGGGAGATCGACGCGCAATTCCGGCGTGCTGTGCGCCGCCGGCAGGCGCGCAAAGATCTCCGCGGAGGATTCACCCGAATCAACGATGATCTCGATGAGTCTCGCGGCGGCGTAAATGGCGTCGTCAAAGCCGTACCAGCGATCCTTGAAGAAAAGATGCCCACTCAGATCGCCGGCGAGCAAGGCGCCGCATTCCTGCATGGTGTGGCGAATCAGCGAATGACCCGAGCGCGCCATGATGGGCTCGCCTCCTGCCTGACGAATGTCTTCGGCAAGCAGGTGCGAGCACTTCACGTCGAACACCACCTTGCTGCCCGGATGCCGCTTCAGGATGTGTCGCGCGAAGAGCATCATCTGGCGGTCGGGCCACAGGATGCCTCCGGCACTGTCCACCACACCCAGCCGATCACCGTCCCCATCAAACGCGAGACCGAGATCCGCCTGTTCATGGGCCACCATCGCGATGAGGTCGGACAGGTTCTCGGGCTGGCTGGGGTCAGGATGATGATTGGGAAAATCGCCATCCACCTCACAGAAGAGTTCGATCACATCGTGGCCCAGCGCCCGCAGGATGTCCGGCACTATCTTGCCCGGCACGGCATTGCCACAGTCGACGACGATCTTGAAGGCGGAAGTGAGTGAAACAGGGATGTCCTCGGTCACGCGCCGGATGTAATCCGGGACGATCTCCATCTCCTGCAAATCACCCCGGCCGAGTTCCTCCCAATCGCCCCGCTCGATGCGTCTGCGGATGGCCTGGATGGCCTCACCGGACAGGGTCTCGCCGTCCAGCACCAGCTTGAGGCCGTTGTATTCCGGTGGATTGTGGCTGCCGGTCACCATCACACCGGTGCGGGTGGCAAGGTATTGGCTCGCGAAGTAGAGCACGGGGCTTGGCACCATGCCGACGTCCAGCACGTCACGGCCAACGGCGCGCAGACCGTCCACCAGAGCGGCATGCAGTTCCGGGCTCGTGTGCCGGCCATCGCGACCCACAACCACCATCTTCTGGCCGCGCGCCGCCGCCTCCGCGCCGAAGGCGAGGCCGATGAGTCTGACGGCGTCCGCGGTCAGGGTTTCGCCCACCACGCCGCGGATGTCGTAGCTGCGGAAGATGCCGGGCGCGATCACGCCCGCCGGTGCGGAGGCCTCGCTCTCCGGCGACGGCGGCTCGAAAGCCGGCAGGGAATCCGCGCCTGTCTCCGGCGGAGGCAAGGGTGTCTCGGCGCGCACGGACTCGTCCGCGGCGAGTACTGGAGGCACTTGCGCCACCGCGGAAGCGGCCTGCGCGGGACGCGGTGGTGCGGGCGCGATTGCGGGAGCCTGCTGGACCGCCCGGGCACGGCGGGCCCGATATTCCATGACGAGCAGGCCGAGCAGCAGCAGCACCAGCATGGGCAGCACGACCAGACGCAGGTAATCAACTTCGATACGCCCGTCACGGGGCTCCAGCACAAGTTGCCATGCGGTCCCCGCGATTGGCCGATTGATGCGGACTTCCGTGCCGGAGCCGGGCGCGCCGATACGGGCCACCACGATCGGCGGGACCCCATTCATGCTTTGCTGCACGGTCGCACTGGCGACTTCCTGGCGGGTCAGCAGCGCGGGCAGCTTCTCGCGCAGGGCGCCGGCATCCAGGCTTACATGCAAAAAGCCTTCGACCGTGCCCTCGGCGGGCAGTCGGCGGGCAAGTTCGAGATGCTCCTCCGGCGTGCCGGCGGCATGGACCTCGATACCCGAAGCCCCCGGCCCGCGTTCCGCCTTGAGCAGAAGATCCAGCGAGGCATAGGTGAACGGGGGATTCGCCGCAGGGTCGGTCTGCATCTGCCCGCGCCGGATGAGGCGAACGCGCAGCGCACCGGGAATCGCGGACGCCAGCCGGTTTTCCAGCGCCTCGGTGGGCTGGCCGTCACTGAGCGCTGCCAGCAACAGCGGATCCCGCACCAGAATATCCACGGCCTCCAGCGGGGCTTTGAGCAGGGCCGCAATGTCGCGGGCGAGCGCGCTGGCGCTCTCTTCCAAAGCCTGCGCGCGGGCTTCCTCGGCGCGGGTCTGGTGCTGGTCATAGAGCCACAGCCCCCCGGCCGCCACGCCAGCCAACAGCAGGATGGGCGGGAGAATGCGCCGCAAGCCCGGTGGCAGCGCCACACCCAGCGAGGAGAGATCAGGCAGGCGTCTTGGCACGAAGGCGCTCCGCGATGAGGGCGACGAGCCGCCGTGCGAGGAGCTCCTTGTCCGCACGTTCGAGTACCTGGTCGCCGCCCGCCCAGACCACATGCAGGGCATTCTCGTCGGCATCAAAACCGCTGCCGGGTACGCCCACGAGATTGGCCGCGACCATGTCGAGTTTCTTGCGCGTGAGCTTGGCCCGCGCATAGGTGAGGAGATCGCGCGTCTCGGCGGCGAAACCGACCGTGAACGGTGGCGCGGGCAGGGCGGCGACGGCGGCCAGGATGTCGGTGGTGGGCTTGAGTACGAGCGTGAGTTCTCCGTCCTGCTTCTTCACCTTGTGTGCCGCCGGGTCGGCGATGGTGTAGTCCGCCACCGCAGCGGTCGCGATGAAGAGATCACACGCACCGGCGCGGGCCATGACCGCGGCATGCATGTCGGCGGCAGACTGGACTGCGACTGTCTCCACACCGGCCGGTGGGGCAAGCGCGGTGGGTCCGCTGACCAGCACCACTTCAGCGCCGGCCGCCCGGGCGGCTTTCGCCACCGCATAGCCCATCTTGCCCGAGCTGCGGTTGGTGATGACTCGAACCGGGTCAATGGACTCCTGGGTCGGACCGGCAGTAAGGAGCACGCGCCTGCCCGCCAAGGGCTGGTCGGGCGCCTTGCCCAGCAGGGCCTGCACGATTTCCTCAGGCTCCTGCATGCGCCCGGGTCCGGTCTCACCACAGGCCTGGGCCCCTTCCGCGGGCCCGAGCATCGTCACACCCCGGGACTCGAGCACGCTCACGTTGTGGCGGGTGGCGGCATGGGCCCACATGAGTCGATTCATCGCCGGGGCAACAAAGAGTGGGGCATCACTTGCAAGACAGACCGTGGCGGCCAGATCGTCCGCCATGCCTGCCGCGAGGCGCGCCAGGAAATCCGCCGAGGCCGGCGCCACCAGAATGCGGGTGGCCCAGCGGGCGAGCTCGATGTGGCCCATCGCAGCCTCGGCTGCAGGATCCAGCAGGTCGGTATGCACGGGTTGGCCGGAGACCGCCTGAAAGGTCAGGGGCTGGATGAAAGCCTGCGCGCCCCGGGTCATCACCACTCGGACCTCTGCCCCGGCCTCGCGCAGCAGGCGGACAACGGCGGGCGCTTTGTAGGCGGCAATCCCGCCTGTCACAATGAGGCAGACGCGTTCATGGATGAACCCGTTCACACTGACCACCCCGTCCTGACTGATTTGCCCATCGTGCGCGGATTCTAGCCGATGCATTCGCCGGGCAGACAGCCGGCCGGGGGGCCCTCACACGCAATACAAGGATGTTTACATGCGTATCAAGGACTGGCCGGCGGGCGAGCGTCCGCGGCAACGATTGATGGCGGCAGGGCCGGGTGCCCTGTCCGATGCCGAGTTGATGGCGGCCCTGCTGGGCGTGGGGCGCGCGGGCGAGGATGCCGTCGCGCTCTCGCGTCGCATTCTGCAGCAGACCGGTGGCCTGCGAGCGCTGTTCGAGCTGCCGCTGGCTGACTTCGGGCGACTGCCGGGCCTCGGGCAGACCCGCTGGGTGCAGTTGCAGGCGGCCCTCGAGCTCTGCCGGCGCTACCTGCGCAGCACACTCGAACGAGAGGGTCCGCTCACTGACCCCGGCGCGGCGCGGAGCTACCTCTCCGCGCAATTCAAATCCCTGGAGCGGGAAGTCTTCGCTTGCCTGTTCCTGGATGCCCGACACCAGATCATCGCCTTCGAGGTGTTGTTCCAGGGCACACTCGATTGCGCCACCGTGCACCCGCGCGAAGTGGTGCGGCGTGCGCTGGGCCTGAACGCGGGCGCGGTGATCCTCGCCCACAATCACCCTTCCGGGGTGGCGGAGCCGAGCATGGCGGACCGCGCGCTCACGCGCCGTCTGTGCGAGGCCTTGAGTCTGGTCGAGATCAGGGTGATCGACCATCTGGTGGTCGGCGACGGGGCCGCCACCAGCTTCGCCGAGCGCGGCTGGTTGTAAAGTGCCTCTACGGCCCCGTCACCGTGCGTGACAGGGGCCGGCAATCAGGCTAGGATCGCGCGCCCTGCCAGCAGTAACCAGGCGAAATAACATGTCCCGAGTCTGTCAAGTCACCGGCAAAGGTCCGATCAGCGGCAACAATGTGTCGCATGCGAACAACAAGACCCGCCGTCGCTACCTGCCCAATCTGCATTACCGTCGCCTGTGGGTCGAAAGTGAACAGCGCTGGGTGAGCCTCCGCGTGAGCTCCCACGGCCTGCGCATCATCGACAAGGTCGGCATCGACCAGGTTCTCAAGGATATTCGTGCGCGCGGCGTGCGCGTCTGAGGAGCAAGACCATGCAGGAAAAAATCAAACTCGTGTCCAGCGCCGGTACCGGCCATTTCTATACGACCACCAAGAACAAGCGCAATCATCCGGAAAAGCTGTCGCGCAACAAGTTCGATCCGGTGGTGCGCAAGCATGTGCCGTACACGGAAAGCAAGATCAAGTAATTCTCGGCCGAGGCTGTCACTGACAGCCCAGCAATAAAAAACCCGCTCAGGCGGGTTTTTTATTGGGCGGGTGCCGGCGGAATGTCGGCGCTGGTAGGCGCCCCCGCCCCCCCCCGCAGGCCCAGGCCGAACTCAAGGCGCGTAGGCTTGCACCCGACGGGAGAAATCGGCCAGTGCGGCGATGCCCGTCGTTTCCGCCTCACGGCACCATTCCTGCAATTTCTCCAGCAAGGTTTCCTGACTGGCGGTGCGTTCGGTGAAGAGGGCACCGAGGCGTTGCTGGAACTGGTAGACGACCGCGAGCGTCCGGCTGGCCGCCAGGCCTTGGGACAGGGCGGCCTCGTCCTCGGGCCCGAGCAGAACGGGCGAACGACTGAGCAAGCCGCGCAAGGGACGCAAGGTCTCACGGGCGGGCGGAGCCGCGCCGCTCACTTCCTCCCGATGCACACGCCGCACCACGCGCTGGGCGTAATCCGCCATCACCTGCCACTGGGCGGCGATCATCGCGCGCAGGGTTTCCTGATCAAGCCCGGGTTCGCGGCGGTCGGCGCGCAGGCGGGGCGCCACCTTCTTCACGCGCGCCAGCCCCAGCCCTTCCAGGGCCCTGATCCAGCACCAACCGATATCGAGCTCCCAAGGCTTCATCGAGAAACGGGCCGAGCTCGCGAACGCATGGTGATTGTTGTGCAGCTCTTCACCACCGATGAGGATGCCCCACGGCGTGAGATTGGTTGAGCTGTCACGGGATTCGAAATTGCGGTAGCCGCGCCAGTGCGCGGTGCCGTTGATAACGCCGGCTGCGAAGAACGGAATCCAGGCCATCTGCACCGCCCAGATGGTGAGTCCGATGGTGCCGAAGAGCAGGACATTCGTAAGCAGCATGAGGCTCACGCCAATCCGGTCGTGGCGGAACACGTGGCGCTCCAGCCAGTCATCCGCCGTGCCATGACCATATTTCGCGAGCGTCTCGGGGTTCGCCGCTTCCAGGCGATAAAGCTCCGCCCCCTGCCACAGCACCTTGCGGATACCGTGAATCATCGGGCTGTGCGGATCGGCCTCGGTTTCGACGAAGGCGTGGTGCTTGCGATGCACGGCCGTCCAGGAGCGGGTGGTCATGCCGGTGGTGAGCCACAACCAGGTGCGAAAGAAGAGCGCCACGGCCGGATGCAGATCGAGCGCCCGATGCGCCTGGTGGCGATGAAGATAGATGGTCACGCCGAGGATGGTGACGTGCGTGAGGCCCAGGGTAACGAGGACATATGCCCACCAGGGCAGGTTCAGAAAGCCATTGAACATCCGGTTCTCTCTCGTGTGAAGACTCGCAAGGCCTCATTCCGGGGGGATGAAGCGCACCCCATGATCACTGATTCGCAGCGCGGCAGGCAATCACGGAAACCGCCATGGACTTGCCTGCGATCGCACCAAATAATGCCGCCATGTCCCAGCCTCCCCTGCTCAGGGCCGAGCGTCTGAGCCGCCGTTTCGGTGCGCGCCTCGCGGTCTCGCAACTCGACCTCACGCTCGCCCGGGGCGAGGTGCTCGGTCTGCTCGGCCTGAACGGGGCCGGCAAGTCCACCGCCTTGCAGATGCTCGCCGGTGTGCTCGCGCCGCATGAGGGCCGCATCGAGATCAACGGGGAAGATCTGGCCCGCGCACCGCGGGCGGCGAAACGTCATCTCGGCTATCTGCCGCAGACTCCGCCGTTGTTCGAGGATGCAAGCGTGGAAGAGTTCCTCGGCTTCTGCGCGGAACTGCATGAGGTGCCGGCGGCGAGCCGTGCCAGTTCGGTGACGCGGACAGTGACACGCTGTGGCCTGCAGGACGTGCGCAAACGCATGTTGCGTGCGCTGTCCGGTGGTTACCGCCAGCGCGTGGGCATTGCCCAGGCCATCGTGCACGAGCCTGCTGTGGTCATTCTGGATGAACCCACCACCGGCCTCGATCCGGCCCAGCGCATGGAAGTCCGTGCACTGGTGCGGAGCCTGCGGGCAGAGCACGCCGTCCTCCTCTCCAGCCATCTGCTGGCGGAAGTGGAAACGCTGTGTACCCGCGCGGTCATCCTGCATGGCGGGGGTCTCGTGCATGAAGAAGTGCTGGAATCGCAGCAGCCCTGGGTGGAGCTCACCCTGGGAGCCCCGCCAGCCCTCGCCGAGCTCGCGGAAAAGGCGGGCACGAATCAGATTGAGACACTGGCGCCGGGCCGTTTTGCCTTTCCGCAGCCGGCGGATCTGGCGAGGCTCGGTGATCTGCTCACCCATGCTTCGCGGCACTGGCAGGCACAGGACTTCACACTGCAACGCTCGCGACTGGAACATGTGTTCACTTCGCTGGTGAGAGACGCGCCCGAGGCGACCGGATGATCGGGGTCATCGCGAAGCGCGAGATCCGTGGCCTGCTGCGCGCCCCGCAGACCTGGTGGATGCTGGCGGCCCTGCAGTTTCTGGTGGCCTGGCAATTCCTGGCCCAGCTCGAACTCTTTGCCCAGGTGCTGCCGAAATTGCGGCAGCTGCCGGAACCTCCTGGCGTGTCCCAGCTGGTGCTGAATCCGACCTGGCAGATCTCCGGCTTCCTCATGCTCTTCCTGGCCCCCGTGCTCACCATGCAGACCCTGAGCGGCGAGCGGCGACAGGGTCTCATGACCCTCTGGTACAGCGCGCCGGTTTCACTGCCTGCGCTCGTCCTCGGCAAATATCTCGGCGTGATGAGTCTGCTTGGCGTGGTGTGGGGACTGCACGCGCTGTTGCCCTTGATTCTGTGCTGGGGCACGGCGGTCGATCTCGGGACCGCCTCCAGCGGCCTGCTCGCGCTGCTGCTGCTGATGAGTGCGGCAACCGCGCTCGGCTTGTGGTGCTCGGCACTCAGCCAGCAACCCGTGATGCCGGCAGTGGGTGGATTCGCATTGCTGCTCGCGCTCTGGCTGGTCGACTGGAATGCCGAGGCTGAAGGTGCGTCGGGCGTGATGTCCGCACTGTCGGCGCTCGCCCATTTTCAGCGCATGGCGCGCGGCCAGATACATGCTTTCGATGTGACCTATTTCGTCCTGCTCACCGTGGCAGGCTTGAGCCTTGCCATGCTGGCACTCGCCGCCGAACGCCACGCGCACAGGCTGCGTCGGCACTTGCTCTCGCTTTTCCTCCTGGCCGGCTTCATCGCGCTGGGCTCACTCGCGGCACACCTGCGCGCCAGTCTCGATCTCACGGCCACTGCACGTCACACGCTCGCACCGGCGAGCGTGCAGGCCGTGCAGGCCATAGCAGGCCCACTAAGTGCCACGGTATATCTGCCGAAGGGACACCCCACTCTGTCGGCAGTGCGCGATTTGGTCGCGCGTTATCAGCGCCATCGCGCCGACCTCACGCTCACGGTGACAGATCCGGCGAACGTGCCGGATCTCATACGGGCCGAGCAATTGACGGAGGGCACGCTGGTCTTGCGCGCGGGCGAACGCACGGAGCGCTTCACGCGTTATCACGAGGAGACTTTCACCCAGGCCCTGCTGAAGCTCACGCGCGCAGAGCCCGAGTGGGTGGCCTTCACCACAGGTCACGGCGAGCGCAGTCCGGAGCGTCTCGCAAATTTCGATCTGGAGGGCTGGGGTCGGGTGCTGCGTTCGCGCGGCTATCGTGTACAGGAACTCGATCTGTCATCACTGGGCACGGTGCCGGACAATACCGCGCTGCTGGTGATCGCGAGCCCCTTGCTGGATTTTGCGCCGGCAGAGGTGGAAGCGGTGCAAGCACATCTGGCGCGTGGCGGGGCACTGTTGTGGTTGGGTGAGCCCGAGTCTCCAGCGAGTCTCGCGCCGCTGGCAGAGACCCTGGGTGTGAGCTGGCACACGGGCACGGTATTCGAGCCGGCCGGGGCTTCCCTCGGCGTGAAAGATCCTTCATTGGTGGTCCTGCCCCGCCATCCGCCGCACGCGCTCACTCAAGGGCTGCGCGGGCCGGTGATTCTGCCGGTCGCCGCGGCGCTGGCAAGCAGGAGCGGGCGTGACTGGCAGGGGGAGCCGCTGCTCCGGAGCAGTGCCGAATCCTGGCGCGAATCGACGCCGTCCGCGCCTGGCTTTGATGCAGGCACCGAAACGCGTGCGGCGCATACCCTTGCACTCGCACTGACCCGCGAGCAGAGCGGCCGACGCCAGCGGATCATCGTGGTGGGCGATGGGGATTTTGTCTCCAATACCTATCTCGGCAACGGCGCGAATCAGGAGCTCGGTACGCACATGGTGGATTGGCTGGTTGCGAACGAAGCGCTGGTCGGCGTGGAAACCCGGCCGGCGCCCGATGTGAATCTGGAGCTGTCGCGGATGGCGAAAGGCCTGATGGGGCTAGGCCTCTTGATCATGCTGCCCGCCGTCTTTGTCGCTGCGGGCCTGTGGCTCGCATGGAGAAGAAAACGTGCCTGAATTGCCGGAAGTGGAAACCACGCGCCGCGGCGTGGCACCCCATCTGGAAGGACGCCGGGTGAGTGCCGTGCACGTGCGCGAGACACGCCTGCGTCAACCCGTGGATCCCGCCCTCGCCCGTCTGCTGGAGGGTGTGACCCTGCAGCGCGTGCAGCGGCGAGCCAAATATCTGCTGCTCGATTTTGGTCACGGCACGCTCATCGTGCATCTGGGGATGTCCGGCAGCTTGCGTGTGCTCGAACCGGGCACACCGGTGCAGAAACATGATCACGTGGATCTCGTGTTCGAGGAACGCACGGTGCTCAGGCTGCGTGATCCGCGTCGCTTCGGCTTGATGGTCTGGACACCGGACGATCCGGCCCAACATCCCCTGCTCACGGAGCTGGGTCCGGAACCTTGGGATCCCGCCTTCTCGGCCGACTATCTGGCAGAACTCGCCCGCTCACGCAGTGGGGCGGTGAAGAGCTTCCTGATGGATGGCAAGGTGGTGGTGGGCGTTGGCAACATCTACGCCAGTGAATCCCTGCATCGCGCGGGCATCCATCCCGCACGACCGGCACGCCGGGTGGCGAAGGCCCGCTATGCCGCGCTGGTGGATGCGGTGCGCGAAGTGCTCGATCAGGCGATCTCCTTCGGCGGCACCACCTTACGCGATTTCACACGCGACGATGGCAAGCCCGGATACTTCCGCAACGAGCTGCGCGTCTATGACCGCGCGGGTGCCCAATGCCTGCGTTGCGGCACGGGCGCCATCCGCCAGCGGGTCATCGGCCAGCGCATGAGTTACTTCTGCCCGCAGTGCCAGCGCTGAGGGGCCGCGCGTCGGCGCGAGTGTTCTGCGCGATCAATGCCGGTGCCAGCCGTAACCGGAACGTGCCTGATAACCGTCGCGCGCGCGACTGCCGGAGTTCCAGCCATAGGCATTCCCGCGCGTGAAGCCGCCAAGACCGTAAGTATTACCGCGATAACCATGACCCTGCGCCCAGGAGTGCCGTCGCTGGATGTCGCGATCGCGGTAACCTTCGCCATAGCCATGGCCATACCCGCGGCCATACCCGTCCCGATAGCCCTCGCGGTAAGCCTGGCCACGTTCGCTGCGATGCCCGGGCTCCGCAAAGAAAGGCCGCGTCGGGAACACCGGGCGATAGCTGCTGCCATGACCACCTGAATAGCCCTGACCGTAGGTATCCCAAGCTTGGGCCGCGCCGGGGAGAACGCTGCAAAAGCCCAGCACGAACAGGATTCGGACGAAATTTCCGGACATCACACACCTCGCACTTTCCGCCTGCTGGCAAAGATCACTCGAATGCGTACGATGCCTACCCTGTGGTGCACGGCTTGAACCCGGCCTGAACCAGCCCGCCTTTTTTCTTTGCGAGATTCCTGCCCCTCATGTCAGACGCCGAACAGCCCCCTGTCACCGACGAGCCTCAACTTGCCACGCCCCCGTTTCGTGAAATCCGGGTTGGCGAGACTTCGATCTGCCTGCTCGGGACTGCGCATGTCTCGCGCGCGAGTCGCGATGCCGTCGCCCACGAAGTTGCCCGCGGCAACTACGACTGCATCGCTGTCGAGTTGTGCAGCAACCGGGCCCGCGCACTCACGGATCCGGATGCGGTGGCCCGCATGGACTTGGTGCAGGTGATCCGCGAGGGCAAGGCATCGCTGATTGCCGCCACGCTCGCGCTGGGTGCATTCCAGCAGCGTCTGGCGTCCCAGTTCGGCATCGAGCCTGGTGCCGAGATGCGGGCAGCCATCGACGGTGCGCGCAAACGTACCCTGCCGCTCATGACCATCGATCGCGATATCGGCATCACGATGCGTCGCATCTACCGCAGGGTTCCGTGGTGGCGGCGCACGTACCTCTTCAGCGGACTGCTGGCCAGCGCGCTCGCCACGGAGAACATCGCCGAAGAGGACATCGAACGCCTGAAGGATCGCGATTTGCTGGAGGCGACGTTCGCCGAATTCGCGCAACAGGCCGACGAGATCTACGGCCCCCTCATCCGCGAGCGGGATGAATTCATGGCCGCGCGCCTGTTGCAGCTCGCGGAAGCCGGTTACACGCGCATCCTCGCCGTGATCGGCGCGGGCCATCTTGAAGGTCTCGGCAATGCCCTGGCGGAGCCGATGGCGGATCCTCAACGTGCAATCACGCATCTGGAGGAACTGCCGCCACCTTCCGCCGTATGGCGTGCACTGCCGTGGATTCTGGCCATCTTCATCGTGGGTGGAATCGGCATCGGTTTTGCC
This sequence comes from Gammaproteobacteria bacterium, assembly GCA_016874535.1. Lineage (GTDB taxonomy): Bacteria > Pseudomonadota > Gammaproteobacteria > CAIKBL01. The sequence goes on from VGUA01000002.1 coordinate 73,735, forward strand.
CGCAACCCGGAGATCGGCTGGCAGATGGTCAGCGAATGGATCTTGCTCACGGGAGGACTGTCGGCCTGTGGCGCCCTGCTCGCCGGCGCGCACCCGCTCACCCTCGTCACCGCCTTCGTGGGCGCACCATTCACAACATTGCATCCCGCCATCGGCATCGGCATGTTCACGGCGTTGAGCGAGGCCTTCATCCGCCGCCCGACGGTGGGCGATTTCAGTCGACTCCGGCTCGAGACCGCCAACTGGCGTGGCTGGTGGAAGAATCGCGTCGCGCGCACCTTGCTGGTGTTCGTGCTGAGCGGACTCGGCGCGTCGATCGGCACCTATGTGGGTGGCTTCCGCATCGGGAGCCAGCTGCTCGGCGGCTGAGGCGCCGCGAGCGAGCGCGCAGGATGATCCGCAAGCTGCGGCGCACGCCCACCGAAGAACGTCGCATCGGCCTGGCCCGCGCGCTGTCAAAACGCGGAGTGTGCTCGCGCTCGGCGGCCACCGCGCTCATCCTGGCGGGGCGTGTGCGCCTGAACGGGCAGATCGTGCGTGATCCCGAAGCACCCACACGCAGTGACAGCTCCATCACGATAGATGGCGAGGCAATCGCGCAGTCGGCCCCGCTCTATGTGATGCTCAACAAGCCGAGCGGGATCGTCACCTCGGCCCAGGACGAACGGGGTCGGGACACGGTCTACGAATGCTTTCGTGACAGCAAGCTGCCGTGGCTCGGGCCTGTGGGTCGTCTCGATCAGGCCAGCGAAGGATTGCTGCTCTTCACCAACGATACGGCTTGGGCCGCAGCCCTCATGGATCCATCGAGCCACGTGCCGCGCGTGTATCACGTGCAGGTGGAAGGCATTCCTGACGAATCAAGCCTGCAGCGCCTGCGCGACGGAATCATCAGTGACGGTGAAGTGCTTCGTGCCCGCGCGGTCTCGCTGCTGCGGGCCGGGGAGCGCAATGCCTGGCTGGCCTTTGAACTGGAGGAAGGCCGCAACCGCCAGCTGCGTCGCATGTGCGCGGCCTGCGGGCATCCGGTACTGCGACTGATTCGAGTCGCCATCGGATCGCTCACGCTGGGGACCCTCGCCAAGGGCACCTGGCGCATACTGTCAGCCGAAGAGGTGGCGAGTCTCGCGCCGCCCGGGAAACCGGGGCTGTAGAAGCGACCGCCACGGGCACCCGGCCCGCGACGGTCACGGCGGGTCAGGCGGCGAGTTCCGCCTCGACAGCAGCGCTGTACTGACCCATGGCGGCGAGGCCATTGCAACGTTCGCGATGGAGCAGGACTTTCTGCGCCTTCGCCACATTTTCCGGCTTGCCGCCCCAGGCCTTCAGTGCATCGGCCTGCAGCGCGCGGCCGTAGGAGAAGGACAAAGGCCAGGGCAGATCGTAGGCCGCGTTCATGGCGTTGAGATTGCGCGTGGCATCCAGGCCGCTCTGGCCACCGGAGAGAAACACGATTCCCGGAATGGCGGCCGGCACGGCGCGGCGCAGGCAGCTCACGGTCTTGGCGGCGATTTCGTCCATGCCGGCTTGCACCGGGCAGAGCTTGCCGCTGACCACCATGTTGGTCTTGAGGATGGTGTGCTCGAGCGTAACACGCTGGCGCACCAGTTCGTTGAACACCGTACGCAGCGTGTATTCGGTGACCTCGTAGCAGCGGTCGATGGTGTTGTCCGCATCCATCAGGACCTCCGGCTCCACCATGGGCACGATGCCGGCTTCCTGACAGAGACCCGCGTAACGTGCCAGCGCATGCGCATTGGCTTCGATGCAGCCGGTGCTCGGAATACCGGGCCCGATGGTGATCACCGCGCGCCATTTGGCAAAGCGCACGCCGAGTTCGCGGTACTTGGCAAGGCGCTCCCGCAAGCCGTCCAGGCCTTCAGTGACCTGCTCGCCAGGGTGGCCGGCGAGATCCTTGGCGCCGGCATCCACCTTGATGCCGGGCATCACGCCCTTGCTGATGAGAACCTTGGCGAACGCCTCGCCCTTGGCAGTGGATTGGCGAATCGTCTCGTCGAACAGAATCATGCCGCTGACGTATTTTTCGTCACCGGGATTGGCGATCAGGAGCTCACGGTAGGCCCGACGGTTTTCTTCCGTGTTCTCGATGCCTATCGTGTCGAAGCGCTTCTTGATGGTGCCCAGGCTCTCGTCGATGGCGAGCACGCCTCTGCCTTTGGCGACCATGGCTGCAGCGGTGGCGGCAAGTTCTTGTGCTGACATGGGGGTGTCCTTTTCTGGATGACCTTGGGGTAGGAACTTGATGTGTTGGCTTGAAACGTTGGCTTGATCTATCGGTCGGGCGCCCGGTTTCTTCAGCGCGGCGCTCAGCCTGCGCGCTCCTCGAGCACGGCGACAGCGGGTAGGGTCTTGCCTTCCAGATATTCCAGGAAAGCGCCGCCCGCCGTTGAGATATAGGAGACGCGCGTGCTGATGCCGTACTTCGCAATCGCGGCCAGGGTACCGCCGCCACCGGCGATGGAAAATGCAGGGGAATCCGCGATGGCGGTGGCGAGCGTCTGCGTCCCGTGGCCGAACTGGTCGAACTCGAACACACCGAGCGGACCGTTCCACACGACAGTGCCGGCCGACTTCAGCAGGCTGGCGAAACGCGCGGCAGTCTCCGGGCCGACGTCCATGATGAGGTCGTCCTCGGCCACGCTGCTGGCGGCCTTCACGGTCGCGACAGCCGCCTCGTTGAATTCCTTGCCGCAGACCACATCGCTCGGAATCGGCACCTCGGCACCACGCGCCTTGGCGAGATCAATGATGCGGCGCGCGGTCTCGACCATGTCGTCCTCGCATAGCGACTTGCCTATCGGCAGGCCCACCGCCTTCATGAAGGTGCTGGCGATGCCGCCACCCACGATGAGCTGATCGACCTTGCCGAGCAGGGATTCCAGCACCTCGAGTTTGGTGGAAACCTTGGAGCCGCCCACCACCGCGACCAGCGGTCGCGCCGGCGCATGCAAGGCCTGCTTGAGTGCGTCGATCTCCGCCTTCATCAGCGGTCCGGCACAGGCCACGGGGGCAAAGCGCGCCACGCCGTGCGTGGAAGCCTGTGCGCGATGGGCGGTGGCGAACGCATCGTTCACATAGATGTCGCACAGGGCGGCCATCCTGCGCGCAAGTGCCTCGTCGTCTTTTTCCTCGCCGACGAGAAAGCGCACGTTCTCGAGCAGCACGCACTCGCCTTCGGCGCAAGTCACACCGTCAATCCAGTCGGCGGCGAGCCGCACCGGCTGACCAAGCATTGCGGACAAGGCTTCGGCCACGGGCGCCAGCGAGGCGGCCGGGTCGAACTGGCCTTCCTTCGGCCGCCCGAGATGCGACATCACCATCACGCGGGCGCCCGCCGCGAGTGCCTTCTGCAAGGTGGGCAGGCCAGCCCGGAGACGAGTGTCGTCTGTGATGCGGCCAGCCTTCAGCGGGACGTTGAAGTCCTCACGAATGAGCACGCGTTTGCCGGCCAGCGCCAGCGCTTCCATGCTCAGCATGTGTCAGCCGTTGGCGTTCATGAGGGCACGGGCCGTGTCCAGCATGCGACTGGAGAAGCCCCACTCGTTGTCGTACCACGACATCACCTTGACCAACGTGCCGTCGATGACCTTGGTCTCCGAGGCTTCGAAGATCGAGGAATGCGGGTCGTGGTTGAAGTCGATGGACACCAGCGGCAGTTCGTTCACCGCCAGCACGCCCTTCAGTTCGCCGGCCGCCGCTTCCTTGAGGATGGAGACCACTTCCTTGACGGTGGTAGCGCGCTTCGCCTTGAAGGTGAGGTCGACCAGCGACACGTTGATGGTGGGCACCCGCACGGCGAGGCCATCGAGCTTGCCGTTCAGATCGGGCAGTACCAGCCCGACCGCGGCGGCGGCGCCGGTCTTGGTTGGAATCATCGACATGGTGGCCGAGCGCGCGCGGCGCAGATCCTTGTGATAGACGTCCGTCAGCACCTGATCATTGGTGTAGGCATGCACCGTGGTCATGAGGCCGGACTCGACACCAATCTTCTCGTGCAGTGGCTTGACCAGCGGGGCCAGGCAATTGGTGGTGCAGGAAGCGTTGGAAACGATGGTGTCGCTCGCCTTGAGCGACTTGTGGTTCACACCGTAGACGATGGTGGCATCCACCTCATCGCTGGCGGGCGCCGAGATCAGCACTTTCTTCGCACCTCCCTTGAGGTGCAGGCCGGCCTTCTCGCGCGTGGTGAAGAGGCCCGTGCATTCCATGACGAGGTCGACCTTGAGCTCACCCCACGGCAGCTTGGCGGGATCACGTTCGGCGAGCACCTTGATGCGATGACCGTTCACGACCATCGAGTCACCTTCCACCGTGACCGAGCCGGGGAAACGGCCGTGCGCAGTGTCGTACTGGGTCAGATGCGCATTGGTGGCGGCGTCACCAAGATCATTCAGGGCGACGATCTCGATATCCTGCGTGCCGGTCTTTTCATAGAGGGCACGCAGGACATTGCGGCCGATGCGGCCATAGCCATTGATGCCAACGCGAATCGTCATGGATGCTGTCTCCTGTTCCTGATGTGCCTTGCGGCGTTTCTGGGTGCGCTGCGGGGCCCCTTGCCCCGCGCGTCAATCGCGCCTCAGCCGAGGTAGGACGCGATACGGGTCTTGACCTGGTCGACCGTCAGTCCGAAATGCCGGAACAGATCGGCCGCCGGCGCGGAGGCCCCGAAGGTATCCACGCCGATGGCGATGCCGTCCAGACCCACGAAGCGATACCAGTAGTCCGTGGTGCCTGCTTCCAGCGCGATGCGCTTGCGACAGGCCGGCGGCAGGACTTCCGCCTGATAGGTAGCGTCCTGGGCCAGAAAAACTTCCGTGCTCGGCATGGACACCACCCGCAGCCCCGCGCCCTGGGCGTTCAGCTCGGTGGCCACCTTGAGTGCCAGGTCGAGCTCGGAGCCGGTGGCGATGAGGACTGCCTCCACCCTGCCTTCGGGTTCCAGCAGCACATAGCCCCCGCGGGCGATGTCCGCACACTGGCCCGCGGTACGGGCTTGGGCGGGCAGGCCCTGACGCGACAGCAACAGGCAGGTGGGTCCGCCGGTGTTTTCCACCGCGGCCACCCAGGCCGCGGCGGTCTCAGCCGCGTCACCCGGCCGCCACACCGTGCAGTTGGGAATGGCGCGCAGGGCCACCGCATGCTCAACGGGCTGATGGGTGGGGCCATCCTCACCAAGGCCGATGGAGTCGTGGGTGAGCACATGAATCACGCGCACACCCATCAGGGCCGCCATGCGGATGGCACTGCGGGCGTAATCCGAGAATACGAGGAAGGTGCCGCCGTAAGGGATGAATCCCCCATGCAGTGAGAGGCCGTTCATCACGGCGCTCATGCCGAACTCGCGCACGCCGTAGTTCACATAGTTGCCGTGCGGAGCGTCGTGCCCCTGGGTCACGCAGCCCTTCCAGTGGGTCAGGTTTGATTCGGTGAGATCCGCCGAGCCGCCGATGAATTCAGGCAGCACGGGCCCCAGTTTCTCCAGCGCGAGCTGGGAGGACTTGCGCGTGGCATTGGCCCCGCCCGCCGCCTGCATCTCCTCCACCAGCGCCGCGCGCGTGGTTTTCCAGGCTTCGGGCAGGTCGCCCTGCATCCGGCGGCTGAATTCCGCGGCCAGCGCGGGATGGGCACCCAGATAGCGGGTGAAGAGTTCGTTCCATTGGGCCTCGCGGCGGGCGCCCTCGTCGCGCCGATCCCAGGCCGTGCGGATGGCTTCGGGAATCTCGAATGCCGGATGTGGCCAGTTCAGCAGCTGGCGCGCCAGTTCCACCTCCGGCGCGCCCAGCGGCGCGCCGTGCACCGTGTTCTTGCCTTGCTTGTTGGGGCTGCCGAAGCCAATCACCGTGCGGCAACGGATGAGGCTGGGCTTGTCCGTCTCCGCGCGGGCCTGCGCAAGGGCCGCGGCAACCGCTTCCGCATCATGACCGTCGACGTTCTCGATGACCTGCCAGCCGTAGGCGCGGAAGCGGGCGGTGGTGTCGTCCGTGAACCAGCCGGCCACGTCGCCGTCGATGGAAATGCGGTTGTCATCGTAGAGCGCAATGAGCTTGCCAAGGCCCAGGGTGCCGGCCAGCGAGCAGGCCTCGTGGGAAATACCCTCCATCAGGCAGCCATCGCCCACGGCGACATAGGTGTGGTGGTCGACGATGGGGAACCCGTCGCGATTGAACTGGGCGGCCAGCGCCCGCTCGGCTATGGCCATGCCGATGGCGTTGGCGAGCCCCTGGCCGAGGGGGCCGGTGGTCGTTTCCACACCCGGGGTGTGGGCAAATTCGGGATGCCCGGCGGTACGGGAATGCAGCTGGCGGAAGCGCTGCAGCTCCGAGAGGGGCAGGTCGTAGCCCGTGAGGTGCAGCAAGCTGTAGAGCAGCATGGAGCCATGGCCGTTCGAGAGCACGAAGCGGTCGCGATTGGGCCAAGCGGGGTTGGCCGGGTTGTGGCTCAGTACGTCCCGCCACAACACCTCCATCATGTCGGCCATGCCCATCGGGGCGCCGGGGTGGCCGGAATTGGCGGCCTGAACGGCATCCATGCTGAGGGCACGGATGGCGTTGGCGAGATCGCGACGGGTCGGAGCGGCCGTGGAGGTCATGCTGGATTCACTTCTTGTTATGGGGCGGGCCTGGCCCCGGCAAAGCAGGCCGCGGCGGAGGCCGCAGCGGGGCGTCATCGGGGGCTGCATTCTAGCCGCATCGCGCGACGCGCAAAACCGAGATTTCCCCGGGCTGCAGGCTCGGATCGGCTCGGGAAACCCTCCCGTGCCCAAGACTCGCCGGCCCACCGTCATGGACACCGATTCCGGGCCCGGCCACCCTTGTCCGAGAATGTCGCCTGCGGGCACTCAAACCCCGCTCCGTGAGTCTCAGATTCTCAGGCCCAAGCTCAGAAAATGTTTGCAAACCCCTATATATACGATGTATTTTCCGAAATGCGCATCACTAGAAAAACAGCCCCGGAAAAACCGCGCGCACTCGGCCCCAGTCCCCACATCGGGTCACGGGCCCTCTTCGTCCGTCCGCCGCAGGGTGCACGGGCGGTTCTGGCATGCCGCAAACGCTGGTGATGCTCTTCGATGACGACGCAAACGTTCAGTTGCGAATTCTTTCCCCCCCGCACGCCCGAGGCCCGTGAGCGGCTCGCGGCGACCGCTGCCCGGCTGACGACCCTGGGCCCGGAATTCTTTTCGGTCACCTTCGGCGCCGGCGGCAGCACGCGTGACCTCACCTTGGAGACGGTTCTCAAGCTGCGCGCCGATCACGGCGTGGAGTCCGTGCCCCATCTCTCCTGCATCGGAACGCCACGGGAGGAACTGCGCGCCTTGCTCCGCAGCTATCAGGAAGCAGGCATCCGCCGGCTGGTTCTGCTGCGCGGGGACATGCCCTCGGGCATGACAGGCTTCGGCGAGCTGCGCTATGCCAACGAACTGGTGGCCTTCGTGCGCCAGGAAACCGGCCGGGCCTTCCATGTGGAGGTTGCGGCCTACCCGGAATTTCATCCGCAGGCCGTCTCGGCCGCGGCGGATCTGGACAATTTCCAGCGCAAAGTGGAAGCCGGCGCCGACAGTGCCATCACCCAGTATTTCTACAACCCGGACGCCTATTTCCGCTTCGTGGACGATTGCCACGCGCGGGGCATCGGGATCCCCATCGTGCCGGGCATCATGCCCATCACCAATTTCACCCAGCTGGCGCGGTTTTCCGAGATGTGCGGGGCGGAAATCCCGCGCTGGATCAGTCGGCGACTGCGGGATTTCGGTGACGACCGGGCTTCCTTGCGCGCCTTCGGGCAGGAGGTGACGCTTGCCCTGTGCTTGCGGTTGCTCGAGCAGGGCGCACCCGGCCTGCACTTCTACACCATGAACCAGGCGGAGGCGACGGAAGCGGTATGCCGCCAGCTGGGGCTGGGAGGCCCCGCGGAACATGCGGCGGGCAACTGAGGACATGGCCTCCCCGGACGCCCACGTCCTCATCGGCGACAGCCCCGCCATGCAGGCCTTGCGGGCGACGCTTGCACGCCTCGCCTCGTCGGACTTTCCCATCCTGGTGCAGGGCGAATCCGGCGTCGGCAAGGAGCGCGTCGCAATCCAGCTTCACCGGCGCAGCGCACGGCGCATGGGCGCCTTTCATGCGGTGAATTGCGCCGCCCTCACTCCGGAGCTGCTGGAGAGTCAGCTGTTCGGGTGCGTGCGCGGGGCCTATACCGGGGCCGAACGAGACAGGCCCGGCCTGCTCGAGCAGCTCGACACAGGGACCCTCTTGCTGGACGAGGTCGGCGAAATGCCACCCGCGCTGCAGGCCAAACTGCTACGTGTGCTGGAGGACGGAGAGTATTACCGCCTGGGCGATACGCGACCGCTGCGCACCGGCGTGCGGATACTTGCCGCCACCAACCGGGATCTGCGCGCGGCGGTGAGCGCCGGCCTGTTCCGGGAGGATCTCTACCATCGCCTCGGCGTACTGAAGGTGAACGTGCCACCCCTGCGTGCACGGGGTGATGACTGGCGCCAGTTGCTGCCGGGCCGGTGTTCGATGCTGCGGCTTTCCTGGAAGGTGAGAATGCGAGTCGCGGGGATGGCGGCTTCAGTGGCCAGCAGGATGCCGCACACAACGACGTGGCCCTGGCCATCACCCGCACCGAACTCATGCGCGGGGTGGAGCAGCGGGTACTGCGAGAGGTGCGAAACGCGCTTCATCGTTACGCGGGAGCACACGGCGCCATGCCTTGGCTGAGCCCTTGGCAAGCCCCGGCAAGCCAGTCCTGGATGAGTGAGCCCGGCATCACGCGTGGCCAGCTGCCGCTGCGCAGACGCGAGGCGAGCAGTGCGGATCCTCATGCAGTGGGCACCTCGGCATTTGCGTTCGAGGCGGACTTTGCGCTCGGCTGGAACCTGCCTGCAGCAGGCGCGGTGGTGCAGGAGGGTGAATTTCCACCGCTGGCGGCCTGCCTGCAGAGCAGCAGCTCCACGGCCTGCACCAGCGGCATGGCGCTCTCCTCTGAGACCGATCTTTCCGGCCCCGTGCAGGGTCTTGCTGCGGGAGAGTGGTTGCAGGGCCGGTGCAAGGCGCAGCGCACCGGCATTCTTGCCTGTGAAGCCGCACGCCTGGTGCCGAGTGCCGCCGGCGAGACGCTGCGTCGCACCTGGACGGTCGTTCTCACCCGCCGGCCGCACGAGATGACGGCGCCTTCTGCCACCGCTCCCCGCCTGCAGCATTTCCGCCGCGCGGACGAGGCCGTCGGCAACGAGGAGAGCCTGGAAATCCGGCTGCGCGATGAACTGCTTGATGGCATGGAACCGGCGCGTGCACTGGGTTCGAGCCGGATGGTGCTCGGGCCCGGCGCGCAGATCAGCGCTTTCAGCTTGGAAGGCGTGCCCTTCGATCTGGAAGTGGACGATGAAGACATCATCGATCCGCGTGATCCGGCACTGGATCCCGTGCCGGACACCGTGGCGGCCACCCGTCGCTCACCCGGAGAGGTGCCGTTCTGGTTGGTGTCGAACCGTTGGCATGAACAGTTGCTCGTTGCCTATGCATCCACTTGGTCCCCGGGAGCAGAGGGCAGCCCCTGTGCCGAGTCTTCACAGCCTTGCCTTGAGATCGCCACCCGCAGCGCTGACGGAAGTCCTGCCTTGCAGGTCGCCGACGCGGCCGTGGTGCTCGGCGGACCAGCGCTGCGTGCGGGCGCGCTGGCGCAGCAGCGTCCGGCTGCCGTCTTGTCGGATCTCTTTGAGGGTGCGAATGCCCTGCCCGGCCGCCTGCTGGAACGACAGGCACGCAGTGCGAACTTCAATGATCGGCTGCTGATCTTCGCGCCCGGGGCACCCTGACATGAACCTGCGACGCATGCGCGGCTTCACCCTGCTCGAGATCACGGTGGTGCTGCTCATCATCGGTTTGATGATTGCAGGCCTTTTTGCGCCACTCGAAACCCAGTTCGAGGCGCGTGACCGGCGCCAGACCCCGGCATTGCTCGATGACATCCAGACTGCACTGCTCGGCTATGCGCTCACGCACGGTCGCCTGCCCTGCCCCGACACGGAGGGTGACGGGCTGTCCAATCTGCCTTGGAACCCGCTGGAGCCGGTCACCAGCGGCGCCTGCGCCCAGAGCGTTGGCATCCTGCCGTGGAGCGAACTCGGCGTGCCCGGCACCGATGCCTGGGGCAATCGTTATACCTATGCCGTGAGCCAGCCGGAGTTCACACGCCCGGATACGGATGCGCTCTGCAACGGGGGGGATGAGGCCGGGGCGCACTTCGACTTGTGCACCCGTGGTCGACTCAATGTCAGGAGTCGCGGCGACGCGCCCGCCACCTCCGGCATTGAGAGCAAAGCCGAACTGACAACTTACGCCACGGCAATTCCTGCCGTGGTGGTTTCGCACGGGCGTAACGGCAGCGGTGCCATCTCCGCTGAAGGCTTCGTGCGTGCTGCGCCGACAGGCGCCGACGAAGCCGAGAACGCAGACGCGGATGCCGTGTTCATGCTGCGCGGCTATTCACGCGGCGGCGCCGGATGTGCAGACAATGCGACCGAATCAAGTCCCCTGTGCGAATTCGACGATCTGATGATCTGGGTCTCGTCGAGTGTGTTGTCTGCCCGCATGGTGCAGGCCGGCAAACTGCCCTGAGTCCATGAGCCCTCACGCGACTTCTCCGCTGCTTGGTGTGGCACGACTGGGACTGGTGGAGTGGTGGCGCACCCGCTGGCCGTGGTTGCTGGTGTTGTGTGTGGCGGTTGCGGGGGCGATTGGTGTCTTTGCCGAGACTCTCGCCGTGACGGAGAGCGTGGAGATACGCCTCACGCTGCAGGGGGCGGCGACGCGCTTCCTCGTGGTGACCGCTTTTGCGCTTCTGCTTGTCGTCAACACTGTGCGCGATGCCAACGACGGTGTGCTCGACTTCGTGCTGTCGAGACCGGTCGCACGCTGGCAGTGGTGGTTGGGCAAGTTTCTGTCCTGCGCGCTGGTTGCCGCGCTCAGTGCGGCAGTGGCCGCCCTGCCGCTACTCGCTGGCGCTGCACCGGGTTCTGTGATCGCTTGGTCCGGCTCACTCGCCTGCGAACTCGTCGTGATGGCGGCAGCGGCCCTGACTTTCGCGCTGGGACTGGGCCAGGTGACGCCCGCCTTTGCTGCCACGATGGCTTTCTATCTGCTGTGCCGCGCGATGCAGAGTCTGGTGCTCTTGAGCAGGGACGCCCTGCTGGACACGGGAACCCTGCTGCATTCGGCGCTTGGCGCCGCGCTGCGCGGCCTCGCCCTGCTTCTGCCGGATCTGGGTCGCTATACGCAGAGCGCCTGGCTGGTCGGTATCGGCCTCGACGCGGGGGAGCTCAGGTTCATCCTGCTTCAGACCCTGATGGGTGCAAGCGTGCTCGCGCTACTCGGGATCATCGACTTCAACACCAGACGTCGCTGAAGCATGGCGCACTCCGACTCACCGCACAGCCCAACCGCTCACTGGCGCGCGCGATTACCGGCATTCGCGCTCTGCGGGCTGCTTGTCGCGCATGGCGTATGGCGCGCGTCGCTGGACGCCACGCCCGTTCGCGTGCGTGAAATTCCGGATCCGCCGCCACAGTCCTGGCTGTCACTGGCTGCGCTCGGCGATGAGGTAGCGCTGTCACGAATCCTGATGCTGTGGCTGCAAGCTTTCGACACCCAAGCCGGCGCACGCCTCGGCCTGCGGGATCTGGATTACGCGCGCGTGGAAGCCTGGTTGCGGCGGTGTCTGGAGCTCGCGCCCGAGGCCCAGTACCCGCTGCTGGCGGCCAGCCGCTTCTACGCGGAGGTTCCGGATTCCGCACGCGCGCGCAGGATGCTCGATTTCGTGAGCACGGCCTTTGCCGAAGATCCGGCGCGCCGCTGGCCGTGGCTCGCCCATGCAGTGTTTGTCGCGCGGCATCGGCTGAAGGATCCCGCACTCGCCCTCGTCTATGCGCGCCAACTGGCGCGGGAAAAGAGCGCCAACATCCCGAACTGGGCCCGCCAGATGGAAATTTTCGTGCTGGAGGACATAGGCGAGCTTACGGCCGCAAGAATCCTGCTGGGCGGGCTGCTGGACAGCGGTCAGATCACGGACCCGCATGAGGCACGTTTCCTCGCTGAGCGACTGGCTGGGCTGGAGGCGAAGGAGCAGGAACGACATGAACCCTGAATCCAGGCCTGCCAGATTGAAAGCAATTGTGTCGGCGCTGTCGGGAATCGGACATGAATGACGAGATCCGGACAGTCGACCCGTGTGCTGACATAGAATCTGCCCATGAAACAAGGCGCAGGGACATGGTCCGGTTCATGCAGAGCCGAATCTCCCATCCACCATTCAAGCGAGTGACTCTCATGCACAAGCGTCTTCAACAAGGCTTCACCCTGGTCGAGATCGCCATCGTCCTGGTCATCATCGGCCTGCTGCTCGGCGGCATCCTGAAAGGCCAGGAACTCATCACCAGCGCGCGGGTACGCAACCTCGCGGATCAGAATTCCGGGATTCAGGCCGCCTACTACGGTTTCGTGGACCGTTACCGACAGGTTCCGGGTGACTGGCCCGCGGCGAATGCGGCCCAAGCCATCCCCGGTGTCACAACGGGAGGCAACGGCAACGGCCGCCTCGACCGTGCCAATACCGACTGGACCGAGGCACTCGCCCTGTGGGAGCAGCTTTCCAAGGCGGGCTTCATCCAAGGGCCGTACATAGGGGGTGACAGCGCACCCACTGCGGCCAACAGCAATATAGCCCCGCGCAACGCCTTCAATGGCTTCATGGTGCTCTACCGCTCGAATGATTATCTCGATACCGACAGCACACCGCCCGACAGGCTCAACCTCACCCTCGGCCGCGGCATTCCCGTGAACGTGATGCGCGAACTCGATCTCAAGGTTGATGACGGGTTGCCGCAGTTCGGGGTGATGCGTCATGCACTCACCAGCGGCGCGACCTTTGGCGAAATCGGCCAATCGGTCGCGAGCTGTGTGGATACCGGGGAAACGCCGCCCATCTGGAACATTGCGGGCAATGAGGAGATGTGCAACGCGGTCTATCTCTACTGACCGCAGGCGGTAGGCGAGGATTCATGCGGATGCCGCCGTCCTTGCTCAGTTTTGAGGGTGTCAGCGTCAGCTTTGGCGCGCAGGAAGTTTTCAGCGAGCTGAGCTTTCAGTTGGATTCCGGGCAGTCGACCGCGCTGCTCGGTCTGAACGGGGCGGGCAAGTCCACCGTGCTGCGCCTGGCCGTGGATCTGCAGCGTCCGAGCTCGGGCAGTGTGAGCCTGTCCGGCATGCCGGTGACCAACCCCTCGGCGCGGGCCGGCGTGGCCTGGCTGCCCGAGCGCGTCACCGCGCCGCATTACCTGCGCGGTCGCGAGTGGCTGGCCCTGCTGCTGGCACAACACGGGCTCGCCTATTCACATTCGCAGGCAGTGGCCGAGTGCGCACATCTGGATCTGGTGCCGTCCGTGCTGGATGCGCCAGTGCGTCACGGTTCCAAGGGCATGTTGCAGAAGCTGGGGCTTGCGGCCTGCCTGCTGTCCGGCAGTCACTTGCTGCTGCTGGATGAACCCATGAGTGGGCTGGATCCGCGAGCCAGGCGCCAGTGCCGCGATCGACTGCTCGAAGCCAGGGTGGAGGGCCGTACCCTCTTCATGAGCTCGCATGAGCTCGAGGACATTCCTCTGCTGTGTGAACGGGTGCTGGTACTGCACGAAGGCCGACTGGTCTTTGATGACACGCCGGCCGCCCTCTGTGCGCTGGATTCAAGCGGCAAGGCCGAGGAGGGGCTGCTGCAGCTGCTGAAAAATTAAAGTTCCCGGGGGATCAGGTCGCTGATAGTCCCATCATGAGGAACCACGTCACATTCCGGCCCCGCAAAGTCTCCACCAGGAGAACCGCGCCACACCCTTCCTGCGGAAGAGTGACCGGCTCAGGCGTTCGCGCCTGGCTCGGCGTCGATGATCTCGAAATCGTGGGTCAATTGCGCAGTCTTGCCGAGCATGATGGACGCCGAGCAGTACTTCTCGGCGGACAGGCGAATCGCCCGTTCCACCACGGCAGGCTTCAGGTTGCGGCCCGTGATCACGAAGTGCAGATGGATACGGGTGAAGACCTTGGGGTCTTCGCTGGCCCGTTCGGCTTCCAGTTCAGCCCGGCAATCGACGAGCTCCTGCCGCCCTCGCATGAGGATGGTCACCACATCGAATGCGCTGCAGCCGCCCATGCCAATGAGCAAGAGCTCCATGGGACGAATGCCGATGTTCCGCCCACCTGCAGTGGGAGGACCATCCATCACCACGGCATGACCCGATTCGCTTTCTCCAACGAAAGAAACACCGTCGATCCACTTGATGGTCGCTTTCATCCACAGAGCCCTGACTTCGCAAGAACAACAGGGCCAGTACTTTACGCCAAGCCCAACGGAAAAGCGTGGCATGCCATCGGCGCCACTTCCTCCGTAATGCGATAGAACGAAGAGGTCCGCGACCATGCAATACAGCAGCATCGAGACAGAAGTTCGGGAGCGCGTTGCGCCTCCGCCCAGTCAGCCGGCCATCAGTACCGCGGCAAAGGTGCTGGCCTCGGCCCGGGAGGCTCAGGCAGAAACCTCGCTCCAGCGGTTTCTGGAGCACTGCCATCGCAAACACTACGCAGCCAAGACCACGCTGGTAAGGCTAGGCGACCCTTCGCACGACCTCTTCTACATCGTGAAGGGTTCGGTGACCGTGCTGCTGGAAGATGATCAGGGACGCGAACTGATTCTGGCCTATCTCAACGCCGGGGACTTCTTCGGCGAAATTGGTCTCTTCCAGGAAGACTCCTATCGCACGGCACAGGTCCGTACCCGCACGCAATGCGACATCGCACAGATAAGCTACGAGCGGCTCAAGTCGCTGCCCTCGGTGATGCCGGAGCTGACGCTCGCCGTTGCAGCTCAATTGGCGAACCGATTGCGTCGCATGAACCGCAAGGTCGGCGATCTCGCCTTCACGGATGTTGCCGGACGCATCGCCCGCGCCCTGCTTGATCTCTGCAAGGAGCCGGATGCCATGACCCACCCGGATGGCATGCAGATCCGCGTGACCCGCCAGGAACTGGGGCGCATCGTGGGCTGCTCGCGGGAAATGGTCGGTCGCGTGCTGAAGAGCCTCGAGGAGCAGCACCTGCTCAGCTTGAGCGGCAAGACCATCGTGGTATTCGGGGTGCGTTGAAGTTAGTGACGGTGAAATTCGTGACAGTAACCCTATTTCCCGAAATTGGTGACAGTAACCTTATTTCCCACCCTGCAAACAACTGGTGACAGTCACCTGTTCAATTCGCGCCCCACGCCAGTGCGGCCTACGGGGATCACGTTGACAGCAACCCGAATGATTTGATCCCCACCAAGAGGCGGTTGGCGCGACCCCTGCTTGCCATCCTGACGGTTTTAGGCGAAATAGGGTAACTGTCACCGATTTTCGTCACCGATTTTCGTGTGGCTGTGGCCGATCAGGCTGAGGGTCGCCTGCAGCGGGTACTCGGGAACTGCCAATCCGCGCGACTGCCGATCAGCGCCGTCTACCCGCATCGCCGTTATCTCACCGCCGAGGTGCAACGCTTCGTGGAATTTCTGGCCGAGCGCATGAGCGGGTACGGATTGGCCGAGCCTGTAATTTGAGTTTGGTAGGAGAAGCCGACAGCGCCGTATAAAAAGGAGGCCTAGCGCCAATCCTCATGGCTCGCAGCCATGAGTTCCGCCCACACATCAGGAGGATTGCCGCGCTCGAGCATGCGTTGGAAGACCAGGTAAGGATCGCTCTTGCTACCGGCGGCGCGCAGGGTGTTCTCGTCGTTGACTCAGGCGAAAACGATGATCCGTGTTTTTGAGTCGAATCGAAAAAACAAGGGAAACCGCCGACCTATCTTTGCGCGCCTCCAATGCCGATATTCAGCGCCCATGGTATTACCGAGCCGGAAATCATCCCGCCCTGGTTCACCGGGAACCACCTCGAATATCAGTTTTGACAGGGCAGCGAAGAGTCTGACATTCGCATTCGATTCAAAGCCCTGCGGGTCTTCTGACCGAGCCCGTTCAGCTGCATCGCGCAGCCGTTGCAATTGTCCGATCAGGCACGCATGAAAGAGGAGGGTCCAGCCGTTACGCTGGGTCACAATTCAACGTGACCTTCAATGTCTTCTGAGAGATCAGCGGACTCGGACTGCGCTGCCAGCAGGGCTTGCTCTAGCGCCTGCGGCAAGGTCGCGAGGTGACGTCCATTGCGAATGTCGTTTTCCAGAAGTTTCAGGAAGGCACCAATGGCCGGATCCTGATGGGAGGTGTCATCGGCCCGGGTCACGACCACGTGCGAGTCAGACAGGTCGAAAACAATCTTGCTCCCACAGTCCACTCCAAGAGCCTCACGGATGGATTTGGGTAATGTGACCTGGCCTTGCAGACCGATTGCGGCAACCTCACGCAGGCTAGACATGACGTTCCTCCTGACTGTTCCAAAGAAAGGTAAGGAATACTCAGCGGTTTAGCAATCGAGGCTACCGTCCAGGTGGATGGAACTTGTGGGCGCAAATTCAGAAAATGGTGGCTACGGGTGGACTCGAACCACCGACCTCAGCATTATGAGTGCCGCGCTCTAACCGGCTGAGCTACGTAGCCATTCGCAACAGAAGCGGATCGCCGACATGGCCCCGTGGGTGTGGGGTCGAAGGTCGGCCCGGGTGGCGGCTTGCTCGGCGTGCTGCGCGCACACCGCGGTTCCCTCATTGCGGGGAACGCTCCTCCCGCCAGCCCGTGCATTCGAGGCGCGCGATTGTCGGGGAATCCGTCCGGGAATTCAATGCACCCGGCAGGGCTGCCCTCCCCACCCGCTCAAAACTGGTAAATCAGGCTGAACACGCTCTCGTGGCGACTGTTGTTGCCGGAAGGTCCCCAGAGATCACCCAGCTGCCAAGGCCCGATCGAGCTGCCGCAGACGCGCCAGAACAAATTCTGCTGGAAGCGCAGCATGACGTGGTTCGACAAAAGATAGTCCACAGCCAACTGGTTGTAGGCCCCGGTGGAGCGCGGGTCCAGCGCAAACACGAACCTCGGCTGCAGCAGGCCGGCATCGCCATAGCTGGTGGATGCCGCGAAGGTGATGACGAATTCATCCCGGTCGAGGCGATCGTTGTTCACACTGACGAAGCGGCCAGGGAAAGCCTGGCCTCCCAGATTTGCCTCGAACACCCCCGGAATTCCGCGATAGAACTTGCTGTAATCCAGATACCGACGCCAGAACACCTGCGATGACAGGAAGAAGGTCCGCTGGCTGTTGAGGCTCTTGATCCAGGTGGGTCGGTCGACGGCCAGCATCACCACCGAGCGGCGCGCTTCCTCGAACTGATCCTGTTCCGGATCCACATCCATCGGTGCACCCGGCGCGATGGTCACCGGCACTCCGGTCGTGAACACGCTCTCCATGCGGAACACCGCCTGGGTGTAGCGCTCCTCAGAATAGTTCGCCGTGAGACCAACCAGATGGTATCGCGGGTTGACCGTCTCCACTTCCGCCCGGAAAGTGTTGCCGAAGACTCCCGAACGGTCGGTCAGGAAGCGCGCACGGGTATCGGTATTGAAGCCATTGAAGTAATTGAGGCTGAACTCGATGTCTTGCCAGATGGCCTTGAAGCGCACGCCCCCTTGCGCGTTCTCAAACCGCCGACCCGGGCTGCCGTCGTTCACCCGCAGATCCAGATCAAGCAGTTGCCCGCCCACAATGGCCGAGTTGGCCACCTCGCGCAGCCCCGTGCCATTCAGTGCCCACGGCCGCCGCGGGTCGGTGGAGACCTGGTTGCGCTGCACGTCCCACGGAATCCAGACAGCCTCCACAAAGGATTCATCGAAAGGCCCGAACTTTCCGATGTCGTAAACCCCGCGCACCATCCACAGCGGTACGCGTATGTCTTCCCAAGACTCCCAGCTCCAGTGCCAGGTGAGATCGAGCGGATTGATGACATCGAGCGCGCGGAAATTGTCCGTCTCGCCCCAGACCACCTGCTGGCGGCCGATGCGCAGCGAAATGGGTGGCAACAGCAGATCGACGAAGGCTTCGCGAAGCTTGAATTCAGCCTCGCCGGGATGGTCGTCGCCATTCTCGAAGCTGTCGTGATAGGAGCCGCGTATGTCGTAGATGGAGTCATAGACCCCGCGTCCCACCACGGTGAGGGTTGCTTCCTCCAGGCGTCCGGTGTTGAAACGCCCAAAGGCCGTGCTGTCCTTCAAAAAATAGTATTTGCCCTCTATCTGCGCGGTATTCCGCTGCATCACGAGTTCTGTCGTCTTGAACTCGGGTTCACGCAAGATGTTCTGGAAATTGACGAAACCTTCCAGCTCGATCTCGTCATTGATGGTGACGATGGCACCAGCCCCGGGTGCGAGCAGCGCTTGCCCCAATAGCAGGGCACACGCGGCGCCTGCAGCGTGACGCTTGAACATGATTCTTCCCCCCTCGATGGTCCGGCCACCGCACGGCATCGTGGGTGGCTTACTTGTTTTGTTTTTTTCAGTCCGGACTCAACGCCGGCCACTGATCATGTTGCGCAGTGAATAGAACTGTTGGGCCCTGGCCTGCGAAAACACGCGCTTGTTGGTGAAACAGTGCGTGATGGTGGCGTGCGGCTTCTTGGCATTGATATCCGTCTCACCCACATGCAGGAAAACGTGATGCCCAACCGACTTCGCGTAATCCTGCTTGATGTAAGGCGCCTGCTGCGGGGGCTCATCGTCATAGCCCTCGGAATATTTCAGCCAGTGCTGGCTCATGCGCAGCATCTGGTCGTCTTCACGGTCGAAGGCGAACATCCATAAGGTGAAGTCGGCCTCAACGTCGATGAAGATGATGCGATGGCTGTAGGGATGGTCCGGTGACTTGGGTTCGGTCATCACCACATGTGCCTCGCGCACTTCCCAGCGAGCCTTGTTGGGGACCCAGAGGTGGGGTCCTCCCACTTCGGGGTTGTCCTTCACATTGATGGTCGCCAGTACCTTGCGACGGCCGAGATAGGTCCAGTTGTTCTCGAACACCTTGCCACCGAAGCCGTTCATGTCTTCGCGGATCATGTCCATGCCCATGAGCTCACTGGTGCGCTCGGAAGCCAGTGTGCGTCGGGGCTTGCGCTGGGCGGGCATATAGAGCCAGCCCGAGTCCTCGCGGGTGTGATCAACGTAGGTGATCTGCATGTCCTTGGCGCCGGCCATGTCGCGCGGAGAGCGGAACTCCATCACGCGCTTGGACTTCACTTCTTCATAGCCGGGAACGAGGCAGCGCTCGCCCAGCGCGTAGTTGGCGTTGGTGGAGATGTACTCGAGCTTGCGGTCGAGCTTGCCGTTCTCCCCCCGCAGCCACGTCACCATGGGCATGTCGAAGTCGTGCTCGCCGGGACGCCACAGCATGTTCCAGATGGCCTTCTGGGCCGCCTGCGGATCATCCGGCGAGATCTCGGGGAAGGGCGAGCCGCCCCCGGTGAAACCGCGCAGCACTCCCTGATCGTCCAGATGGTAGTCGCCCTTCATGTCGGCACCCCAGCCTGGTGGCTTGGGGTAATGGGCGGTAGCGGCGATTTCCATCTCCATGCCATCGAAGAAGTAGTAGCCCCAAGCGGTACGCGGGATGAGAGGCTCCAGGGCTTGGCGATGGAAATCGCCG
>VGUA01000003.1 GCA_016874535.1 Gammaproteobacteria bacterium
GCTTTGCCTGCCATACCCCGGGAGCCGCCGGCGCGCCGAAATTTGGCGATGCCGCAGCTTGGGCGCCGCGTGTCGCACAGGGCATGGACACCCTCCACAAGCACTCCATCGAGGGCTACATGGGCAACGCCGGCATGATGCCGCCCAAGGGTGGCCGTCCGGATCTTTCTGACGATGCGGTCAAGGCCGCCGTGGACTACATGGTGGAGAGCAGCAAGTAATCCACCGCGTCAGACTTGGGCGAGAACAAAGGGGCCTCTGGCCCCTTTGTCGTTTCTGAGGTCAGCGTATGAACGATGTCCGCGCGACCCTTGGGTGCCAGTCCTCGCCTACAGACTTGGCCGCAGGGGCGGATTGCAGGCCTGCAGCGCCGCCGCCGCGCGTAGCAGCAAGGCATCGCTGAACATCGGCGCCACCAGCTGCACCGCCAATGGCAGACCCTCTGCGCTCAAGCCCCAGGGCAGGCTGATGGCCGGCTGCTGGGAGAGATTGAACGGGTAGGTGTAAGGCGTCCAGCCGAGCATGTGCGCGGGATCCATAGGACTGTGACCTGCGGGCAATGCCTCAAAGGCGGGCACTGCGGTGCTCGGCGTGAGGATGAGGTCAAAGGACTGCATGAAGTGACGCAGGTGGGAGCCCAGCAGCCCGCGCTTCTGGTTCCACTGATGCAAGGCATTCGCATCGATCATCGCCCCCAGCTCGGCCTGGGCGCGGAAATCCGGATCACACAGCGCCTGCTGTTCGGCACTCAAGGTGCGCCAGACCTGATAGGAACCCGCAAACCAGAGTGAGGTGGTGATCTCCAGCGGATCCTCGATGCCCGGATCGCAGGCCTCCACCTTGGCGCCCAAGTCGGAGAGCGCTTGCGCCGCCTGCGCAGTGGCGCGCTCGAGCTCCGGATGCAGATCACGCACGTAACCGAGGCGCGAGGAGTACGCCACGCGCAAGCCCTTCACGCCCCCGCCCAACTGCTCCTCGAAGCGAAAGCCCTCGGGCAGCGGCTGCAGTGAAGTCCAGTCCCGCGCATCAGGTCGGCTCATCACCGTGAGCGCACGGGCGACATCTTCCACGCTCATGGCATGCGGGCCGAGATGCGCGACCGAACCGAAGGGTGACAGGGGGAAGGCCGGCACCCGCCCGAAGCTCGGCTTCAGGCCGACATTGCCGCAGAAAGCCGCCGGGATACGCACACTTCCCGCGCCGTCCGTACCGATGCCCAGCGGGCCCAGACCTGCACTCACGGCTGCGGCCGCGCCGCCGGAGGAGCCACCGGATGTTTTCGAGAAATCCCAGGGGTTGCGGGTGATGCCCGTGAGCAGGGAATTGGTTTCGCCCTTGCAGCCGAATTCCGGGGTGGTGGTCTTGCCGAGCAGCACCGCCCCCGCCTCGCGGAGACGCGCGGTGACGGGCGCATCCACCGACCAGTCCTGCGCAGGGTCGATGCAGCGGCTGCCACGCAAGGTCGGCCAGCCTTGGGTGAGGATCAGATCCTTGATGGAGACCGGCACGCCTTCGAGATCCCCGACCGCCTCGCCACGCTCACGATGCATTTGCCAACGCGCATCACTGCGTGCCGCACTTGCGAGTGCCGCCGCCTCATCCTCCCAGCAGAACGCGTTCAGCGCGGGATTGAGCCGGGCAACACGGTCGAGTACCGCACGCGTGACTTCGGTCGGCGTGGTGCGTCCGTCGCGGTAGAGAGTGATGAGTTCATTGGCGGTGCAACTCGTGAGGTCGGTCATGGGGGTGTCCTCATGAAGTGTTGGGGCGCCGGCATTTCTGTCCGGGCGTCCTCGCCTTGTGCTGCTGCCGACGGTAACAGGTCCTCGCACCGGGCATCGAGCAATCGTTTGGGCTGCGGTGAGGTTCTTGGCGTTGACAGCCTCGACTGCACAGCCTGATTATCGCCATTCACTTGCGGAGGAAACCATGGCAACCGTCAAAACCTGCTTGGGCCAGAAGCCTGGTCGATTGATCACTGTCGCGCCCGGCGACCCCGTGCAACGGGCGCTCGAATTGATGAAGGAGCACCGGGTGCGCGCGGTGCTCGCGTTGGAGGGCGAAGCCCTGGCCGGCATCATCACCCAGGGGGATTGCGCCATCCGTGTGTTGCTCGCCGGCCGCAATGCCCATCACACCCGGGTTGAGGAAGTCATGACCCGCGACCCCGCCACGGTCAAGCCGGAGGATACGCTGGAAGCCTGCATGGGCTTGATGGCCAGCCGCAACTACCGCCACCTGCCGGTGGTGGATAACGGCAAGCTGGTGGGCGTGGTCTCCATCGGCGACATGGTGAAGAACATCATCCGCCAGATGGGTGACCAGGTAAGTTATCTGGAAACCTATATCCGCGGGCACGGCGGATAAGCCCACCTTGCCCTGACCGCGGCGCGATCTGCTAGCGCCGCGGCGCGCTTTGCTGATGTAGCCGGCAGCCGCGCTTTCTACGCTCCCTGTTCACATCAGGAATCGGGGAGCACACATGACCGCCAAGGCCAATGACGCCCGCGAGGGCACCGGCAGGAAATGGTACGACGACTATCCACATCTCGGCAGGGATCCGCTGCCGGTGGAGCAGTATCTTTCCCAAGAACAATTTGAGCTCGAGCGCGAGCACATCTTCCGCAAGACCTGGCTCAGCGTTGGCAAGGTCGAGCAGATTCCGAATGCAGGCGATTACTTCGTGCAGGACATCGCCATGCTCCACACCTCCGTCATCATCATGCGCGGCAAGGACAACGCAATACGGGCGTTCCACAACGTGTGTTCACATCGCGGCAACAAGTTGCTCTGGGAAAAGCAGGGCTCCTGCCAGGCCATTACCTGTCGCCTGCACAGCTGGGCCTATGAGCTGGACGGCGCGCTGCGGTTTGTGCCGGACGAGGGCAGCTTCTTCAACTTGGACCGCAAGAAACTCGGTCTCACGCCCCTCAAGCTGGATGTGTGGGAAGGTTTCGTGTTCGTGAACCTGGATCCCGCCCCGGCGCAGACGCTGGCGGAGTATCTGGGTGAGCTCGGCACCAGCCTGCATGGTTATCCTTTTCACGGGAATTCCGCGACCAGTGCGAGCTGGACCGCGGAGGTGAATGCCAACTGGAAACTCATCAAGGATGGTTTCCAGGAGGTTTATCACGTGCCATTCCTGCATCGGAAATCCATCCCCGATGCGTTCACCAGCAAGGAGAATCCCTTTGCCCATGTACTGCACATGGAGCTGCTGGGTGATCATGCAAGGACTTCGCTCTTTGGGAACGCAGCGCTCAAGCCGACGCCGGTAGCGGGTGCCGCGTTCATGCGTGGCAGCTTTGCGGTGCGCAAGGATTTCAGCGTGGATCAACTGCCGCCCGGGGTGAACCCCTCGCGCAGCACTGCCTGGGCTTTCGATTTGAACATCGTTTTTCCAGCGCTGATCCTGGCGGTCTCCGAAGGCTCTTACTTCACGCACCAGTTCTGGCCGGTGGCAGTGGACCGCACGATCTGGACCGCCACCCAGTACTTCCCGCGTGCCCGCACCCCGGGGCAACGATTCAGCCAGGAATACGGGCATGTGATCTTCCGGGATGTGGTGCTGGAGGATGGGCGCATCCTCGAGGAGACCCAGTCCGTGATCGGCTCCGGTGCCAAAGCCACCTTCATGCTCCACGATGAGGAACTGCTGGTCCGCCACAGTCAGGAGGCCATCATGCGCAGAACCCACGGACATGGCGCTCCCCCATCAACGCCCCGCAACGGGCAAGGAGGTGCCGCATGAGTGCCCAGCGCTTTCCCGCGCAATTTGCGGATCTCGCGGCATGGTCCGACTGGGCGCTGGCCACCGAGGCGGAGCGCGGCTCCAAGCGCCAGGCCAGCACCCTGGAAGAGATTGATGGCTTCTACGCGGCCATGCTCGCGAGACTGGACGAAACCTTAAGTTTTCTCGACCAGTACACGCTGGACGAGTTGCCTGAGGAGTGCGTGCCCCTCATGTTGCTGACCTTGTCGCTGGCGGAAGTGGCACCGGCCGTGGAGCAGTTCCGGCAAGCGGCCGTGACCGATGGCTTTGATACCCGACGCTTCCGGCCCGCCCGCCGGGGTTATTCGGGGCCAGCGGCCGGGTGAGCTTGTTCTTGGTTTCTGCGCTGGATAGAGTTCGTGCAGGCGCCGTCCGGCGCGAGAAGGAACCCACCATGAACATGACTCTCGTCAACGAGCTCGGCGGCGCGCTGGACCGCTATTTTGATCTCATGTACGACTGCGATGTCAGTCGCTTCGACCAGGTATTCGCAGCCACCGCGCAGCTGCATGGCCTGCGCGAAGGCGAAATGATCTGCTGGCCGGCGGCGCATTACCGTGAAGTCCTGGCCGGCCGCAAATCGCCGAAATCACAGGGCGCCACCCGCGAACAGCAGATCCTGATGGTGGATTTCACGTCTTCCACGCAGGCCCTGGCCAAGGTCCGGGTACGGATTGGCGACATGTTTTTTGTCGACTATCTCAGCTATCACAAGATCAACGGGCAATGGCTGGTGACGTCCAAGGCTTACCATCGGGAAGCCTGATTGCCTTGCGCGCACTCGCCCGGGTGGTGGGACCACTCGGGCGAACCTGACGCAGCCAACAACAAACAGAGGAGAGGGGACGTAAGTATGTTGTCAGAAGCGGAAATGATCCGACTGTGGGAGCAGCACACCGAGCTCGAATTCGCGACGCGTGATGCGGCGGCGACAGTGGCCACCATGACGCCACCCTGCGGCCACTGGCCCGCACTGTGGGCTCGGATCGCCTCATCGACGAGTTCATCTTCTCCTGCACCCACGATGTGGTGATGGACTGGATGCTGCCCGGCGTTGCACCCACGGGCCGGAAGATCGAGATCCCCATGGTGGTCGCCGTGCAGTTCGAAGGCGACAAAATCGCCTGCGAGCGGATTTACTGGGACCAAGCCTCCGTGCTGGTGCAGATCGGATTGCTGGACTCCAAGGGCTTACCGGTGGCGGGCGTTGAAACGGCGCGGAAGTTTGAAGATCCCCAGCTGCCGTCGAATGCTCTGATACGCGGGGCTGCAGCCCGGCACTGAGTTTGCTGAAGGGCGGGTGTGCAATCAGGTCCCCCGCTCTTCAGGCACTCCCCCGGTGCCGGACTTCTTCCGGCGTGCGGCCGGTCCAGTCACGGAAGGCGCGATAAAACGAGTTGGGCTCTTCAAAGCCCAGCAGGAAAGAAATCTCCGCGGCCGGCAGGGTGGTCTTGCGAAGATAGTGCAGGGCGAGCGCTGAACGGGTTTCCTGCAGCAGTCGCATGTAGGTGGTGCCTTCGGCTTCCAGTTGCCGTTGCAGGGTGCGGCGACTCACAAAGAGTCGTTTGGCCACGGCGTCCATCGCGGCAAGTCCGCTGGGCAAGGCTTCCAGCAGCACCGCTCGCACCCGTTGCTCCATTGTCACGGACGTATCCAGCTGCATCAGCCGCGTGCGCAGCTCCGGCTCGAAGGTCGCCCACATGCCTTCGTTGGCGGTAAGGAACGGGCGCTGTGCATCTTCCGCATCAAACACCACCCGGTGCGTCTTGCCGCGTCTGATTCTCACGCCCAGGAATTGTTCGAACTCTTCCGCTTCCGCAGGAGGGTGCGTGGTTTCCACACGCAGCGGCTTCAGCGGTTCGCGCGTTCCCATGCGCAGCAGCGACACAAAGAACAGAAGCTCGGTCACCACCAGCGATTGCGGCGGCGGCAGTAGTGGATCGGGCCAGTGAATACCCAAGGTGACCGTGTGTGTTTCTGGCTTCAGTTCCAGGCGCATGGGCGCCACCAGCGCCTTGAAGCGCGCGATACGTTCCACCGCCACCAGGAAGTTCGGACTGCACAGGGCAGCAAAGAGCGGCGGTGAGAAGGATTCGCTCCTCACCGCCTGGCACAGGCGCAGCGGAAAGAGCGGATCGTCCAACTCCTCTGCAAGCGCATTCCAGAACCGGTAGAAATCCGCCGCGCCAAGACGTGCAGAGCCCTGCACCAGCAGGTCTTCCGGCATGCCGGCCCGGCGCAATACGCGCGCAGCAGACACGCCCAGATCCTTCAGGATTGGGCGCCAGCTCGTCTCGAGCGCATAGGTATTTGAGTGCATGGTGGGATTCCGGCGTCCAGCCGCGGGCCGGACGCCATTATCAAAGTGCATCTGGATCACGGCAATCGCTCCTCAGACGCAAAACGCCCCGGCCCGAACTCAAAGCCCGAAATTGGCGCGCATCCCGCCAATGAAGGCGGCATCATCCGCGGCGCGCCGTGCGGTGAGCAACTGCACCGCATCGGCACCCGCCTCATAGCGCAGCTGCGCGGTTCCGTCGGTCGCTGCCTGATAGATGACATCGGCCACCATCTCGGGCGGGGAGGCGTTTTCTGTCATCGGTCCCAGCGCGGCAAACACGGCCTGCACCAGGGGTTGGTATTCCTCCACGGCGGGATCATTGTTGAATTCGAAGGAACGGCCGGCGAAGTCGGTCTTGATCATGCCGGGCTCCACAATCTTCACCTGCACTCCGGAACCAGAGAGCTCGTAATGCAAGGCTTCGGAGAGTCCTTCCACGGCGAATTTGGAACCGTGATAAAGCGTGCCCAAGGGGAAGGTAATCTTTCCACCCACGGAAGAGATGTTGATGATCACACCCTCACGCTGGCGGCGGAAATGCGGAATCAGCGCCTGAGTGGTGGCAATGAGGCCGATCACGTTCACGTCGAACTGGTTGCGCACGCGTGACAGGGGCGTGGACTCCAGCGGCCCATAGGCGCCGTATCCCGCGTTATTCACCAGCACATCGATGCATCCGAAGCGCTCGAGGCCAGCTTGCACCGCCTGGGTGATGGACGCCGTGTCCTGCACATCCAGTCGCGCCACCAGCACGCGATCCAGACCCGTAAGTTCGGTCTCCTGCGCGGGGTTGCGCATGGTGGCGATGACGTTCCAGCCCTTGGCATGGAAGTGGAATGCAGTGGCGCGGCCAATACCGCTGGAAGCGCCGGTGATGAGTACTGTCTTTGGCATGGGGGTCCTCCTGTGTGACCCCCAGACTACGTGCCGTGGCGCACTACCCCACCAGCAATCTGCGCCACTTCCTTATCGATTCGCGCCATGACACGGAGAGGGCTCAGCTGAGCGCTTCGAGATTGGCATAGGCCGCCACCAGCCACTTCACCCCGCCGCCGGCGAAATTCACCTGCACACGGGTATGCGCACCGCGGCCCTCCATGTGCAGGACCACGCCTTCACCGAAGGTCCGATGCAGCACGCGCTGTCCCAGATGCAGCCCGGATTCACCGGACTCCTCGCGCATTGCGACAGACGCAAGGCCCGAGCCACCCATGCGCACTTCTTCCAGCAGCTCGCGCGGAATCTCGCGCAGGAAGCGCGAAGGCTGCGGGTAGAAATCCGCGCCATGCAGGCGGCGTGACTCCGCATGCGACAAGGTCAGCCGTTTGCGCGCACGTGTGAGCCCCACATAGCAGAGGCGACGTTCTTCCTCCAGCTGGCTGGGATCCGTGCTGGAACGCTGATGGGGAAAGAGTCCTTCTTCGAGGCCCACCAGAAACACGTTGGAGAATTCCAGCCCCTTGGCGGCATGCAAGGTCATGAGTTGCACGCAGTCATCGAACTGGCCACCCTGGCCTTCGCCTGCCTCGAGCGCCGCATGACTCAGGAATGCCGCCACCAGTGGCAGTTCGGCATCGTTCTCATCCGGTTCGAAATCACGCGCAGCCGTGACCAACTCTTCCAGGTTCTCGATGCGGTCGAGACCGCGATCACCCTTCTCCTTGCGATAGTGATCCGGCAGGCCGCTGAGCGAGATCACCGTCTCCAGCACGGCTTCCAGCGGCAGCCCCTCGATCTGCTGGCTGATGGTCTCGATGAGCTGCAGGAATTGGCCGACGGCAGTGACGGCGCGTGCGCCCAGCTCTCGATTGGCGACCAGCTTGCGCGCCGCCTCCCACAGACTGATGCGGTTCAGCCGGGCGCAGTTGCGGATGTCGTCCACCGTGCGATTGCCGATACCGCGCACCGGCAGGTTGATGATGCGCTCGAAGGCAGGGTCTGCATCATGAAAATTGGCGAGGCGGAGATAGGCGAGCGCGTCCTTGATTTCCGCACGCTCATAGAATTTGAAGCCGCCGTAGACCCGATAGGGCACATCCGCCTGGCGCAGGGCGTCTTCCAGTACGCGCGACTGGGCACTGGTGCGATAGAGGAGTGCTGTTTCGGTGTAGCGGTCGCCTTCTTCATGCATGCGGCGGATACTGTCTACGCAGTAGCGGGCTTCTTCCACATCATTGAATGCGGCGTAAATGCGGATGGGATCGCCGCGCGCCCCATCAGTCCAGAGTTTCTTGCCGAGGCGCCCACTGTTCCAGGCGATGAGGGCATTGGCCGCATCCAGAATGTTGCCCGTGGAGCGGTAGTTCTGCTCCAGGCGCACCAGGTTGTGGGTGGGATAGTCGCGGCGGAAGCGCTGCATGTTCTCCACCTGTGCGCCACGCCAGCTGTAGATGGACTGGTCGTCATCGCCCACCACGAAGAAGTTGGCCTGATCCGCCACCAGAAGCTTCAGCCACCGGTACTGCAGAGCGTTGGTGTCCTGGAATTCATCCACCAGCACATGGAAAAAGCGCTCCTGGTAATGACGGAGCAGGCCTGCGTTGTCGCGCCACAGTTCGGAGGCCCGCAGCAGCAACTCGCCAAAGTCCACCAGTCCGGAACGCGCACAGGCTTCCTCATAGGTCTTGTAGATGTCGATGAAGGTGCGCAGGCCGGCATCGTTGTCATCGGTGAGGTCAGCGGGCCGCAGGCCCTCGTCCTTGCGACCATTGATGAACCACTGCACTTCGCGCGCCGGCCACTGGTCCTCGTCCAGATTCATGCCGCGAATCACGCGCTTCAGCATCTTCTGCTGATCTTCCGAATCCATGATCTGGAACTGCTCGGGCAGGCCAGCCTCTCGCCAGTGTGAACGCAGCAGGCGATGGGCGATGCCATGGAAAGTGCCGACCCACATGCCGCCCAGGGGGCGGTTGATGAGGGATTCGATGCGCCCGCGCATCTCGGCTGCGGCCTTGTTGGTGAAGGTCACGCAGAGCACGCCCGAAGGCGCGGCGAGGCCTTGCTCCAGGCACCAGGCCACCCGGTGGACGAGAACACGCGTCTTGCCGCTGCCGGCACCTGCCAGGACGAGGGTCTGGCGGGCGGACGTGGTGACGGCCTGGAGTTGCGCTTCGTTCAAGCGCGCGAGGGTATTCGACATGCGGCGATTTTAGCAGGATGGCAACGGGCGCCGGGATCCGAATCCGCTACAATGCGGCGACTGTCACCCCGCAAGGATTCTGCGCCCGTGTCCTCGCCCTCTGCCGATCCCTCGGATGCCGTTGATATCGCACATCGCGTGGTGCAGATCGCCCGCCAGAAAGGCCTGGCCGCCGCAGTCTCCGTGAATGCGGGCGAGGGCCTCTCGGTCACGGTGCGGGCCGGCGAGGTGGAGACCCTCGAATACCATCAGGACAAGGCGGTCCATGTGACGGTGTATGACGGCCAGCGCAAGGGCAGCGCCACGTCCAAGGATTTCAGCGGCAATTCGCTCGCAGAGACCGTGTCTGCCGCGGCGGAGATTGCCCACAATGCCGAGCCGGACCCATGGTCCGGGCTGCTCGAAGAGCGCTATCTCGCGCAAGACATCCCGGATCTCGATCTCGACCATCCGTGGGAGATCACGGCCGAGGACGCCATTGCACTCGCGCTGCGCGCCGCCGAGGCCGCACAAGCCGCCGAGCGCGAAGTGAGCCAGGTGGATGAGGCGGGGGTCAGTCACTACCGCGGGGTTCATGCGTATGCCAACAGGCATGGCTTCGCGGCGGGCTATGCCGGCACCCGGCACGGACTCAATTGCATCGTGGTGGGCGCGCGGGACGGCGCCATGCAGCGAGGCTACTGGTTCACCTCGGCCCGTCGCGCGAGTGCGCTGGAGTCTCCGGAGACGGTCGGCCGGCTCGCCGCCGAGCGCGCGGTGGCCAAGCTCGGGGCACGCAAGCTCGGCACGCGGCGGGCACCGGTGATCTTCGAAGCCCGACTGGCGACCGGACTCATCGGCTCGCTGGTTGCCGCCAGCTCCGGCGGCAATCTGTATCGGGAGGCCTCCTTCCTGCGCGATGCCGCCGGCACCCAGGTCATGCCGGGGTTTCTCACCATCGAGGAAGATCCTTTCCTGCCGCAGGGTCTGGGCAGTGCACCTTTCGATGCCGAAGGTGGCGCCACGCGCAGTCGCAGGGTGATCGATGCCGGCATTCTCACGGGGTATTTTCTTGATGGCTACAGCGCGCGCCGGTTGGGCCTCCCGCCGACCGGCAATGCGGGCGGTCCGCACAATTTAATCGTCGGCCACCAGGATGAAGATCTGCAGACCCTGCTCCGTCGCATGGGGCGCGGCCTTTTGGTCACCGACCTCATGGGCCATGGCACCAATCTGTTGACCGGCGATTATTCCCGTGGCGCGAGCGGCTTCTGGGTGGAAGACGGCGCCCTGGCGTATCCCGTGGAAGAAATCACCATTGCCGGCAATCTGCGCGACATGCTGCGCGGAATCGTGGCGGTGGGCAGTGACGTGGAAACCCGCGGCGCCACGCGCATCGGCTCGGTGCTGCTGGAAGAAATGACCATCGCCGGAGAATAAGCGATGCATGACTCTCTGCAAGGATTGCTGCGCAGTCTGGATGCCGTGATTCTCGGCAAGCCTGCGGTCACCCGCCTTTCCGTGACCTGTTTGCTGGCTGGCGGCCACCTCTTGCTGGAAGATTTGCCGGGCGTCGGCAAGACCACGCTCGCGCACGCGCTGGCGAAGCTTTCCGGCCTGCAGTTCCAGCGCCTGCAGTTCACGAGCGACATGCTGCCCTCGGATATCCTCGGTGTTTCCATCTATCACCGGGAAACGAACACCTTCACCCTGCAGCGCGGACCTGTCTTCACGCAGGTTTTGTTGGCGGATGAGATCAACCGCGCCACACCACGCGCTCAAAGCGCGCTGCTCGAAGCCATGCAAGAGGGACAGGTGACGCTGGAGGGCAGCACGCATGCGCTGTTGCGGCCTTTCTTCGTGATCGCCACCCAGAATCCTCGCGAGCAGATCGGTACTTATCCCCTGCCCGAGTCGCAGCTCGACCGCTTTCTCATGCGTCTCTCGCTGGGGTATCCGGCACCGGCTGCGGAGCGGCAACTGCTGCGTGGCGAGGAGCGTCGCGGCATGATCGAGGCGCTGCAACCGA
This sequence comes from Gammaproteobacteria bacterium, assembly GCA_016874535.1. Taxonomy (GTDB): domain Bacteria; phylum Pseudomonadota; class Gammaproteobacteria; genus CAIKBL01. Next base: position 11,264 of record VGUA01000003.1, read on the forward strand.
TACTCGATGCTGCGCGTTTCCTCGAACTGCAGGCAGCAGTGGGTGAAGTCCACGTTTCGGATGCGATGCTTGATTATCTGCAGGCCGTACTCACGCACACCCGGCGCTCTGCAGACTATGCGTGCGGGCTCTCGCCACGCGCGGGTCTCGCACTGCTGCGCGCCACCCGCGCCTGGGCCTTGCTGGAGGGACGCAAGCACTGCGTGCCGGAGGATCTGCAGGCCGTGTTGCCCAGCGTTGCCGGGCGTCGGCTCGTTGCAAGGGATGGCACGCGCACCGCCGAAGAGCTGGGCGCAGCTTTAGTAGCCGGCGTCCCGATTCCCTGAACCGGCAGTAACGCGGCCAGGGCCATGTTCGGTCACCCCAGACCCTTCCCCACGCCGCCCATCAATTATCGACGGCTGTACATGCTGCCGAACCGGCATGGTCTGCTGCTCGGCGCGCTCATCCTCGTCATCCTGCTCGGCGCCATCAATTACGACAACGCACTCGCTTATCTGCTCTGCTTTCTGCTGGGCGGGCTGCTGCTGGTGGGCATGCTGCAGGGGTATCACAATCTCGCCGGCCTGCAGCTGGGTGAGGTGGAATCCGTGCCGACCTTTGCAGGAGGGGAAGCCGAGTTTCGCCTGCACTTGCTGGATGACAGCGCACGGCCTCGCCACCACGTGACGGTCTCCGCGCTCGCGCTGGACGATCGCCGGTGGTGGCTGAAGGATCAACGCACCGCCGTGACGCAGCTTCCCGTGCTTGAACCGGGAGGTGAGGTGATCCTGCGCGTGCCTTCGCCTCATCGGGGCTGGCAAGCGATTGGCAGGGTGAGAGTGGAATCGCGCTTCCCACTCGGTGTGCTGGGCGGGTGGGCCTATCTGGAAACCCGCGCGCGCATTGGTGTATCCGCGGCCTGTCGGACACTTGCCCTTGCCGGAAGCGGATTTGCCCGCGGGTCAGGGCGAGCGCGGCAATGCTACCGGCGTGGAGGATTTCACGGGACTGCACCCCTATCGGCCGGGCGAATCCCCGCGGCGCATTCATTGGCCATCCCTGGCCCATCAGGATGAAGTGCTGGTCAAACGCTTCAGTGGCAATGCGGATCGCGAAACGGCGCTTGACTGGTCTGCCGTTGCGCACCTGCCGGACGTGGAGGACAAACTCTCGCAACTCTGCCAATGGGTGCTGCAGGCCGAACAACGCGGGCTGCGCTACAGCCTGAGCCTGCCGGGGATGTCGCCCATTGCTCCCGGATGCGGCACGGCGCAGCGTCGCGCAGCACTGGAAGCGCTGGCCCGGTACGGTCTGGAATGATCACGATGCGACGGGAGACACAGGAGCTCGCGCGTTCGCAATTGTGGTGGTGCCTCGCGAGCCTCATCGCTGCAATCGCGCCCCATGTACCGCGACTCTCGCCCGGCATCACCGCCTGCTTCGTGGTGCTCGCCGGATGGCGCATGCTCGCCGCCTGGCAGTATCTGCCGTTGCCGGATCGGCGCCACAAGGCCTTGTGGTGGTTGAAGCAGTTTCTGGCGCTCGCGGCGTCTCTCGCCGTGTATATCGCCTACCGCGGGCAGATTGGTCGTGATGCGGGCGTGGCGCTGCTGGCAACCCTGATGGGACTCAAGCTCATCGAGCTGCAGGCGACCCGCGATTTCTACATCGTGACGTTTCTCGCCTACTTCCTCGTGGTGACCAACTTCTTCTATTCCCAGACCGTGTTCACGGCGGTCTACATGCTGGGCGTGGTGGTGCTCATCACCGCCACGCTCATCCGCTTCAACACTTCACCCACCGTCTTTTCCGGACAGGCCTGTCTGCGTCTCGGGGCCCGCATGGTGTTGCAGGCCGTGCCCATCATGCTCATCGCTTTCGTGTTGTATCCGCGCATTCCGGGCCCCCTCTTCGGCCTGCCCAAGGATGCTTACGACGCGGTCACCGGGCTCAGCGACACCATGACCTTGGGCGAGATCACGCGTCTCGGGGCCAGCGATGAAATCGCCTTCCGCGTCGATTTTGCTGGCAAGGTTCCACGCGCCGCAGACATGTACTGGCGCGGGCCGGTGCTGTGGCAGACGGATGGCCGCACCTGGCGGGCTGGCCCGATTGCAGAGGGCAAGGCACCCGAGGTGGAAGGACTGGAGGAGCGCTATCGCTACACCGTGCTGCTGGAACCCACGGACGAACACTGGCTGATTGGTCTCGATGCGGTGCTGGATGCCGGCAAGGTGGCGCGCACAGGGCCGGATCTCAGCCTGCATGCCACGACCCCGGTGCGCAAACGCCTGCGCTACACCCTGGAATCCGCGACCCGCTGGCGCCTGATGGCACTCACGGAGGCCGAGCGAACTGCGGCACTGCAACTGCCGGCAGTGGCGCATCCGCGGGCCCGCGCGCTGGCTGCCGAGTGGCGTGATGAAACCGCCACACCACGCGCACTGGTGGAGCGCGCACTGGCTTTCTATCGCGAAGATTTCGTCTACACACTGCTGCCGGAGGCGCTCAGCGGAGATGCCATCGACAGCTTCCTGTTCGAAACCCGCGAAGGCTTTTGCGAGCACTTTGCGGGCAGCTTCGTGGTGCTGATGCGCGCGGCCGGAGTTCCCGCACGCGTGGTCACCGGCTGCCAAGGTGGTGAATTCAACAACCTCAGTGACTACTTCATGATCCGCCAGCGCGATGCCCACGCCTGGGCGGAAGTGTATCTGCCGCAGGAGGGTTGGGTGCGCGTGGATCCCACCGCGGTGGTGGCGCCCTCGCGGCTTTCACTCGGCATCGAGTCGGTGACCGGGGCGCGTACGCAGCTGCCGCTTTTTGAAGCCAATGAAACTGCGGTGCGCGCGCTGCGCAGTCTGCGGGCGGCCTGGGATGCGGTGAACTATCAGTGGTCGCAATGGGTGCTGGGCTATACCCCGCAGCGGCAGCTCGAATTTCTGTCCTGGCTGGGTTTTGTCGAGGCAGATCTCACCGGCATGACCACAGCGTTGGCGCTTACCGTGGCCGCGATGGTGCTGGTGCTGGCCTGGGTGACGCGGCGCTCACGCACGCTTGAGGATGCGGTGCTGCGGGACTACCGACGGTTTTGCGCAAGGCTCGCCGGCATTGGTTTGCCACGCGCCGCGCATGAGGGGCCGCTGGCGTATGCCGAGCGTATTGGTGAGGTGCGCCCGGACCTCACGCCGCAGGTTGAACACATCACACGGCTTTATACGGGACTGCGTTACAGCGATGTGCCGCTGGACCGCAGCCTGCTCGCGCGTGCCGTATCGCGCTTCCGGCCCAGCGCCTCGCGAAAGACTGCACGCTGAGCGTTGATCTCAGGCGCGCTGGATGATCCGCTCATAAACGCCGGCATAAGCGTCCATCATCGCCGACAGGCTGAACTGCCGCTCCGCCCGCAGCCGGGCCGCATCACCGTGGCGCTGGCGCAGATCCGGCGCCCGCGCATAAGCCGCGAGCTTGTCACTCAAGCCCGCCACATCGCCCGGCGCAAAGAAGCTACCTTCCACGCCTTCATCGATGAGTTCCACATTGCCGCCCACGCGAGTGGCAAGGATCGGAAGCCCGCTCGCCATCGCTTCCAGCAAGGTGTTGGAAATCCCTTCGTTCAGGGAGGGCAGCACGAAGACCTCCATCGCCTGCAGCAGCTCCGGGATGCGATCGCTGGGTCCGGTGAAGAGCACATGCGCGCTGATACCAAGTGATTCGGCCAATTGCCTGAGAGTTGCGTCAAGCGGACCTTCGCCTGCGATGAGCAGTGCGGGCGGCACCCCATCATGGGCGGACAGCAGCGCGGCGAAGGCGCGCAGGAGCGTCGCCTGATCCTTCACCGCCTGCAGCCTGCCGACGGTTCCTATGATCAGCCGCGCAGGATCCCGCAGGGCCTCCGGCAACGCGGCCCTCGCGACACCCGCCGCGGAATGGAAGCGTGTGGTATCCACCCCGTTGTGGATGCAGGTCACGGCAGACTGGGCCACATCCAGCTCGCGGGTGAGATAGCGCCCCAGATCGTTGGACACCGCAATGTAGTGCGAGACGAGCGGCCGATGCAGCCTGCGCAGCAAACGCGGCTTCAGGGCCTGGCCCTGGAGGTTGTCCACATCCCACCCATGCTCGCTGTGCACGCAGCGCACGCCGGCGAGACGCGCCGGCAGCAGGGCATCGAGACCGGACAGATTGCGAGTATGGACCAGCGCGGGGCGCAGACGCCGGATCAGTGAAAACAGCGCGCGACGCATCGCCCATACGCCCACGTGGCTGCGATGCAAGGCCACCAGCGGCACGTCGGCCTGCGTGATGCGGGCGGCGAAGGCGGGCGAATAGTCCTCGATGCAGGCAATGGCGTGCCGGAAGCGCGAGGCCGGCATGTGATTCACGAGATTGACCAGACCGTTCTCCATGCCCCCGATGTGCAGGGCGTGCAGCACATGCAGGATGAGCGGGCGGGGATCTTCTGGAGTCATCAGGGCCATGTCAGGGATGTCTGGTGATTACCTTGGGATTATTCGGGGACTATCTGGGGCACGTCTCGGCGTGCATCGATCAGGGGCTTCCAGCATAGCGGCTGTCGTGCCGTGCCCTGAATGCCCGTTGACCTGTCGCGCAGGTCTACCCACCATGGGGCCCTCCCGGCATTGGCAGAACGGCCCCATGAATCAGCATCCCATCTCCTATCACGGCCTCGATCACCTCGTGCTCAGGGTGAGTGATATCACACGAACCCTGGACTTCTACACCCGGGTGCTCGGCATGCATCTGGAGCGGATCATCGAGGATCTGCAGATCTACCAGCTGCGCTGCGGGCGCAATCTCATCGACCTGCAGGTGATGCCTGCCGGTACGGCGCTGGCTGCGCCCAACCAACGTGGAATCGACCACGTATGCCTGCTGGTGCAGGGAGACTTCACCGCGATAGTCGAACATCTGAAGCACGAGGGAGTGCGGATCACTTTTGGGCCGGTGGAGCTCTACGGGGCCACGGGCTTCGGGACCTCGGTGTACGTGCTCGATCCGGATGGCCATACGCTTGAGCTGAAAGCGGATCACGCTGTCTTCCCGTTGCGCACCACCGGACGGGATGCCTTCGCCACACTCACCCGGCCTCCCGTGAACCCTCGCGCCACAACCGACTGAGCCCGCTGCGCCCCACATAGCGCAGGCCGGCAACAAAGCCGGCCGCAATCCACAGCAGATCCCGGGCCCGCCGGACTACCGCCACCAGCACGCCGAGACTCTGGCTACCCGTGACGATGCCAACCACCAGCACGAAACTGCCATCCACCACCCCCAGGCCCGAGGGGATGAAGAACGCCGCGGTGCGCACGAGCTGGACGGCGGCCTCCACCACCCAGGCCTCCTGCAAGGTCACGGGATTGTCCGCGGCGGCAAGGATGATCCAGATCTCCACAATCCCCGCGAGCCAGGTCACCAGCGCCAGCAACACGATGCCCACAAAGCGACGCGGGGCGCCGCGGTAGCACGCGGCCAGCTGATCATCGAACTGCGCGAGCCCCGCGAGCGCCTTGGCCACCCGGGGATGTTCGGCGCGTCGGGCCGTGAGCCGCTCGAACAAAGGCGCGGTCCGTGCCTGCTGCACAACCGCCATCAGCAGGATGGAAACAGCAAAGAAAGCCAGCCCCAGACCTGCCACAGTGCGATAAGCAGTCGAAAAACGCGGATCTGCCAGCATGAAAGCAAAACCGGCGGCGAGAAAAATCACCAGTGCGATGAGATTGGCGGTCTTCGCCACCAGGAAAGCGACACCGGACTGGGTGTAATCGATACCCAGATGATCCCGCAGCAGCTTGGCCTTGATGGGCTCGCCCCCGACGGATGCCAGGGGCAAGGCGTTGTTGTAGGCCTCGCCTATGAGGCGGATGAGATAGAACTCGGCGTTGTGGCGCAGGGCAGCTGGACCTTGGCCGAAGGTGCTGTGCATCACATGGCGTTTCAAGTGGATACCCAAGCGCAACAGGGCGCAATCAAGGCCGCGCTGGAGGGCATGGGCTACACGGACACGTCCGACGTGAAGGACCGCGGCTACTTTGATTCCATCTATGTGCGCACACCGGGCGGCGCCCTCTTCGAGGCGACTGTCTCACACGAGGATGGCTTCCTCTGCGACGAACCGGCCGACCGCTTGGGTCAGGAAGTGATGGTGTCGCCGCAGTTCCAGGAAAGCCGCGCGGCGCTGGTGGCCCAACTGGGGGTTTTGAGGGACTGAGGATTGGGTGGGTCGGCTGTGGCAATGACCAAGCTTTTCAAGTACCGGAACTCACAGGCTGTGCAGATTCCCGCCGAACTCGCCTATACCAGCTGGGACATGGAACTTGTCATAGAAGAAGAGGGCGATGAGTTGCGTATCCGTCCGGCACGCAGGCGTATGGGTGACGTGCTCGGCAAGCTGGCGCAGTTCTCCCCCAACTTCATGAGCGAGGGTCGCGGCACGCACGCCGAAAGTGAGCGTGGGCCGCTTTGAAATCAAGGACATCAGACCAACCCCGAAACCGCCATTCTCTGTAAACTATTGGTCCGAGAAATCCAAGCAGGTCAATTTTATCGATCATTCCCCCAAACATGATTCGCATCTCCTTTTACAAATATGTGATTTCCATGTCGGATTTTCCGTTTCTCCATCGACTTCCCATTTGCGGGCCTGACTATAACTGAGGTTATTCGCGTCTTGAACTCTTGGCGCTCAATGGAGGCAAGCCCGTCAATGGCGTTGCAAGGCAGGATGCGTTCGAAGGTCTTTTTGCAACGTGCTGAGAGGGCACGCCTCAAACCCGCCCCTTACGCCTCAGCTCATCCAACCGCCCATCCTCCACCAAGGTTCCACTGGCACGGAGCGCTGCGACGCGCTCATCCGTATAGCCAAGATATTCCCGCAGGATTTCCGCGTTGTGCTCGCCAAGGTATGGCGCGCGGAACGGGATTTCGGTTGAGACGGTCGAGAAGTGGAAGGGCATTCGCGCCACCGGCGTCACACCGAGATCCGGATGGGTGAGTTCCTGGAACAGGCCGCGCGCCTTGATCTGGGGATGGTTAGGCACCTCGTCGATATTGAGGATAGGGGCAGACGGCACGTGCACGTCGGCGAGTTTCCGCAGCGGGGTCGCATCATCCGGCTGGCTTTTGAGCCAGGCCTCCACTATTTCGCGCACCTCTGGTCGCACGCTGCATCGCGCTTCCTGCGTCGCATAGCGTGGGTCATGTTCCAGCTCGGGGCGCCCCATCGCCCGCACCAGTGGTCCCCATTGATGCTGCATCACGGCCAGTACCACATAACCTTCGCGTGACCGGTACACCCCATACGGGCAGATGCTGTAGAAATCCCCGCCGAAGCGATGTGGCTTGATGCGCCCTTCGCTCATCATGGACACGGGAAAGTTGATGTAATCCAGATACACCAGCGCCTCGAGTTGGGAGACATCGATGTACTGGCCCTCGCCCTGCAGTGCGCGGTGATAGAGCGCAGCGCAGATGGCGAGCGCGCCATGCACGCCCGCGTTCGGATCACCGATGTAATTGCCCACATATTGCGGCGGCCCGTCCGGCTCGCCGGTCATGGCCATCACGCCGCTTTGCGCCTGGGCGATGATGTCGAAGCTGCGGAAATCCGCGTACGGCCCTTCCTGTCCAAAGCCGGAAATCGAACACATGATGAGCTTGGGGTTGAGTGCCTTGAGTGAGGCGTAGTCCAGCCCATATTTCGCCATCACGCCGGGGCTGTAGTTCTCCACCACCACATCCACCTGCTGCACGAGTTCGTAGAGGATGCTCTGTGCCGCCGGATCCCGGAATTCGAGCGCGAGACTCTTCTTGCCTGCGGAGGTTGCGAGAAAGAAGCCGCTGATGCCGGGCGCCACATGATGAATCTTGCGGCCCAGATCTCCGTCTGGCGTGCGTTCCACCTTGATGACCTCGGCCCCGAAATCCGCCAGCAGGCGGGTGGCCGCGGGCCCGGCCAGGTACTGCGTGAAATCCAGCACCTTCACGTTGGACAGCATCTTCTTGAACAGGGGGTGGGTGGTATTCATGGCGATATCCGGAGGAGGAAAGCTTGGGGGATGTTCTCAGGTTTTGCGCCGCCATGGCAGATTGGTGCGGGGTGCGGGATTGGAACCTCCCCGCACTGAGGGCTTATCTGGCTGGTACGACATCGGTTGCCGGGGGCACTGGGGTGGAAGAAAGGCTTGAAGACCGGCAGGAATTGCGCGAACGTGGTCAGGCCCTGCAGCAGATGCGCGAAGCGATCCCATGAATAAAACCCCTTACCACCTCACCCTTGCGGCGATGCTTTGCTTTTGATGGGCGGCGCCCAGGCGGAAAAACCGTCGCAGGATCCGCTTACCGAGGGCAAATCACGCTACATGAAGGATTGCGCCGCGTGTCATGGTGCGACCGGCGTGGGCGATGGTCCGGTAGCCGGGGCGCTGCACAAGGCGCCGTCTGGTCTCACGCACCTCGCGGCCCGCAATGACGGGGAGTTCCCGACGGATTACGTGCGCCGCGTGGTAGACGGGCGGGATCTCCAGCAGTTGGCCCACGGCAGTGTGGAAATGCCGGTATGGGGCAACCAGTACCGCAGCTCATTGCTGGCGCTCTCGGAACAGCACGTCCAGCGCAAGATCAATGCGCTGGTCGTTTATCTCCAGTCCATTCAGGCCAAATAGCCCCGGTAAATAATCCGGGCGGCGCTCAGCCGCCCTCACACACCAGCTTCTGTACGCGCTCGAAGGCCTGCTCGGCCAGCGCCTGCATCTCCGCATCCGTCCGATCCTGGATGGGATGGGCGACGAAGAGACTGTCGGGATGGAAGCCCAGCGCATCGCCCTGCGACTGCGCCGCGCCCCGAAACACTTCCGAAGCGATAAAGCCCCCTGGAATGCCGCGACTGTCGAGTTCCCTGATGTCATGCAAACTGCACGACGTACAGGAGCCTCAGTCAGCCAGAGCTTCCACCACCACATCCACTTTGCCGGCAATCTCCTGAATGAGCGGGAGCGGTGCCGGTTTGGTGAAGGTGGGTTTCTTGAAGCGGAGAGTCTTCACGCCGCGCGACTGGAAGAGCGTTTCCAGGCGGTCGAGGAACACATCGCCGCGGGCCTTGGAAATATCGAGCAATCCAACGGTGAGTCCCGCCAGACTTGCAGGCTTGGCCAGCGGCAGTCTCTGTGCGGGCGAGAGCTCTCCCGTGGGATCGAGCAAGAGGGTGCTCATGGGCGTACCTCCCGGCTGACGGGATCGGTACCCAGCGATCCCTTCATCAACCATCCGGGGATGATAGCGGAAAACAGTCCCGCGTCTCCCCCGGCCCGCACCAGCACGAGACCGCCCTCACGGAATTTGGCGACGCGACCCTTGCCGCCCGACACCGGCACGGCATTCTTGTCCGTGCCCATGCCGAGATCCTGGCCTTCGAAGACCAGTGCTTCGTGCAATGCGCGGGTGGTCTGCTCCTTGGTCCAGCCAGCGATGTCGAACACGCGGCCGTGTTCAGGCCCAATCACCACCACCGCATCGGAGGCGTTGGCGAGATCCACATGCGCCACGGCGCGCAAGGATCCGGCAAGCGAGCGAATGAGTCCCGCCGGTTCACGCGACTTCTGGTCGACACAACCCATGGGGCCGTCCGCGCTGAACAGCGTGACGCAGGACTGCTCGCGCGCAAATCCGCGTGATTCACTCAGCGTGGTCCAGGGCGTGGCTTCGTCTTCCGCGAAACAGAAGCCGAATTTGACCGGCGTGCCGAAGGTGCTCATGTCGGCTTCCTGCGGCCGGCCGCCACCCACGTTGCGCACCAGAAGCTGCAAGGTGCGGCCGATCGTCGCATTGGCGCGATTGCCCTGGCCCAGCACATTGCCGCGCCAGTTCATGCCGATGCGCTGACGCACCGGACCGTTGACGATGATCATCGGCCCCGAGAACCAGGTGGTGGCGAGCAGGCCATGCAAGCAGAAAGCGGGGTCCAGCGCCGCCTCGACTGCGGCGAGCACCACGGGCATGTATTCCGGCTTGCAGCCGGCCATCACGGCGTTGATGGCCACCTTCTCCACTGTGCACGGCACCAGATTGGGCGGCATCAGCCCGAGCACTTCATCCGGTGCCCGCGAGGTGCCCTGCAGCATGCGGTAGACGCGCGTTTCGGTGGGCGGAACCACCGGCAGGCCATCGCTCCAGCCGCGGTCGAAGCAAAGCTCTTCCGGATCTTCCAGCGGCGGCACCTCGATGCGGCGCGCGGCCATCTTCACCACACCGTGGCGCACGGCCAGCTGCTCGGCGATGCCGGGCTCGACCGAGCGAGAACCACAACCGGGGCGGTAATCCGGCAAGTCATTGCCAAGCGCGGGCATGCCGGAAAGTGCCTGCCACTCGCTCTTTTCCCAACCCACCGCGCGACCGGTTTCCTCGCCGTTCACGCGACGGATCAAGGTGGGCACGGTCTCCACGCCCAGCTGGAACGACCAGGCGAGTGCCGTGTCATCCACCACCTTGTGCACCTGCGAAAACGCAGGGTCGTCCTGCACATAGACGGTGAGCGCCACGCCGGCGCGTTCCAGCGCCACCAACACCGGGTCGACCAGCACGCAGGTGGGGCAATCTTTCTTGACGACGGCAACGAGGCCGTCCGGCAGGGCTTCTGGTGCGGACATTGAGATCTCCCGAAGGGTCTGACTGGCAACAGGGAGCCCGAGTATAGGCCCATCGCAGTGCAACGCGGGTGGGAGGATTCCGGGTTTATCGTTCCCGCGGGTCCGCTATCATCGAGCCTGCTTTCATCACGTCCCACCAAGCCAAAGAGGTCGCACGCACATGCCACACGTCAACCGCCAGGGCGTCAACGTCTACTACGAATCCTTCGGCCAGGGCCTGCCCATCGTGTTCCTGCATCCCTGGACTACCAATCGCTATATCTGGTCCAACCAGTTGTTCGAATTCGCGCGCGACCATCGCTGCCTGGTGGTGGATCACCGCGGCCATGGCCTGTCCGACAAGCCAGCGAGCGGCTACGCCATTCAGGAAATGGCGGCGGATGTGGCCGCGATCCTCGACCATGCCGGCATTGATCGCGCAGTGCTCGTCGGCAATTCCATCGGCGGCATGATTGCGATGCAGACCAGTCTCGACACGCCACAGCGCGTGCTCGGCAATCTCATCTTGAGCAGCGCCACCAACATGGCAGCCGGCATGGATCCCGCCGCTGCGGAGGCCATGCAGAAGGATTGGCGCGGACTGTTCAGCGCGCTGTTGCAAGGGACGGTATCCGCCAAATCCAAGCAGGACCGCGCCGAGATCCTGCATTACATGGAAGGCTGCTTCCGCAATCCGGACAACTTCACCGAGCAGGTTTTCTTTGCCAGTGCCGTGGATCCGAATGGCGTGTTCAACTGGAACATCTCGGATCGCCTCAAGCACATCACCCAGCCCACGCTCATCATCGCCGGCAAGGAAGATTTTGCGACGACGCTGGCGCACAACCAGTTTCTGGCGGATGGCATCCCCGGCTCGACGTTGAAGATCTACGATGATGTGGGCCACTTCTGCCAGTTGGAGAAGCCGATGGTGTTCAACGCGGATCTGCGCGGCTTCCTCAAGCAGTTCCACTGATCGCGTCCCGCACGGGCGGGCGGTGCCCGGTGCACCGTCTGCCCGATTGCCTCGAGAGCATTCCCCTGCATCGACTCCTCAAAAGCGTCCGCTTCTGGTGGCCGCTCCCGACGGTCTTGTTCGCCTTGTGTGTTGCAACGGCTGCACAGGCTGGCGAGCCCTACGCCGCGGTTCTCATCCTGCAATCGGATGAGGCTTCCATCGCTGACCGCCTGGCGCACATCAAGAGTTCCACCAAGTCATTGCAGGCGCGCAGACAGGCCATCTGCCTGCTGAGACACGAGACCTTTACCAAGCGCGCGACCAAAGAAAGAACGCGTTTGCTGGAGGCTGTGCCGCCTGCACTGGCGACAGAGATCCGCTTCGAACCCTTGCCGGTGCTGAACGCCTGGCTCGTCTTCCTGCCGCCGTCCTCGGCAGAGCAGGCGCTGCCGGCATGGCGGGCGGTGCTCGAGCGCACGGGCGCTGCGCTCTACCGGTTGGGTGACGTCAGTGATGACACCCTGCTTTCGGCAGCGACGCCAGGCGATCACGCAAGCTGCGCACGCGAGCTCACGGCTGAATCACGCGGGAACAAGGGCAGCGTGCTCGGCATCATCGATACCCGGCCCGACATCACCCATCCCATGCTGCAAACCGGGCTCGGTGAGATTTATCTGGAGAATGAAGACACCGCACCCGGCAAGGTGAGCACTGCCCACGGCACGGCAATGCTCGGCCTCTATGCGCAGGCGGCGCAAGGTCGAAGCCTGAGCAGCCAAGGGCATCCCTTGCGTGCAAGCGTGGCCGCACCTGCCCCCATCAAGGCGACCGTGGCTGCCGTGGCCGGCCCCGAGACACCGGAAGGACAGGCGCGGTTTGTCCATGCCTTGCACTGGCTGCTGTCGGCAGAAGATGGCCGCCCGTTTCCTGATCTCTTGAATTACAGCCAAGGCAACGGTTTGCTCTGCATCGAGGAGACGGATGCGGGGTGCCAGGAAGACGGTGGCACGGGAATCACGCACCTGCTCGATCGCGCCATCGATGACTACGCGTTGGTGGCGGTGAAATCCGCCGGCAACAAACATTGGGGCAGGACGCACACCATGACCGCGCCCGGCGCCACCTGGAACGGCCTCACGGTGGGCAACATGCATCCCTTCGACTGGCAGCGTTGCGGGCCGGGAGGGTCGCGCCGCCAGCACAAGATTTATCGCACCAGCAGTGTTGGCAGCGCGCGGCCGCGCCTGATCGATCTGGTGGCGCCCGGCGTACGCCTCGATACGGCGGCACCGGGTAATCAACCGATGTTGAGCACCGGCACCAGCCCGGCTGCTGCCGTGGTTGGCGTGGCCGCGTTGCGCCTGATGGGCACGGGCCTGCGTGACCCTTTGCGCATCAAGGCGGTGCTGATCAATTCCGCGGAGACGTGGACGAGTTCGGGTGCGCCGTCACCGGCCGCACGCGGTCACAGCGCGCCCTGCGGCACGGACACTCATGCCCCCAAACACGGACCTTACGCTTACGGCGCGCGGCATGATCGCAGCTATGGCTGGGGTTATCTCAACGAAAAGCGCGCACTCGGTGAAGCGCGGCACGCGCGCAGTGCCAGCCTCTTCCCCGGCGAGCGCCTCTGCTATGCCGTGCAGGCCAAGGCTCACGACAAATTCACGCTCGCCTGGATGCGCACGCCGGATTCACCCGCACTCGCGCTAAAGCTCGTGGAAGCTGAAGGTGCTTTCGCGTTGATCGACGAGGATGCGGACCCTGCGGAAAACCTGCTGCAGGTCTCGAATGGGCGCGGAGCGGGTTCACCTGCCCGTGAAGGCAAACGCCTGCTCGTGGTCAGCAGCGCCGCCACGCCGACTGCAGCTACACGCGGCACGGATCTCGCTCAACCCTTTGCACTGGCGAGTGCACGGCCTCTGGTGCCACTTGAGAAGTGTCCGCACGAGTTGCCGGCTGCGCCCTGAACGGGCGCGCGAGCGTCAGCGGAGCTTGTTGATTTCCGTCAGGCTGTAAGTGGTCGCGAAAGGTGCATGCAGGGGGATACCCCAGGCTGCGGCAAGGGAGGCGAGCTCCCCTGTGCGCGCGAGTTCGCCCGAAGCCAGATCCACTTCCACCCGCAAGGCTTCATCCTTGCCACGCGTGGCCGCATGGAGATTCCACGCCAGCGCTGCCGGAGGTTCATAGCCATCCGCGATGGAGAGTGTCGAGGACGGAGTCTGCTTTAGTGCCCAGCCTGCCGCGGGACCCCACAGCAATGCCGCCTCAGCCTCACCGCTGGTCACACCGTCCAAGGCTTCCTGCGCGGAGAAAAAAGTGCGCTGCTTGCCCTGCAGGATGGCGATGGCGAAGCTCGCAACCGTCTGCGCCTGAATCGCCACCGGCTTGGTGCGCAGCGCCTTGAGCTGGCCCGAGGTGCCAGCTGGACCAATGAGTTCGAAGGCCGCACCGTAATACGGCTGGCCTAATGCGAGCGAGGGGGCTTTCTTCAGCGTGTCGCGCGCCGGCCCCGGCATGCTGAGCAGCAGATCGCACTCGTCCTTCGCGAGCCTGCGCAGGGGGTAATCGCTCTCGTCGATTTCCTGCAGGCGGCCCTCGCCATTGTCTGTCCAGACAATCTCGAGTGTCTTGCCGAGACGCTTGGCGAGTGCTTGCGCCACCGCCACATCAAAACCCCGCGCACCCTCGCGTGCGCTGTAGGGCAGGCTGTTCGACAAAGCACAGAGTCGCAGGACATCCTGCGCGGCATCCTGTGCCGCCGCCGGTGCCGCTTGCGCGCGATCGCCACCGGTGGCAAGTGCCGCGGTGGCGAAGCAGCCGAAGAGTCCGGCGGTGAACAGGGAGGCGCCCACGCGCCGGACAAATCGCTTGATCACGGCAGGGCAAACACCACCAGCGCGCTGCCCTTGGTCACGTTGGGATTCTCACCCACGATGGCCACTGCAATGCCGCCACCCCCGCTGGGCACCGCGACATACTGCTTGTCGCCCTGTTTCCATGTGGTCGGCTGGCCGCGCACCATGGAGCCGGTCTGGAAGCGCCAGAGCTCCTTGCCGGAGGTGGCATCGAAGGCCAGCGCATGGCCTTCCTGGTTGCCGGTGAACACCACGCCACCCGCAGTGGCGAGCGTGCCACCCACCATCGGCCACTTGTCCTTGTAGCGCCAGGCAATCTTGCCGGTGGCGGCATCAATCGCGGAGAGATGGCCGTAAGCCGAGCCGTCTTCACCCTGCATCACGCCCGGGCCGCCGCCCCAGAAGGGCGTGCCATTCACGAACACCGCTTCCTGCTTCTCCATCTTGCCGCAGCTCTCCACCACGGGCACATATAGCAGCTTGGTGTCCGGGCTGTAGGCCGCGGTATAGGAACCATTCTGGCCGCCCACGTTGCCGGGACAGATGAATTCCTTGCTGCCGCCGGGCACCGGTACGTAGGCGGGATCGAAAATCGGCCGCCCGTTGGCATCGAGACCCTTGGCCCAGTTGAGAGTATCGGTGTACTGGGTGCCACGCAGGAACTTGCCGGTCTCGGCATCGTTCACATAGAGGTAACCGTTGCGGTTCGGCTGCACGATGGCCTTGCCCTGCTTGCCGCCGAGATCCGTTTCCACCAGGAAGATCCCTGTGGTGGCGTCATAGTCCCATACGTCGTGCGGCGTGTACTGGAAGTACCACTTCATGTCACCGGTGTCGGGATCGAGCGCCAGCACCGAGTTGGTGTAGAGGTTGTCGCCTTCGCGTGTGTCGCCATTCCAGTCCGGGGAGGGATTGCCTACCGTCCAGTACAGCAGGCGCTTGTCCTGATCATAGGTGCCGGTCACCCAGGCAGGACCACCACCTGTCTTGTAGGAATCTCCGGCCCAGGTTTCCGTGCCCGGCTCGCCCTTGGCCGGCACGGTCCAGCGGCGCCATTTGCGCTCACCGGTGGCCGCATCATAGGCATCGACGAAACCGCGCGCGCCATACTCGCCGCCGGCATTTCCGATGATGACCTTGTCGTCGATGATGAGCGGGGCCGAGGTGGAGCTGTAGCCGTCCTCGAACTTGGCCATCTCCACATTCCACAGCACATTGCCGGTGGCGCGATCAAAGGCCATGAGACGCGCATCCAGGGTGCCCATGAAGATGCGGTCGCCGAGGATGGCGACACCGCGATTGGCGGGACCGCAGCAGATCTGGATGTTGCCGGGCACCTGATGCTCGTAATACCAGAGCATCTCGCCGGTGGCGGCATCGAGGGCGTAAAGATTGTTGTAGGCCGCGGTGACATACATCACCCCATCCACCACCACGGGGGCGGCTTCGAACTGACCCACGATGCCGGGCTGGAAGATCCACGCGGGCCGCAGCTTGCCGACGTTGTCGCGATTGATATCGGTGAGCGGGCTGTAACGCCAGTTGGCGTAGTTGCCGCCGTACATGAGCCACTTGGAGGTGTCTTGAGTGCCCTTGTCGAGGTCGGCCTGGGTCACTGGGCGCAGCGCGTCCGCCGCATGAACGCCCGTTGCCTGCATGGCCAGCGCGAGCGCGGCCCACTTCATTTTCAGTCGCATGGAATCTCCCGGAAAAGTCTGGTCCCAACCGTGGTCGGGCAGTGTAAGGCCTGCCGGGGCCGCGTAACAGTCGCCACCCCGACCGGTTCGTGAGCGCACTCAACGCTTGGCGATATTCTCCGCCGCGAAGTGGTCCGGCCAGTGGTCGGCCGCGGCCAGCCCTTCAAGGGCAAGCCCGTAGGGCAGCTGGGCCAGCATCTGCTGCTTCAGCTGCATCAGCATGGTTTCGCGGGTGAGCCGGGTGGTGAGCTCCGGCCGCCGGCGAATCTGCCGCGCCAGTTCCCACGCCCGCGGCAGCAAGGCCTGCTGTGGCATCACTTCGTTCACCACCCCGAGTGCCAGAGCCTCCTGCGCCGAAATCTCCTGGCCGGTCATGAGGAAGTAGCGTGCGCGATTGAGCCCGAGCAGGGCCTGCCATACCACGTGCACGCCATCGCCGGGCACCAGCCCGCTGGGATAATGCGGCGCATCGCGGAATACCGCGTGGTCGGCTGCAAGCGTGATATCGCACAGCAGGCCGAGCTCGGCATGCACCGTCGCAGGGCCATTGATGGCTGCGATCATCGGTGCCTGAATCTCCAGCAGATTCATGAGCAGACGCTTGGCATCGGGCAGCACATGCTCGCCCCAGATCTTGGCGTCCGGCTTGCCCCCGCCTAGATCTTCCTTGTGGATGAAGGTGCTGCCGGCGCCCGTGTAGATGATGACCTTGTTCTCGGGGTCGTTCGCGATATCCGCGAACATATAGCCCATCTCCTGATGGGGCACGAAGCCCCACACCAGATCGCTGCCGCCGGTCTGCATGGTGACCTGCAGGATGCCGTCTTCGCGATGGAAGCTGACGTGGTCGTATTTGCGGGCGTATTCGTCGAGTGTCGGGATCTTCATGGGTGGGCTCCGTAATCAGTCAGAGGTCTTCAAGCAGCGGGCGGCGGCGCCACCTTGTACAGGGTGCGGGCGTTGTCCCAGAGGATCTTGCGCCGCGCCTCGGCATCGCAGTCGGCGAGGCCACCCTCGATGCGGCGCGCGATTTCATCGCCATACAGTGAGGTGGGATGGGGGAAATCGGTTTCAAACAGGATGTTGTTCGTGCCCACCTTGTCGAGCAAGCGGCGCGGCGCAGTCTGCTCGAACCAGTAGCAGGCATAGACGTTGCGCGCGAAATATTCGGACGGCAGCCGATCAAACTCCGGCCGATCATCAGCGACTCGGTTGCCCTCGAACTGGTAGTCCATTGCCTCCAGCACGAAGGGGATCCAGCCGATGCCGCTCTCCACGGACACGAAGCGGATGGTGGGATAACGCGCAAGCACGCCACTCATGAGCAGGTCGCACAGCTGGCGGCCGTTGTTCATGAACAGATCCACCGACAATTCCGCAAACGCCGCCATGCGGCCGTATTCCTGCAACTTGTCGCGTCGCAGGCCGCCCTCCATGTTGCCGGATCCGATGTGGAAGCTGATGGGCAGATCGAGCTCGACCGCCGCTTCCCACAAGGGATCCCAATGCCGGCTGCCGAGAATGGGCTGGCCGAAGGATTGCGGTTCGCCGGTGAAGAGAATGCCGCGATGGCCCATGGCCTTGCAGCGGTGGATTTCCTTCACGGCGGCGGGCACGTCCCAGAAGGGCGTGGAGGTGATGGGTAACAAACGCTCCGGATCGGCAGACGCCCACTCGGTCTGCCAGTCGTTGTAAGCCTGCACGCAGGCGAGCATGAGATCCGGATCGCCCAGCTTCAGGAATTCCTGCGCGCCGAAGCCCCCCACGTTGGGATACAGCACCATGGCCCAGATGCCGTGGGCATCCATGTATTTCAGGCGTTCCTTTGCATCGAAGGCACCGGGATGCATCTCGGCATAGTTGCGCGGGGGATGCTTGAAATCCCCGACGCCGGCCGTGGCGGTGAGTCCCAGGGGGATCAGTCGATCCTTGCCCAGCCACCACCATTGCCTGCCGCGCGCGTCCGTTTCCACCCGTGGTACGGATTCGCGCATGTGCGCGGGAACCCGCGCCGTCCACAGATCCGGCACCTCGGTGACGTGGGTGTCGACATCGATGATCGAGTACTGCGGCATGAAGGACTCCTCGCATCCGGGTGGCTGGACCATAAACCAAAGGCAGGCAGGGCGGAATCGGGATCATTCCCGCTGATTGGCCGCCGGGGGCAGAGTTGTTACGCTCGAAGCCTGCCCAGCGGAGGAATGCGGCAATGCAGTATGACGTCATCATCAAGAACGCCATGATCGTGGATGGCTCGGGGAGTGCCGCGTATCCGGGGGACATCGGCATCAAGGGCAGCCGCATCGTCACCGTGGGACGAGTTCGTGCACCTGCCGGGCGCGTGATCGACGCCGAAGGGCATGCGGTCACCCCCGGCTTCGTGGACGGCCACACGCACATGGATGCGCAGGTGTTCTGGGATCCGCTCGGCAGTTCCAGCTGCTATCACGGCGTGACGACCGCCATCATGGGCAACTGCGGGTTCACCTTGGCGCCCTGCCCGCGCGAGGAAGCGGACTATGTGTTCCGCAATCTGGAGCGCGCAGAGGATTTGCCGCGTGAATCCATGCTCGCCGGTATCGACTGGCGCTGGGAAAGCTTTCCGGAATTCCTCGATGTGGTGGATGCGCTGCCGAAAGGCATCAATTACGGCGGCTACATTGGGCACTCGGCCTTGCGCACCTACGTGATGCGCGAACGCGCCTTCAGTGAACAGGCCACATCGGATGAGCTTGCGCGCATGGAGCACGAAGTGCGCACTGCCATCAAGGCGGGCGCGATAGGCTTTTCCACCTCGCGCACCTACAACCATCTCACGTCCGATGACAGGCCGGTGGCGAGCCGTGTGGCGGACTGGAGCGAAGTGCGCGCCTTGGTGAATGCCATGGGCGAGACCGGTGCCGGCATCTTCGAGATCGCGAGCGAAACCCCCGGTCGCAAACCGGAGCGCCAGAAGGAATATTTTGATCGCCTCGTGGAGCTGACTGTGGAGTCCGGTCGTCCGCTCACCTATGGCATGTTCTCCACGCGCCTCGCATCGGATGTATGGCGGCCCTTCTATGAAGTGGCGAATGAAGCGGCGCGCGCCGGTGGACGCATCTTCGTGCAATGCCACAGCCGGCATCTGTCCACCCTGCTCTCCTTCGAAACCCATACGCCGTTTGATACCTGGGAGGTGTGGCGTGATCTGCGCGCACATCCTCTGGAAGAGCAGAAACGTCTGCTGCGGGATCCGGACTGGCGGCGGCGCCTGCTGGACGTGGCCACGCGCCCCTATGACGGCCCCATGGTGGTGGGCGCGGAGGCGCGCCCGCCGGAGTGGGACTGGCTGTGGGTGATGAACGACATCGGCGTTGAGGAGCGCATGGACGATGTGGGCGCAAAGCGTGGCGTGCATCCGGCCGAGGCGATGATCGACCTCGCGCTGGAACGTGACTTCAAGGTGTTCTTTCGCCAGCCGCTCGCCAATGAAGATCAGGAGCACGCGCTGGAAATGATGCGGCATCCGCGCAGCGTGGTGACCTTCTCGGATTCGGGCGCACACGTGGCGCAGATCATGGATTCCTCGCTGCAGACCCATCTGCTCAGTCATTGGGTGCGGGAAAAGCAGGAATTCACCTTCGAGCAGGCCGTGCGGCTCATCACCTATGACACGGCGACGGCCTGGGGCCTGCATGACCGGGGGCTCATCCGCGAGGGCATGAACGCCGACCTGCTGGTGATCGACCCGCAGACCGTTGCGCCGCTGATGCCCACGGTGGAGCATGACCTGCCCGCAGGCGCCAAGCGTCTGGTGCAGAAATCCACCGGCATCCGTTATACCTTGGTGAACGGGCAGGTGATGCTGGAGGATTGTCGGCCAACCGGTGCCTTGCCCGGCCGACTCGCACGCGGCCCCCTCGCGGTGGCGCGCTGAAGCGAATCACCTCAAGCGCCATCACACCGCTCCGGGCAGGGTGCGAGTTGCCTCCCCGGGGGGGCTCATTTACCCTGCGGGCCCCACGAGGCAGAACCGCGCCATGAGTTCCCTGTTTCCCCTGCCAGGCTTCCGCCATGACCCCCGCTGAGTTCGCGCAATACGCCGCCCAAGGCTATACCCGCGTGCCCGTGGTACGGCGGGTGTTGGCAGACCTCGACACGCCCCTGAGTGTCTATTTGAAGCTCGCAGCGGGGCCGTACAGCTATCTGCTGGAGTCCGTCGAGGGCGGCGAGAAGTGGGGCCGCTATTCCATCATCGGCCTGCCGGCCCGCACGCTCGTCCGTGCGCGCGACGAGCGCCTCGAGGTGGTGCACGAGGGCACGGTGACGGAATCCCATACCGGCCGAGATCCCTTCGCCTTCGTGCGCGAATTCCTGGCCCGCACACGCGCGCCCACCCTGCCGGTGTCTCGCTTCAGTGGAGGCTTGGTCGGGTATTTCGGGTACGACACGGTGCGCCACGTGGAGCCCCGCCTGAAAGCGACCATGCCACCGGATCGCCTGGGCACACCCGATGTGCTGCTGATGGTGGCGGATGAATACGTGGTGTTCGACAACCTGCGCGGCGACATGCAAATCGTCTGTGAAGTGGATCCGCGCGCGCCCGCAGCGCTGGAGCATGCCGAGGCGCGGCTTGCGGCACTGGAAGCACGGCTGCGCCAGCCACTGGCCGAGGGCACGACCCCCAAGGGCAAGCCGGTGAGCGAGACGGATTTCATCTCCGAGTTCGGGCAGGAAGCCTTCGAGCAGGCGGTGCTGCGCATCAAGGATTACATCATCGAAGGCGATGCCTTCCAGGTGGTGCCTTCGCAGCGCATGTCGGTGCCTCTGTCGGCCGCGCCCATCAACGTGTATCGCGCGTTGCGGCACCTCAATCCCTCGCCGTATCTTTTCTTCATCGATCTGGAGGACTTCCAGATCGTCGGCTCCTCGCCGGAGATTCTGGTTCGGCTCGAAGGCAGTGCGGTGACCACGCGGCCGCTCGCCGGCACGCGCAAGCGCGGCGCCACCGAAGCGGAAGATCTGGCGCTGGAGCAGGAGCTGCTCGCCGATCCCAAGGAAGTGGCGGAGCACGTGATGCTCATCGATCTCGGCCGGAATGATGTTGGCCGAGTAGCAGTGCCGGGCACGGTGCGCGTGACCGAGCAGCTGGTGATCGAGCGTTACTCGCACGTGATGCACATCTCGTCCAACGTGGAAGGCCAGCTTGCCGAGGGGCGCGATGCCATCGATGTGCTGCGCGCCACCTTGCCGGTGGGCACGCTCTCCGGCGCGCCAAAAATCCGTGCCATGGAGATCATCGATCAACTAGAGCCGGTCAAACGCGGCATCTATGGTGGCGCCGTCGGCTACATCTCCTGGAATGGCAACATGGATACCGCCATCGCCATCCGCACGGCAGTGATCAAGGACGGACGCCTCTACATTCAGGCAGGCTGCGGCGTGGTGGCCGATTCCGTGCCGCGCCTGGAGTGGGAGGAAACCCTCAACAAAGGCCGGGCGATGTTCCGCGCAGTGGCCATGGCCGAGCGAGGCCTTGAAACAGGACACTGAGCTGTCCACGGCGCCCCGCGCGCTGCTGCTCGTTTCCACCGAGCAGGGCTATGGCGGCGCAGAGCGCAATCTCGAGCTCCTGGTTCGCCATTTGCCCGCCGGGATTCGCGTGGGCGTGCTGGCCCAGTCGCGGCGGCACATTGATGAACTCACCGCCATCCAGCGACCCGGTCTGCAGATTCGAACACTGGACGAGGACTGCAAGCCCGCCGACACGCGGGCACTGCATGCGCTGCTCGGCCTGTACCGCGCCCTGCGTCCGGATGCGGTGCTGGTGAACACACGGCCCGGGGCCCGCCTCATGCGCGAGGCGGTGCGCTGGATTCCGGAAATCTCCCAGCAGACGTTTCTCTACGTCCACGACCTGTCGTGGCAGGAGACGCTGGAAGGTCTGCTGGTGAATCTGCCGGGCGCGAGCCTTCTGGTGCCAACCCGGGAAATGCTTCAGCACCTGCCGACACTTGCGCCGGACGCCATGCCCCGGGGACCCCATTTTGTCCACACGGCCCCATACCTGTCGCCGCCCGTGGTTGGCGAATCAGCCATTACCGAACTTCTGGCCTTGCTCGCCCCGGCGACCTCGTCCACGCCCGTGGATGCGCCACTCCGGGAGCTTGCCGGCGGTCCGAATGAATCTCGTGTTGTTCTCGATATGACGCTCAGTCTGCGCCGTGGTCATCGCGCACCCGCGGGAGTTGTCCGTGTTGAGCGAGAGGTGTGGGAAGTGCTGCAGGCTGCCCCGGATTTCGAGCTCGATTTCTGCCGCTGGGATCCGCGTGAAGAAAGGCTGCGGGCGCTTTCAGTCGCGGAACGGGAGTGGGTGGACACGGGCACCCTGCCTGCGCAAAACACCCATTGGCGGCCACAGGCATGGGATGTTGCCGTGACGGCAGCACTCGGGCAGGCCTGGATGACGCTGCCTGTTGCGCATAACCGGCCACCGGCGCTCATCACCCGGATGCTGACCTGGCGCGGTGTTGCCCGGCGTGATCGACTGCTCGCCGCGCGCGCAGCCACGCGGCCACCCGCCGCGAAGGGACGCCACGTGCGAGTGTTTGCGGCCAATCCCTGGACCGTGATTCCTGCAGAGACGCTGGCCCGATTCAAGCAGGAAGGCGCGGCGCTGGTCATGGTGCTGCACGATGTGCTGACTTGGGAAAAACCACACCTGACTGCTGGGCGGGAGGTGACCGGCTTCGTTACCGGGATGCTGCAGACGCTGTGTCTTGCGGATCATCTCATCGCCGTCTCCCGGTATTCGCTGAGTGCTTTCCATGACGCATGCCGGGAGCACGGTCTGGTGCCACCGCCAGCGTCGGTGTGCAATCCCTCGGTCCCCACCGCACTTCTACCTGGCGCAGACGCCCATCCACCCGCAGGTCTCGCGGAGGGTGAGGCTTTCGTCCTGCTGTGTGCGACCCTCGAGGTGCGCAAGAACCACTTCCTGCTGCTGAACCTTTGGGAACGCCTGCTGGCGCGACTGGGCGCGCAACGTATTCCACGGCTGATCTTCGTCGGCGATTGGGGGTGGGGCTGCGATCACCTCAAGCTCTGGCTGGCGCGTGACTGGCACCTGGCCGGGCATGTGCTCCACCTGCCCCAGCTCGATGATGCCGGTCTGGCCTACCTCTACCGCCACGCACTGTTCACCCTGTTCCCGTCGTTTGCGGAGGGCTATGGCATGCCGGTGGCGGAGAGTCTTGCCGCAGGCACGCCGGTGGTGACGGCCAATCACCCGGCCTTGCTGGAGGCGAGCCAAGGGCTCATGCCGGCACTCGACCCCCTGGATCTGCCGGCATGGGAGAGAACTGTGGTTGATCTGTTGGAGAACCCGACTGCACTCGCTGCTCTGCGGTCACGTGCCGGGGATTGTCAAATGCAGGCACCCGGGTCGATGGGTGCTGAAATTGCGCGCGTGGCGCGCGGCTTGCTGGCCCAGGACAGGTCGCAACCCGCCTGAGCCGCTTCACGCCGTGATCAGTCGATCACCACCGCCACGAATCCGGCTTCCAGGCCTTCCTCGCCTTCCGCCACATTTACCGCACTCACCGTGCCCGCAGCGGGCGCCTCGTGCGGCACTTCCATCTTCATCACTTCCATGATGAAAAGGGTATCGCCTGCCTGCACCTGATCACCCGGCTTCACCAGCACCTTCCACATGTTGCCGGCCGTCTGCAGTTCCACTTCGTGTGCCATCGGAATATCGCTCCTCAATCAGGGATTCATTCGAGACTGTCAGGGGTGCAACGTGCGGCCATGTCGCGGGCCCGTTGCTGCGCTTCGGTCACGGAGATGACCTGGAAGCGATAGACCTCGCCGGGTTTGGACTGGCCCAGTTTCCAGAACGCGCACTGGGGCACGGTATAGGGATTGATGAAGCCGCCACCGCTGGGGCCATCCGACACCAGGATGATGGGCGTCTGGCCGGCGAGATTGATGGCGCCCACGGGATAGCCGTGGTCCACGATGTTGGCGGGATCGGAGCCATGCTCCGGCAGCTTGTGGTAGGCGCGCTCAGTGAAGGTCCATTCCGGACCCTCCAGACGGAAGCCGCCGCGATCGGATTTGGAGGACAGCTTCCAGTCGGTCGCAAGGAAACGTTCATGGCCGGCAGCGTCGATCCAGTCATCATTCGGCCCTGCGACCACTTCCACCTGCCAGCGCTTGTCGGTGACGATGACCGGGCGCGCGGCCTCCTTCACTTTGAGTCCTGCACGGCCTTGGCCTTCGCCTACAGGTACAACCTGCCCGGCCTTGAGGGCATGACCCTCCATACCGCCCAGACCGCCCTTGTTGAAGGTGGCGCGGGAACCAAAGAAAACCTCGTTGCGGATACCACCGGCGATGGCGAGATAGCCTCGCGCACCGAGGCGGGCCGAGCCCATCGCAAGAGTCTGTCCAGCGTTCACGGCAATGCTCTGCCACAGCGGAACGGGCTCACCATCGAGCTTGGCCTGCATGTCTGCACCCGTGAGGGCGATGATGGTGTTGCGCTGGAACTTGAGGGTGGGGCCTATGAACTGGCATTCGAGCGCGGCATCGCCGGGAGCATTGCCGACCAGCACATTGGCGAGCCGGAAAGACCACGAATCCATGGGGCCGGACCAGGGATAGCCGCAGTTGAGATAGCCATAGCGGCCGGGCCAGTCCTGAATGCTGGTCTCGAGGCCGGGTTTGATCACTTCGAGCATGGCTTTGTCCTCAGAACCGGGCGGTGCGATCCAGCGACTCGGCCCAGGCGCGATAGCGCTTGAGCGAAATCTTCTGGTAGCCGACAGCGTTGATCTGGTAGGTCCCCTCGGCGCACTTGCGCTCGATGGCCTCGAATTCTTCCAGGCTGCAATGCACGAACTTCAGGCGATCGGTAGGGCGCAGCAGGTGTGGCGCCTCGCGAAAAGGCTCCATCTTCTGCGACATGTCCCAGATGGGCACCGGCGTGCGCGCGAAGATCTGGTAACCCCCGGGACCATCCACTGGATAAATGGCCGTGGAACCGCCTCCCATGCCGATGGTGCCCTTGTAGGTGAAGGTGCGCGGCGGGTTGTACTTGGGCGCGAACAGTCTGCAACGTGGGTCAAGCGGCATCATGAACGGCGTGCCCGGCCAGAAGCCCAGTGCAGCCACCCAGTATTCCGTGCCCGAATGCACGCGCACCATCTGCGCCGCATCTTCCAGGCCGTTGAGCTCGGCCACGAACTCCGGATCGCGCTTCTTGTTGGGATTGATCTTCTCGATGTACTGGTCGATGGCCTCCGCACTCCAAGGGTCGAGATATACCGCCGGGAAATAGATGAGGCGGCTGTCGAGCTCCACATCATCGAGCGTCGTCAGGGTGCCGATGAGAGCCGCCATCTCGCGCTTCAGATCCTCGAAGCTGATCAGATCCGGGTCGTAGTGGATGAGGATGGTGGCAAAGAAGGGCGCTGCCTCGACGATGCCCTTCACCTGGTGCTCCGCGATGAGCTTGGCGAGCCCTTGCGCGCGGAAGTTGAGTTCCAGATTCAGCTCATCGCCGAATTCGATGGTCAGGAAGCGATCGCCACCTGGCAGGAATCGGGGTTGCTCGTAAATCATCTACGCTTTTTCTCCAGGTCGCATTCGCTCACCGGACACCCCGCGCGGCTCAGCCGACGAGGTCCTGCCGGTAGGTTTCCAGAAAGCCCGTGAACACGTCACCGCGGGCAAAAGCGGCGTGGTCCATGATCCGGCGCAGGAACCGGATGTTATTCGATATCCCCTCGATGCGGGTCTCGGCGAGCGCCGCCGCCATGTTGGCCAGCGCTTCCTCGCGCGTCTGGCCCCAGCAGACGAGCTTGGCGATCATGGGGTCGTACCAGGCGGTGATCGCATCGCCCTCTCGCACACCCGTGTCCACCCGCAGGGTGGGGCCGGACTCGGGCAGGCGCAGCTCGGTGAGTTTGCCGGGTGAGGGCAGGAACATCTTGTCCGGGTTCTCCGCGTAGAGGCGGCATTCGATGGCATGACCGCGCACGACGAGGCCGGCTTGGGCCAGTTCGGTGAGCGCCTCACCCCGGGCCAGCCGCAGCTGCAGGCTCACGAGATCCTGGCCGGTGATCATTTCCGTGACCGGATGTTCCACCTGGATGCGGGTGTTCATCTCGAGGAAGAAGAATTCAAAAGTGGCGGCATCGACGATGAATTCCACCGTGCCTGCCCCTGCGTACTGCTGGGCTTCGGCCAGCGCCACGGCCGCGTGCGCCATGCGGTCGCGCACCGCGGCCGGCAGGCCGGGAGCCGGGGATTCCTCCACCACCTTCTGGAAGCGGCGCTGCAGGGAGCAGTCGCGCTCGAAGAGATGGACGGCCCGACCGTCTCCAAAGCCGAAGACTTGAATCTCCACATGGCGAGCCTTGGGAATGAAACGTTCCAGGAACACCGCCCCATCGCCAAAAGAGCGCTCGGCCATGGTCTGGGTGGCTTCCGCCACCTTGCGCAGCTGGCTTTCCTCCTCGACGAGACGCATGCCGATACCGCCGCCCCCAGCGGCAGCCTTGACCAGCAGCGGATAACCGACCGCTTGCGCCGCGCTCTCGAGGTCATTCAGATCGCCCATGCTGAAACGCCGGCTGCCGGGCACCACAGGGACCCCGGCGGCTTCCGCCAGGCTGCGCGCCCGCGCCTTGTCGCCCATGGCTTCAATCTGCTCGGGCGTGGGACCAACGAACACCATGCCGGCAGCCGCGACCGCGCGCGCAAAACCGGCGTTCTCCGCCAGAAAGCCATATCCGGGGTGGACGGCATCTGCACCCGTGGCCTTGGCCGCTTCGAGGATGGCCTCCACCTTGAGATAACTTTCCGCTGCCTTGGGCGGACCAAGGCGGCAGGCTTCATCCGCCTGCAGCACATGGAGCGCATGTTCGTCCGCGTCGGAATACACGGCCACCGTGCGAATCCCCAGCTGGGGGGCGCTGCGGATGACACGACAGGCAATTTCGCCGCGATTGGCGATGAGCAGTTTCTGGATGGGCTTCACGCGTGGATATAGGGAGTTGCTGCAACCGCGCTCATCGTATGCGAGTTGTTTTCCCGGTGTAAATGTCGCGCCGCAATAGATCGGCCTCCGAGTCGTGAAGCACCAGCAGAGGGCATGTAGAAGGCTTGTGGTACCCTTGCCTGCAAATCAGAACAACGCCCGGTATCGGAGTCCCTGTGTACGAACTCGCCCAGCGCAGATTGAATCGCATGCAAGCCTTGGGCTGGGTGGATGCCCTGGCCGGCGGCAAGCGCGGCGTGGAAAAGGAAAGCCTGCGCATCACGCGCGAAGGGCGTCTGGCGCGCACGCTGCATCCTCAGTCCTGGGGCTCGGCCCTGACTCATCCGTATATCACCACCGACTATTCGGAAGCCCTGCCGGAATTCATCACGCCGGCGTTTGCGTCGAATGAGGAAGTTGCGGGCTTTCTGGACAACATACATCGCTTCATCTATCACACGCTCACCCCGGACGAACTGCTGTGGTGCGCGAGCATGCCGTGCGCGATTCGCGATGATCAGGAGGTGCCCATCGCGGAGTTCGGGCACTCGAACATCGGACGCATGAAACATGTCTACCGCGTTGGCCTCGATTACCGCTATGGCCGCAGGATGCAGACCATTGCCGGCGTGCATTTCAACTATTCCTTGCCGCTGGAATTCTGGCCGCTCTACCAGGCCATGGAACGGGATCCGGACAGCCAGCGCAATTTCATCGACAAGCAGTACTTTGCGCTGATTCGTAATTTCCGTCGCCTCGGTTGGCTGGTGCCGTTGCTGTTTGGCAGCAGCCCGGTGGTGGGCAGCTCCTTCCTCGCCGGGCGCACGACGCGCTTCCGGCAGCTTGATCCGCATACCCACTACCTGCCGCACGCCACGTCACTGCGCATGAGTGACATCGGCTACAAGAACAAGAACCAGGCCGCGCTGCGCATGTCCTACGACACGCTCGACAATTACGTGCAGAGCCTGAGCCGCGCGATTGCAACGCCCTATCCGGAATACGAAGTGATCGGGCTTTACGACGGTGGCCAGCGCGTACAGCTGAACACCAACATGCTGCAGCTCGAGAACGAGTTCTACAGCTACATGCGACCCAAGCGCACCACCCGGCCGGGCGAAAAGCCCAGCAGCGCGCTGCGCGAGCGTGGGGTGGAGTATGTGGAGATGCGGGCGCTGGATGTGCAGGCCTTCAGTCGCAGTGGCGTCTCCACCGAACACATGTGTTTCCTCGAAGCATTCCTGCTGCTCTGCCTGCTGGCCGAAAGCGCGCCCATCAACGAGGAAGAGCAGTGGGCGATTGAATACAACGAACTGACCGTCGCCCTGCGTGGGCGCGAGCCCGGTCTCAGACTCATAGAGCGCGGTCGGCGCGTGTCCGTGGTGGATTGGGCGCAGCAGATCATGAAGGCCATGGAGCCCATCTGCGTGGTGCTCGACGCCGCCGCGGGTGGTGAGTGCTACCGCGATGCGCTGAGGGCCCAGCGGGCGGCTCTGCAGGATTTTTCACTGTTGCCGTCGGCGCGCATGGTGGCCGATCTGCGGGCTTCCGGCGAAAGCTTCCATGAATATGCGCTGGAGCGCTCGCAGGCCCATGCCGCGTGGTTTCGTGAAGACTCGCTGCCCGAGAAAGTACGCGCGCAGTTTCATGTCTGGGCCGAAGAGTCCTGGGTGGCGCAGCGCGCCTTGGAGGCGGATGAGAGCCTCAATTTTGAGGATTACCTCGCACGCTACTTCGCCGGTCAGGGCGCGGACATCTCGGCCGCGGTCTGGAGCGAGGCATGAGCGGGGAGCAGCCTGTGAAATCCTTGAAGATCAATCGACGCGCCGCTCTCGCACATCTGGGTGGCTTGGCTCTGTGGTGCTGTGTGGGCCGCGCACAAGCCGCACCCACGGCCGCGGAGGTGGATCAGATGCGCAAGCACTGGCGCGAGCTGCTGAATCCAAGGGCCGAGATAGACACCTCACTCACGCCGGTGCGCAAATCAGCCGAGGAATGGCGCAAGCTGCTGCCCAAGGAGAGCTATGAGGTGTTGTTCAAGGAGGACACCGAGGAGCCCTACTCCAACCATCTCAATCAGGAAAAACGCGACGGCGTTTATGTCTGCCGGGCCTGCTCACTGCCCCTGTTCACCTCTGCGATGAAATACGACAGTGGCACCGGCTGGCCAAGCTTTTTTGCCAGCATCCCGGGTCATATGGAGACCAAGGAAGACAACTTCTTGTGGATTCCGCGCACGGAATACCATTGCGTGCGCTGCGGAGGTCATCAGGGGCATGTGTTCGATGATGGTCCGCCACCCACCCGCGAGCGCTGGTGTAACAACGGACTCGCGCTGCGCTTCATCGCGCTGAAGTAAACCCTCAATCCGCGTCCAGCGCGAAGAGGGGGATCCCTGCGCGCCGCGCCAGATAGACTCCCGACCCCACGCGCTGGAAATCCGACTTCAAACGCTCCCGATACCATCTGGCCGGCCGCTTGTAGACCGCGCTGTCGGTGCGCGTCTGATCGCAGTTCTGCTCCCAGTCTTCCCGCGTCAAGGCCATGAAGAACAGCATGCCGCGACAAAGGCTGCTGATGTTCTGCAGGGCGCGCGCCGCTTCTTGATTGTCGAGATACTGGATCACATCGTGACAGACCACGAGGTCATAGGGCCGTGGATCGTGGAACTCGGTAACAGAGGATTTGCGCCAGCCGTAGCGTGAGCAGGCGTAGTCACTGACTTCCACGCCCACGCAGCGAGCACCAGGGAACACCGCATCCAGTGCGCGCAGGAAATAGCCCGCACCGGCACCGAGATCCAGAATCCGCTTTATTTTCAGATCATGCAGCGCGGCGTAGGCCGCGAGCAGGCGGGCACGCGCAAGATATTCGAGCGGGGCGACCGCACGGGTGCGCTTTGAAAAGTAGAAACGCTGGAAGTAGCTCTCGTCAAATTTCGCCGAGGGATCAGTCGCCAAGGCGGATTGCCGCGCTGGCTTCTCAACCACGGAAGGTGTCCTTGCGGGCGCGCGTGGCGGCGAAGACTTCCACCATGCCATGACCGGTGAGGGCTAGAGTTGCCTGGAGCTCCGGGCTATCCGGACGCAGGAAAGGATTGGTGGCCCATTCCTCGGCGAGGGTGGAGGGCACGGTCGGCTGGCTCGCGGCGCGGCGCCCATCGACCTCGCGCATGCGGGCCTGCAAGGCGGCGTTGCCCGGCTCCATGGCGAGCGCAAAACGGCCATTCGATTGGGTGTATTCATGCGCGCAGAAGACGCGCGTGTCGCCCGGTAGGGCCTTCAGGCGGGACAGGGAGTCCCACATCTGGGTGGGAGTGCCCTCGAAAAGTCGGCCGCAGCCGAGAGCAAAAAGGGTATCGCCGCAGAAAAGCGCTTTGGCTTCCGCAAACCAAAAGGCGATATGGCCCCGCGTGTGACCGGGCACGTCGAACACTCGCGCCTTCGATTCTCCCAAGGCGAATTCCTCGCCTTCGCCCAGCGCGAGCGAGATGCCGGGGATACGTGCAGCATCCGCGCGCGGGCCCACGACCTTGCAGCCCGTGGCCTCGATGAGCGCCTCGTTGCCGCCGACGTGATCCGGGTGGTGGTGGGTGTTCAGTATCCAGTGCAGTGGCCAGCCGAGGCGGGCCAGTGCCGCGACTACCGGCTCGGGCTCCGCGGGGTCGACCACGCCCACGGTGCCGCTGGCGGCATCGCGCAGCAGATAGACATAGTTGTCGCTCAGCACGGCCAGTTGTTCGATGTGCAGCATGGGGTGTTCTCCGCGAATGACCGGAGCTGATTATAGGCCCGGGGCTTGGCAAATCCTTGTGCAGGCCCTATACGGGAGGGGATTTCAACGGGAAGTCCCGGATGCCACGCTACGATTACCACTGCCCGGCCAACGGTCAGACCGTGACCGTGCGCCACGGCATCCATGTCGAGCTCGGCACGTGGGGTGAGGTGTGCTACGCGGCCCAGGTGCCCATGGGCGAAACGGATTTCCTGGAGCCCGTGCACAAGCAACTGTCACCGCCAGCCCTCGCCTTTCCGGTCGGCAACAGCCAGCTGAAGGAGCAGGGCTTCACCAAGCTCGTGAAGCGCGATGAGGGGGTATACGAAAACGTGACCCGGGGTGATGGCGAGGCGCGCTACATGCGGGCGGGCGATTCCTCCACCCAACCGGATTTGGCCAAGAAGATTCGCGACTAGAGCAACGACCTGGCCAGTCTCTGAGTGGCACAGGCGTGCCTTGGTCAAACAGAACCTTCACGCAGCCGTTAGGGAGTGCTTCGCCGCAAACTCCAGCACCGCTCTTACCTGAGCAAGCCTTACGCCCGGAAAGAGCAAGGACCCAATAAAAAACCCCGGTACCGCGAACGGTCCGGGGTTCTTCGGGTGCCTCCGTCGGCCTTGCGACCGACGGAGACTGACCAGACCTTACGGTCTTACATCATGCCCATGTCGCCGCCCGGGGGCATCGGAGGATGGTTGTGGCCACCGTCCTTCTTCGGGGCTTCGGCGATCATGCACTCGGTGGTGAGGATCAGGCCGGCCACGGACGCCGCATTCTGCAGGGCAGAGCGCGACACCTTGGTCGGATCCAAGATGCCCATGGCGATCATGTCGCCATATTCACCGGTCTGGGCGTTGTAACCGTAGTTACCACTGCCTTCGGCGACCTTGTTGAGCACCACGGACGGCTCTTCACCGGCGTTGGCGACGATCTGGCGCAGCGGCTCTTCGAGCGAGCGGACCAGGATGTCCACGCCGATCTGCTGGTCGTGGTTGTCACCCTTCACGGCCCTGGCCTTGGCCTGGGCGCGCAGCAGGGCCACACCACCGCCAGGAACCACGCCTTCTTCCACCGCAGCGCGGGTGGAGTGCAGCGCGTCTTCCACGCGAGCCTTCTTTTCCTTCATTTCGACTTCCGTCGCGGCACCAACCTTGATGACGGCCACGCCGCCGGCCAGCTTCGCCACGCGCTCCTGCAGCTTCTCGCGGTCGTAGTCCGAGGAGGTTTCCTCGATCTGGGCGCGAATCTGCTGCACGCGGCCTTCGATGGCCTTCTGGTCACCGGCGCCGTCGATGATGATGGTGTTTTCCTTGGTGATCTGGACGCGCTTGGCACGGCCGAGATCCTTCAGGTCGGCCTTTTCGAGGCTGAGGCCCACTTCGTCGGAGATGACGGTACCACCGGTGAGGATGGCGATGTCTTCCAGCATGGCCTTGCGGCGGTCGCCGAAGCCCGGCGCCTTGACGGCGCAGACCTTCACGATGCCGCGCATGTTGTTCACCACGAGGGTGGCAAGGGCTTCGCCTTCCACGTCTTCGGCGATGATCAGCAGCGCACGACCGGCCTTGGCCACGCCTTCCAGCACGGGGAGGAGGTCACGGATGTTGGAGACCTTCTTGTCGTGAATCAGGATCAGGGGCTCTTCGAGCTCCACGTTCATCGCTTCCTGATTGTTGATGAAGTAGGGCGACAGGTAACCGCGGTCGAACTGCATGCCTTCCACGATGTCGAGCTCGTTCTCGAGGCCCGAGCCTTCTTCCACGGTGATCACGCCTTCCTTGCCGACCTTGTCCATGGAACGGGCGATGATGTCGCCGATGCTGGTGTCGGAGTTGGCGGAGATGGTACCCACCTGGGCAATCGACTTGCTGTCGGTGCAGGGCTTGGAGATGACCTGCAGCTCACCGACGGCCGCGATCACGGCCTTGTCGATGCCGCGCTTGATGTCCATCGGGTTGTTGCCGGCGGACACGGCCTTCAGGCCTTCGCGCACGATGGCCTGGGCCAGCACGGTGGCGGTGGTGGTGCCGTCACCGGCGACGTCGGAAGTCTTGGAAGCGACTTCCTTCACCATCTGGGCGCCCATGTTCTCGAACTTGTCTTCGAGTTCGATTTCTTTGGCCACGGACACGCCGTCCTTGGTCACGGTGGGGGCGCCGAAGCTCTTTTCGAGCACGACGTTACGGCCCTTGGGGCCCAGGGTCTGCTTGACGGCATTGGCGAGAATGTTGACGCCGCGGGCCATGCGCTGGCGGGCGTCGTCGGAAAAACGTACTTCTTTAGCAGCCATTGATGCTTCCTCTGAATGAATCCGTGTTTATGTGGCTTAGCCGAGGATGGCCATGATGTCGTCTTCACGCATCACGACGTATTCGACGCCTTCGACCTTGACCTCGGTGCCCGAGTACTTGCCAAAGAGGACCTTGTCGCCAACCTTCACGTCCAGCATGCGAACCTGGCCATTGTCCAGGACCTTGCCGTTGCCGACGCCGACGACTTCGCCCCGGATGGGCTTCTCGGCGGCGGAATCGGGGATCACGATGCCGCCCGGGGAGGTCTTTTCTTCTTCCAGGCGCTTGACCAGGACGCGGTCATGCAATGGGCGAATTTTCATATCGCTATGTCTCCTTAACTGACACTTGTTGGTTAGGATGCCAATAGAGAACCTATTAGCACTCGATGACGAGTAGTGCTAATAGTAGGGACGACCTGCTCCGGTTTCAAGCGGGGCGGCCCCACCAAGAGGAGGAGAGCGCGCATGAGAAGCAGAGGCACAGCCTCGTTGCCGGCACTGATGCTGGCCCTGTTACTGGGGACGTCCGGTGTCCACGCGGAGGAAGCGGCCTGCCGGATCGAGGCCGGCGGACTCCAGATTGCAGTGCGCAGCCAAGCCGATGATGGGCTGTGGGGTCCCACCCTGGAGATCGAAATCGCCGACGCCCTGCAACCCCTGACCCGACTCATGGCACCCGAGTCCCGCCCGGTGGAAGCCTGCTGGTGGACGGTGCTGGCGGACGATCCCGTCCAGACGCTGGTCATCGGGCTGGGGGCGGATGCCACCACGCCCGGAGGCGCCCTGCGCTTTGCCTGGCAGGGGGGACACCTGCAACGGCGGGACATCCCTGATTTGCCCCTGACCGCCGGAGCTGCCTATCGGCATGTCGTTCGCGACCGTCACCTCGAGGCGCATCCGCTGCCGGACAAGGACGGGCGGCCCAGTCTCGCGCCCTATTGGCGCCTCGCAGGTGAGCGCTGGTCCCAGGCGACCACATCGCCCTGAGCGGATCGCCCGGCGAGAGCGGCGGACGCGGTTGGCGGGGGATCGGGCTCTGCCTATAATCGCGGCCGTTTCCACCCGCCTGCAGCGCCATCATCAAACGTTCCATCGCCCGTCTCGTGGCCCGCAAGGCCACCTCCGCCACATCGCGGTGGCTCCTGCTGGCCTGCCTCGCCTGTGCGCAGGGCGTGAACGCGGCCACCCTCGAGGAGGCTGCTGCTGCGCAAGCTCCTGGCGATTTGCCCGTGGCCATTCCCATGCTGAGCTCCCTTGCCGAAAGCGGGAATGCCGAAGCAATGGTGCGTCTGGGCGCGCTGTACCAGAAGGGCGAAGGGGTGAGCCGGGACGCCACTCAGGCCGCCGCGCTCTACACGCGTGCGGCTGCGGCCGGCAATGCGGAAGCCCAGTTCAATCTTGGCAACATGTACCTGCTGGGCGAGGGTGTGCCACAGGATGATGACTGGGCCTTCACTTATTACCGTCAGGCGGCCGCCCAGGGCCATGAACTGGCGGGCAAGAATGTGAGCGAGTTCTATCGCGCGGCCGGGATGCAGCCGCCAGCCATGCCTGCGCTGCCGGCCGGTGGTGCCGCAGCGCTGCCCGCGACCCTGCCCCAGGCGCGGGACGCCGCTACGGCTACCGATGACGAGGAGATGACCGCCCCGGCAGATTCCGTGGTCGGCCTCATCCCGAGCAAGGTATCGGCGGATGAACTCCGCGCCATGGAGCTCGCCCGTGCGCACGGGATTCATCTGGAGCGGGTGCCGGTGGTGGCCGGCATGGCGCTTCCAGAACCCGGCCCACCGCCGCCGGAGCCCCAGCCGACACCTTCACAAGTCGGGGCGATCGAAGACAGCAGGCCAGCAGCGAACACGCCCTCCAGCACCGCTGCCAGCTCCGCGCAGTCGCCCGAGACGCTGGCCCGCCTCACACGCACCGAACTGGAGGTGCTGGCGGATGGGGGCAATGCAGGCGCCCGGCTCGTGCTCGCGCAGCGCGCCGGAGCCGCCAAGCAGGAGGGCGAGGCACGCATGTGGCTGACCAAGGCCGCAAAGGGCGGCAATCCGGACGCCCAGTTTGCGCTGGGCGAGTCCTATCGTCGCGGCCAGAAACCGGACGAAGTGGAATCGATCAGCTGGTACCGCGCGGCGGCCCGCCAGGGCCACGCGGGTGCACTGAAAGCACTGGAAGAGATGTACCGCGAAGCCGGCCTGACCATGCCACCTCTTGGGGTCGCGCCGCCGGCTGGCACGCCATGAAAGGCCTCGTGAAAGACCCAATGAGAAACTGGATGAAAGGGTGGGGCCACACCTGATGTCTGCGGGTAGCCGCCTCAGGACGCGCTTTGAGGATTTTCTCGACAAGTCCTGCGGGCTCAGCCTCGCCCGCGAACGCATCCTCGAAGCCGCCACCGGCCATGTGCTGGAGCTCGGTGGCGAGACGGGTGCGAATCTCGCACTCTATCCGCGCACCATCACTTCCATCACCAGCCTGGTCAGCTCGCGCAGAGGTCAGGCGACCATCCGGCGCACGGCACGTCATCTGCCCTTCTCGGTCGACCGTCGCGAGGGGCGGCTCGATGCCATGCCCGTGAAGGACGAAGCCTACGACACGGTGGTCAGCACATTCGCACTCTCGAGGGCAATAGAACCGGCAGAGGTGCTGAGCGAGATCCGTCGGGTGCTGCGCCCGGGCGGGCGGCTCCTGTTCATCGAGCACGGTCAAAGCGGGGATCCGGCCACTGCCCGCCTGCAACAGCGCTGGGCCTTCCTGCATCGTTTGCTGAATGGCGCGCAACAGCCGCTGCGCGACCTCGACGAACTGGTGACGGAGGCGGGTTTCGATCTCCGGCACTTTGAAGAAAATCTGCTGGAGCGCGTGCCGCGCGGGCTCAGCTGTCTGCACGAGGGGATCGCGCTGGCGCCGACCGCTTCCTGATCGGTGCGCCAGGCGTCAGCGACCGGAACGCAGGCGTGCGGCTATGGCCGCAACCTTGTCCAGCGCGGCGTCGATGTCCTGCTCGCCCGGTGGGATCAGGAAAATCAGCTTGGAATAACCCTGCGCCAGAAACATCTCGCACTCGCCGGCATCCCACGGCGCATCCATCAAGGTGAGAGTGAGGTCCGCGAATGACCTGCCACGCCGAGCGCAGGCTTCCCGCAGATCCTCCACGGCATCGCCCGGGTAACGACCGTTGTAGACGATCCAGCCATCCGCATAGTCCGCCACCCGCGCGGGTACCTGTTTCGAATTCGAACCTATCCAGACCGGTGGCCCGCCGCGTTGCACGGGTTTGGGGAAGGATCGCATGGGCTCGAAATCCACGAATTCACCGTGATACTCGGCCGGATCCTCACGCCAGATGGTCCGCATGGCGAGTGTGCGCTCGCGGACGATCTGCCAGCGCTGCCTGAACGGTGAGCCATGGTTGCGCATGGCCTCATCGAGCGCGCCACCTGCCACGCCCAGAATCACGCGCCCGCCTGAAAGCAGATCGAGCGACGCCACCGCCTTGGCCGTGTTGATGGGATCGCGATGGGTCATGAGGCAGACACCAAAGCCGAGCAGCAGGCGACTGGTGACGGCAGCCGCCGCGCTCAGTGCAACGAAGGGGTCGTAGAGGCGAGACAGCGGGTCGAGCAAAGCTTCCGCGTAGGGCCACTCCTTGTCGCGCTTCACCGGAATATGGCTGTTTTCCGGCAGGAACAGCATGTCCAGCCCACGCGCTTCCACCGCCTGCGCAAGCATGGTGGGCGTATGACTCTTGTCGGTGGCCAGCAGGCACACGCCGAACAGGCGTGTGTGGTTGCCGGCAGCAGCGCTCAGCATGGGGTGACTCTCCGTGCTCTCGATTCTGTGGCGTGCTCGTGGACACCGGGCGCCCCGCGGCTGAAATGACCGGCTGTTTTGCGTATCCTTGCCAGTCTCGCATCCGGCATGAAGCCCGTCATCCCTCCCTTGAGCCCGATGAATTCCACCCTTCGCCAACTGCCCGGCCGGGCCACTGCCGTCCTGGTCGGTTTTTCGGTGCGCCACGCCTGGCTGGTGTTGTTGCTGGCGGCTCTCGGCACCTGGGGTGCGCTCACTTACACGGCCGGCCATCTCGCCATCGATACCGATACGGCCAACATGCTCGATCCCGAGTTGCCGCACCGACAGGCGCATCGCCGCTTTCGCGCGGCATTCCCCGCCCAGACCGGCGATGTGGTGGTGTTCACGGAAGCAGCCAGTGCCGGCGCTGCCGAAGATGCCGCGGATGCGCTGGCAGCAAGGCTGGCAGAACGCCCTGACATCGCCATGGCGGTCGAGCGGCCCGGTGCAGGCGAATTTTTTGCCACGCATGGGCTGCTGTATCTGGACACGGATGAGCTGTGGTCACTGGATGAACGCCTGCAGTCCGCGGAGCCTTTTCTCGGGACCCTGGCCCATGACCCCAGCCTGCGCGGCATCTTCGCGACCCTGGGTAAGGGTCTCGACACCGAACTGGACGAAGCCCAGCAGGACATGCTGCAGCGCATGTTCGATCGCGTGAGCGAAGCGACCGAACGTCTGGTGGCGGGCGACGCGCGTCCCGTGCGCTGGCGTGACGAGCTTTTCGCGGAAGACGACGATGCAGGGAAGCTGCATCGCGCCTTTGTGCTGGTGGATCCGGCCCTGGCTGATCGCGACTTCCAGCCCGAGCTGCCCGGGATAGACGCGCTGCGCACGCTGCTCGCTACGCTCGCCAAGGAACATCCCGAGGCGCGTTTCCGGCTTACCGGCTCGGCCGTCATGGACGCCGAGGAGCTGAAGACCGTGGCGGACGATGCCAAGCTCACCACGGCCCTGTCCTTCGCGCTGGTCGCCGTGGTGCTCGCGATAGGTCTGCGCTCTCCGACCCTGGTGACGGGCGTTCTCATCACACTCGCCTGCGGTCTCATCTGGACTGCGGCCTTCGCCACTGCCGCCGTGGGTGCGCTCAACATCATCTCGGTATGTTTCGCGGTGCTGTTCATCGGCATGGGCGTGGATTTCGGCATCCAGTTCACCATGCGTTATCTGGAGCAGACGGATCGCGGCATGGCCCGCAGCCAAGCGCTGACCGCCGCCGCCGAGGGCGCGGGTGGCGCACTCGCGCTGGCGGCCGTGGGGGCTGCCATCTGCTTTTTCGTGTTTGTGCCGACGTCCTATCTGGGACTTGCCCAGCTCGGCATCATCTCCGGCTGGAGCATGGTCATCGCCTGGTTTGCCAATCTGACAGTACTGCCGGCCCTGCTGCGCTTTCTGCCGATCCCCGCCCGGCGGGAGCAACAGGCCGCCGTCACGGGAGTCGGGCAGAGCTGGGTGCAGAGACACCATCGTGGCGTGTTGTGGGTTTCCGGGGCCTTGGTGCTGGCGAGCCTCTGCGCACTGCCATTCATGCGCTTTGACCTCAATCCACTCAATCTCAAGGACGGTGCCACCGATGGCGTGGCGGCCTTTCGCGATCTCGCGAGCGATCCCGACAGCTCTCCCTATCCCATCCAGGTGCTTGCGCCTGCACTGGACGAAGCCGTGGCACTGGCCGCCCGACTCGAAGCCCTGCCCGAAGTGGACAAGGCGATCACGCTCGAGAGCTACGTGCCCTCGGCGCAGGACGAGAAGCTCGAAATCATTTCCGGCATGAATATGGCGCTGGCCGATGCCCTCAGCCTGCAAGAGGACACAGTCCCGGTCGCGATTGCCGAAGAAGCAGCCGCGTTCTCCCGCTTTCAGGCAACCCTGACGCAAGCGCAGGGGCGCGTGGTGCCCGGGTCGCCCTTCGGCAAAAGCCTTTCTAGGCTGGACTCCGCGTTGCGCGCAGTGGAAACGGCGCCCGGCACGCTCGAAGAAACCTTGCCGGCTTTGCGGCGCCAGCTCGTGGGCGACCTCGGCGCCACCTTGCGCAAACTGTCACAACTGCTGGAAGCGGGGGAAGTGTCTCTGGATTCACTGCCACAGGATCTGCGCGAGCGCTGGGTTGCTGCTGATGGCCAGGCGCGCATTCAGGTGATGCCGAGCGTGGATTTGAATGCGCCCGGTGCCATCCGGGCGCTCGCTGAAGCGGTGCAGACGGTCGCGCCCTCCGCCACCGAAGCTCCGGTGGAGCTGCATGAGGGAGCGCGCGCAGTGATCCAGGCCTGCATCAGCGCCTCGCTGTGGGCGCTGCTGCTCACCATCATCCTGCACCATCTGGTGCTGCATGGGCTGCGCGATGCGCTGCTCGTTGCGGCACCCTTGGTGGTTGCGATGCTGCTCACGGTTGCCACTTCGGTGGTGTTCTCGGTGCCGTTCAATTTCGCGAACATCATCGCGCTGCCCCTGCTCATCGGCCTCAACAACGCCTACGGCGCTTATCTGGTCGTGCGCAAGGGACACACAGCCGATGTGCACAGCCTGCTCTCCAGCAGCACGCCGCGCGCGATTCTCTTCAGCGGACTCACCGCCATTGCGTCCTTCGGCGTGCTTGCGATCTCCAAGCACCCCGGCATGGCCGGGATGGGCGTGCTCATCAGTGTGTCGCTGAGCTACGCCATCCTGAGCGCACTCATCGTCCTGCCAGCCTTGATGGCAGCACTCGACGCGCGCGGGCATTCACGTCTGCAACCATGAGAACTCAAAACATGCACCGCCTGATCCTGGGTTTTCTCGTGTGCGTTTGCTGCGCCTTGCCATGGCGCATGGCTGCTGCCCACGCCGTGGTCGTCAGCGCCCAGCCGGCCGCACGCAGCGTGATGCCGGCGGGAGAAGTCGCCGTTGATCTGGAATTCAACAGCCGTATCGACGCCACCCGCTCGCGACTTGCCGTCATTGATGGCGAAAACCGGAGCACCACCCTGGCGATTGCGGAAGACGCGCCGGCGAACCGGATTCAAAGCCGCACACCCGCGCTGATACCGGGGAAGTACCTGCTGGAATGGTATGTACTGAGCACCGATGGCCACATCACCCGTGGGCGACTGAAATTTGAAGTGGCCACAACGGAGTGAGGCGAGGATGGATCTGCTGGTCGACCTGTTCGGTTTCCTGAGCGTCATCCTGCGCGGTTTTGCACTGGGGCTGGCGGCGATCACGGTGGGCGGCGTGGCATTCCGCTATGCCGTGCTTGCGCGCGCTTCCGGGTTTGCCTCATTTGATCAGGATTTGTTGCGTCGTCTGTGGAAGGTTGTGCAACTCACCGCGTTTGGTCTGCTGACGGCCGTGGCGCTGGGCAAGGCACTCGATTTGAGTGTACTCACCGGTACCGTGGGCGTGCCGATGGCCAGCGCTCTCACTGCGCCCTTTGCGCTTGCAGGGATCGCCACCTGTGCGGGCGCATTGCTCTTGCTGCTGAGCGCCGATCCACGTTGCCAACGCGGCTGGCTCGAAGGCTTGGCCGCGGTGATCATCCTGGCCGGCATCGTCGCGACCACCCATGCCACCGGGCGCATCGAAGCGCGCGGTTGGTTGTTGCTCGTCTCGGCGCTGCATCAGGCAGGGGGCGCGCTGTGGATTGGTGGCCTGCCTTTTTTCCTGATCGTTCTTGGTGCCTCGCTCGCACCGGGTGTACGGGCCGATCTGTCCGCGCGCTACTCGCGCCTGTGCGTACTAGCGGTGCTCGCCATCCTGCTGTCGGCAATCGCCAAGTACGATGCTTACCTGGGGGTGTTCGCGGCAAGCTACGGCACTGCCTATGGGCTGATGACCAGCACCAAGGCCGTGATGTTTCTGGCCTTGCTCGCCTTTGGCGCGGGCAACTTCTGGGCTGTGCGTCGCATGGCTGGCCCGCTCGATGCAGCTGCCACCCTGCGCACGCGTCGCTTCGTGGAAGTGGAGATTGCCGTGGGTATCGGGGTGTTCTTCGTGGCGGGCTCCCTGACCTCCCTGCCCCCCGCGATCGATCTGCCTGATGACCGCGTGGCCTGGAACACCATCGTCGAACGCGTGATCATTCCGCGCGCACCGCAACTGACCAGCCCGGATCACTCCGAGCTGTGGTACGAAACCGCGCAGGCGGAGCTGGACCGGGAAGCCGCGGCCGCCCGTGAGGACGCTGCGCGTGCCTTCGTGCCCGGCGCGGGCATCCTGTACGAGCGCAGCGCCGCCGACATGGCCTGGTCCGAATACAACCACAACTGGTCCGGCGTGTTCGTGCTGGCAATCGGCCTGCTTGCCCTGTTGGCCCGGCTGCCGGGTTTCGGCTTTGCCAGGCATTGGCCGATGATCTTCGTGATACTCGGGGTGTTCATCGCCATCCGTGCGGATCCCGAGTCCTGGCCCCTGGGTGATGTGGGCTTCTTCGAGGCGTTTCGTGAACCGGGTGTGGTGCAGCACCGGCTCATGACTCTGCTGGTGATGGTCTTCGGTCTGTTCGAGTGGCGTGTGCGTACCGGCAATCTGGGTGACACGCGCGCAGCCTATGTATTCCCGGTCTCCAATATCGCGGGCGGGGTGATGATGCTCACCCACAGTCATGTGCTGGAGAACATCCAGGAAGCGCTGCTCATCGAGATGAGTCACATTCCCATCGGCTTGCTCGCGTTGGTGGCGGGATCCGCTCGCTGGCTGGAATTGCGTGCAGCTTCGCCGGTCAGGGAGCGGGCCGGCTGGGTTTGGCCGCTGGCTTTCGTGGGTGTTGGTCTGGTGCTGATGCTCTACCGGGAGAGCTGAGACCGCACGGCGCTGGCGCTATTCCTGCGTGAATGCGATAGGCCCCCCGGGAATAATCGGGGAAAATGGTGGGGTTTTTTTACCCCAAGCCCCATCCGCCGTCATGCCCACAGGACACAAAATCACCCGGCAGCCTACGCGTCGCAAAGCCTTGCTGGTCGCCGAGTCTGCCGCCGCCGGCAGGCTGTTGTCGGCCGCACTGACCCGCTTGGGTAGCCAGTGGGAAGGTGTGATCTGTCGCAACGGTCGGCGGGCCATACAGCTCATCCGCGAGGAGGGCCGGGACTACGATTTTGCCGTGGTGGGCATGGCTCTCAGCGACATCAAGGGCCTCGATGTCCTCAAGGCCTGGATGAAAGCCGCACCGCAATCCCCGGTTCTGGTGCTTTCCTCGTCGCGGGAGGAGCGCACGGTGCTGGCGGCCATTCGCAATGGTGCGCGGGGCTATCTGCTGGAGCCGGAGAACGATCGGCTGCTGACGGAATCCTTCCGGGAATTGCTCGCCGGGCACTATCCCATCAGCCCGGAACTCTCCCACACTCTGTTCCGCCTGGCGGGTGCTCCGCCGACAAGGGTGAACAGCGGGGGCTTCAGGCTCACTCCCCGGGAATACGAGACCCTGCGCCACCTCTCCAGAGGACTCACTTACGAGGCCGTGGCCAAGACGATGAACATCACGCTTTCCACAGTGCAGACCAACGTCCGCCATCTCTACCGCAAGCTCGATGCACACTCCCAGATGCAGGCTGTGAACAAGGCTCGCGCACACGGCCTGATCTGACTCACACCACCGGGCACACCCATGACCATGGGATGCCAAACCCCCAACAAGGAAAGTAGGCTGAAAATCATGAGTGCTGCCGCATCAATTCCACGAACCCGCGAACGCCGCGTCTTGCTGGTGGAGGACAACACCCTGTTCCAGACGCTCGTGCTGGGCGCGGTCAGCAAGCTGGGGCGGGGCTGGGAGGTTGTGGCCTGCCAGCGTGGCCGCGAGGCACTTGAACTGCTGCAGGGCAAGGAGTCTCACTTCGATCTGGCCCTGATCGATCTCGGCCTGCCCGACATCAGCGGCGTGGAGGTCATCCATGCAGCCCGCGAGAGCGACCCCGAACTGCCGATCATGGTGATCTCCGTCATCTCGGCAGAGACCAGCGTGCTTGCGGCCATCAGGGCCGGCGCGCGCGGCTACATTCTCAAATCAGATTCCGAATCCGCGATGGCCGAAGCCATCAGTCAGGTGCTGGAAGGCAATTACCCCATCAGCCCGGCCCTCGCGCGCACACTTTTTCGCCTGGCCGGTTCACCCGCGGAAGGCTCCGTGGAGAACACCTTCGGGCTCACGCCAAGAGAGCTGGAAACGCTGCGCAATCTCGCCAAGGGAAACTCCTACGACGAAGTGGCGCGAATGATGGGAATTTCACTGTCGACGGTGCAGACCAATGTGCGGAATCTCTACCGCAAGCTCGATGCCCACTCCCAGCTGCAGGCTGTGAACAAGGCCCGGGACCACGGGCTGCTCTGCTTCAGGCCGCCTGCAGCCTCGCGGGCAGGGTGAGCTTGACCACGGTTCCACCTGTTTCATTACCGCTTATCTGGAGTGAAGCGCCCAGTTCGCGCGCCCTCCCCTGCATGTTGAGCATGCCGCGCCCGGGCGTCATCTCAGTAGGCATACCTGCCCCGTCATCCTTGATGGTGACGACAAGACCGAGCTGCGGGTGCCATAAGGCCGAGATCCAGACCCGACTTGCCCGCGCATGACGCAGGGCATTGTTGAGTGCTTCCTGCACGATACGCAGCAGCCGCAGCGACTCATCCGGAGAGAATGGCGGAGCACCGTCCAGTGCCAGCTCCCAGTGCACGGCTGTCGCCGAGTCAAAGAGTCTCCGTTGGGTGCGGAAACGGAAGTCGGTGAGGGCATCGGCGAGAGAGACATCCTGCTGGCCGAGGGTATCCACCACGAGATGCAGATCCGCCATGCACTCCTGGAGGATTTCGCTCATGCGCGCCGGGTCCATCTGGCCTTGTTCGGCCTGCAGGCGCGCGGTGGTGAGCTGTGAGCCGAAACCGTCGTGCACATCCTGCAAGAGACGGGTGCGCTCCTCCACGCGGGTTTTCTCCACCTCCAGTCTGGTCAGGCGCTCGTGCAGGCGAATGAGCTCCTCCTCCGCGTGCTTGTTGGCCGTGATGTCGATCATCACACCTTCCCAGGCATGGCCACCCTCTGCCAAAGCACGAGGCACGGATTCAACCTCCAGCCATCGCACCTCGTCACGCACGAGAATACGTCCTACCCAGTGGAAAGGTGTCATGTTGCGGAAGACTTCCCGGTTGAGCTCGACGAACTGCGCGTAGTCGTCGGGGTGGGCGCGGATCCATGCGTTTTCGGGATCTGCCATCACGGCTTCCCGCTCGACATCGAGCATCGTCAGCCAGCGGTCGCTGACGAAGGTGAAGCGGGGAATGCCTTCCCGATTGGTGGACAGCACGT
Source organism: Gammaproteobacteria bacterium (assembly GCA_016874535.1). Classification (GTDB taxonomy): domain Bacteria; phylum Pseudomonadota; class Gammaproteobacteria; genus CAIKBL01. Next base: position 55,617 of record VGUA01000003.1, read on the forward strand.
AAGTGCCAACGGGAATGCTTCCGGTCAGTTGCAGTGCGGTCTGTTCCAGGCGCGCAATCTCGCGCAACGAAGCGCGCGCGGCATCCCGCGCCTCGGCGAGTTCGCGGGTGCGCAGGCTGAGCAGCAGGATGACCAGCAGGGTGGTGGCCAGCAGGGTCGCGTAGATGAAGATCTGGACGATGTTGCGCTGGATGAGGCCGCGCACAACCTCCCGATCGCTGTGAATCATCAGGGTGGCCAGCAGGTGGCCCTGATCATGGATGGCATGGGCGTGAGGCAGAAGCCTTGGCATGAACAGTGCCCAAGGGCCCGTGTCCTGCGGGGAAATTTCGCCGACGCTCAAGACCGCATCACCGGCTGGGCTCGTAATCTCCACGGCTTCGATCAGATAGCCCGCGACCAAGCCTGCAGCGAGACGCTCGAGCTCCAGTGACTCGCCTTCAGTCAATGCGTGCGCGAGCAGCGGTTCGAAGGACACTCCGAAATCATCGGCGTTGCGCGCCAGTTCACCCTGGATGAGATGCCGCTCGTAAGAGGAGCCGATGAGCAGCGCCAGCATCAGGATTCCCGCGTAGCCCGCAAGAATACGGCCGTAGTACTGGCGCAAAAGCTCGCGCATGTGCGGACTACCCCGTGAGGCGGGTCAATGCCTCAAGGTATTTCCCGGCAGTCTGCGCGATGATCTCCGATGGCAGACGCGGCCCGGGAGGACGCTTGTCCCAGGTGAGGGTCTCGAGGTAGTCACGTACGAATTGCTTGTCAAAGCTTGGCGGGCTCATGCCCGCCTGATATTGGTCTGCTGGCCAGAAGCGTGACGAATCCGGTGTCAGCGCCTCATCGATCAAGACCACCCGCCCGGTTTCATCGGTCCCGAATTCGAACTTCGTATCCGCGATGATGATCCCGCGGGTCCGCGCATAGTCCGCCGCCTCGGTGTAAAGCTTGATGGCGAGACGCTTTACCTCTGCCGCATGCGCGACGCCGAGGATGTCCTCGGCGGTTGCATAGTCGATGTTCTCATCGTGCTCGCCCGCCGCAGCCTTGGTGGAGGGTGTGAACAGGGCTTGGGGGAGCTTCTCCGCCTGGCGCAGGTTGGACGGAAGAGGGATGCCGCAGACCCCACCGGTGCGGGTGTATTCCTTCCAGCCGGAGCCGATGAGATATCCACGCACCACCGCCTCCACCACCAAGGGCTTCAGCCTGCGGACCACCACGGCACGGCCAGCCACCTGTGCGCGTTCGGCCGGATCCGGCAGGACCTCCTCCAAGGACAGCGTGGCAAGGTGGTTGGGCACCTCGCCACGAAAACGCTCGAACCAGAAGTTGGACATGGCTGTGAGTATCGCGCCCTTGCCGGGAATCGGATCCGGCAGCACCACGTCGAAGGCGGAGAGTCGATCGGTCGCAACCAGCAGGAGATGGTCGTCGCCCACGGCATAGATGTCGCGCACCTTGCCACGTGCAAGCAGCGGCAGGCTCTTGAGAGAGCTCTCGAAGAGGGCGGTTGAGAGCAGGGCGGGATCGAGCATCGTCATCTTCAATTTTTCCGGGTCAGAGGGCTGTTGGACGGGCCTGGTCGTGCAATCAAGGGCAGATCACCACGCTGACCCATGGCTTCGGCGATGAGCCGCCGCTTGAGGGGCGCCCAGCGCTCGACACAGGCAAGGCCCGCTCGCCGCAAGCCGATGACGGGCGCTTCCCTGCGCGCGAACAGCCGGTTGATCTGATCGGTCACGGCAAGCATGGCGAGGTTACCGCCACGACGAGCACGGGAATAGCGCGCGAGCAGCGATTGAGGGTGTTGCAGGGCGGCGGCTGAGGCGGAACCAAGTTCCTCGGCGATTGCAGCAGCATCGAGCAGACCCAGGTTGAGCCCCTGTCCAGCCAGCGGATGCACGACGTGTGCGGCGTCTCCAATCAGCGCAAGGCGTCCGGCCGCATAGTGGCGGGCGTGCCTGCGCGTGAGCGGGAAAGCGAGCCGCCGGCTTGTCACCAGCACCTCACCGAGCCAAGCGTCGGCGGCTTGGGTCAGAGCCAGTCTGAAAGCCTCGTCTTCGCAGCTCTCGGCCCAGGCGGCCTGTTCGGGCGTGGTGCTCCACACCACCGCGACCTCATCGGCACTGGGCAAGGGCAACAAGGCGAGCGGCCCCTCCGGCAGAAAGCGCTGGCGTGCGATACCACCATGAGGCAACTGGGTGCGGATATTCGCGACGACCGCGCGCTGGTGATAGTCGTGCTCTTCACTCGCAATGCCCGCGAGCGCCCGCAGTGGAGAATCGCGGCCATCACAGGCCAGCACCACGCGCGCGCGCAGCTCGCGCCGGTCGCCCAGATGAAGACGCACGTCTTCCGTGCCGGTGGTCATGCCGAGCACCTGTGCCGCCAGATCGGACACCCGGGCCTGTCGCGCCAACTGCCGGTGACAGGCCGTCATCAGATTGGACTGTTCCACGAGGTAAGCGAGTGGCTGGTTGCCGGCACTCGCTTTGTCGAAGCAGAGTCTGGCCGGGCTCGCCGCGTCCCGGATTTCCATGCCCTCGAAGGTCGCGATGCGCGCCGCGTCCAGAGCTTCCCAGATTCCGCAATGACCGAGGATGCGGCGGCTGGCCGGCGTCAGCGCGAAGCTGCGCAGATCCCAAGGCCCATCATGCGCCGGCAGATGCGTGAGGGAATCAACCAGAGTCACTTCGCGACCGGCAGTGGCAAGCAGTGACGCCGTGATCATCCCGACCAGACCACCGCCCACCACCGCAACTTCTGTGGTCGCCACGCTCATCTTGGCATGCCGGGATGTTCCGTCGCCGCGGATTGGCCGCCGAGCACCAGAGCCTGCATGGCTCGTCGTTTGAAAACCGGCAGTCGGTCCGCCATCAGGAGTCCCAGGCTGCGCAGACCTGCTGCGGTTGGTATTTCCAGCGCAAAACCGCGCGCCATGGCATCGGTGAGGCGGAAGGTGCGGGCATGGTCCGCATCCCGCGCCTCGGCAAAACGCGCGAGCAATTGCGGGTCGCCCGGATCCTCTCCTCCATGCAGAGCCTCACCGAGCAAGCTCACCGCCTCGTCCACATCGCGCAAGCCGAGATTGAGTCCTTGTGCACCGTTGGGGTGGACCGTGGTGGCGGCGTTGCCGAGCAACAAGCGCCTGCCTGCCACGCGGCGCGCGACACGCAGTCCCAGCAGCGGCCAGGCGCGCCTTGCACCCGGCCGTGACAGCGTTCCCAGGCGATAGCCGAAGCGTCGCTGCGCGTCGGCCAGATACTCCGCATTGCCGAGGGCGAGGAGTCCGGCGACGTCCGCCGTGCGTGCGGCGCGGACCATCACGTAGCGACGTCCGCCCACGGGCAGAAAAGCCATGGGACCTTGGGTGGTGAAGCGCTCGAAAGCCGTGGCCGGCGCCGGCCGACTCACGTCCACATTGCAGACGATGGCGGTTTGTCCGTAGTCGTGACGGACGGCCTCGATGCCAGCTTGCATGCGCACGGTGGATTCCGTGCCATCAGCACCCACCAGCAGGGCGGCCGTGAGCGTATGACCATTCTCTGCCGCATTCGCATTCACGGAGCCGGTCGCCGGACACAAGCTCACCTGCAGGAGATCCTCGTTCACATGACTGGCCTCGATCCCGGTGTTCCAGAGGATGCGGACCTTGGGCGAGGCGATGAGGCGCTCGAGTATCACCTGCTGCAGGCGGTCGGCCGGGCATACGTGGCCCAGTTCAGGCAGGTCGAGATCCGCATGGGAAAGACGCAAGGCGCCGAAGTGTCCCTGCTGGGTCACGTGGATGTGTCGGACCGGACAAGCCTGGGCCGCGATCCCTTCCCACACGCCGAGAGTTTGAAGGATTTCCGTCGAGCGAAGATTGAGCGCGAGTCCGCGAGGATCCGAAGCGAGTCCGGTGGGTGCTGCACCACGCTCACAGACCACCACCTGCAGACCCGCTTGCGCCAGGCCTATCCCCAGTGCCGCACCCACCAGGCCGGCACCGGCGATCACCACATCACAATCACGCTGCACTGGCCTGCCGCATGGTGAGTTCGATTTCATCTATGGTCTTGGGTGCGCCGGCGCTCAGCACCTCATGCCCGTCGCCCGTCACCAGCACGTCATCCTCGATGCGGATGCCGATGTTCCACCAGCGCTTGGCGAGACCCTTCAAAGTGGGCGACAGATAAAGGCCGGGTTCCACGGTGGTGACCATGCCGGGTTCGAAGGTGCGCCATTCATCACCCACCTTGTAGTCACCCACATCATGGACGTCCATGCCGAGCCAGTGTCCGGTGCGGTGCATGTAATAGGGGCGGTATGCGCCTTCCTTCACCAGGGTGCGCCAGCGCCCCTTCAGGATGCCGACATCGATGAGCCCCTTGGTGATCACTTCCACTGCCGCCTGGTGCGGATCATCCCAGCCATTGCCAGGACGCACGGCGGCAATCGCGGCCTGCTGCGCCTCCAGCACGATTTCGTAGATCGCCTGCTGCTCGGGCGTGAAGCGCCCGTTCACGGGAAAGGTGCGGGTGACATCACTGGCATAGCTGTCGAGCTCGGCGCCGGCATCGATCAGCAGCAGATCACCATCCTTGAGGGGCTCGGTGTTCTCCGTGTAGTGGAGAATGCAGGTGTTCGCACCGCCACCCACGATGCAGGGATAGGCGGGAGAGCGAGCGCCCTGCTGGATGAAGCTGTGCAGCAGCTCGGCTTCGATTTGGTACTCATACATTCCGGGCTGGCAGGCCTCCATCGCGCGCCGATGCGCGACCGCGGCAATCTGTGCCGCCCGGCGCATGATCTTGATCTCCTCACGGCTCTTGTAGAGACGCATCTCGTGCACGTAGTGCGCGAGAGAGTTGAACTGATCAGGCGTGTGCACCCCGGCGCGGCCCTTGCTCGAGACACGGTTCAGCCAGCCCATGAGCCGCTGGTCGAAATCGAGATAGCGCCCCATGGTGTAGTAGATGCGTTCCTTGTTCTCGAGCAGCCCGGGCAGGATGTCGTCGAGATCGGAAATCGGGAAAGCATCGTCTGCGCCGTAGAGCTCGCATGCGCCTTCCAGCCCGAACCTGCGGCCATGCCAAGTCTCCGCCTCGGGATCCTTCTCGCGACAGAACAGGATGCATTCGCCCTGCGGGCGATCCGGGACCATGACCAGAACAGCTTCCGGTTCGGGAAAGCCGGTGAGGTAATGAAAATCGCTGTCTGGCCGGAAGGGATAGTAGACGTCGCGGTTGCGAATCCGCTCAGGGGCGGTCGGCTGGATCGCGATGCCGCCAGTGTCGACCATGTCCATCAGTCGCTTGCGGCGGCGGGCGTACTCTCGCTTGTCCATGCGTGGCGGTGGGGGGCGGCCTCAGTGCAGGCTGCCGTGCACCATCTCCTCGACAGGCTCGGTGCGGTTTTCCTCACGCAACAGGATCGCGCCCATGCGGGCATATTCCACAATCTCGTTGAACGCCCGCTCGCCCATTTCGCCGGTGCTTTCGCGCGGATCCACCTGGCTGATGCGGTAGAGATCGCCCAGAAACTCCTGGCTCTCCGAGCTCATGCCGGACATGCCGCGGCTCACGCCAAAGCCCGACAGAAAACCCCGGCACCAGCCGCCGAGTGCATCGGTGCGCACGGCCAGTGGTTCCTCATCATCCGGCAGCAGCAATTCAAAACCGAACTCATCGGAATCCATGCCGCGCAAGGTGCTGTGGAGAAGATCGTTCAGCGCCTCATCCACCATGAGCTCGGTGGTTTCCTCCGGGTATCCGACCAGATGCTGCAACCAGTCCTCGGTTTCAAAACCTTCCGGGCTGCACAGCATGCCGCACAGCATGCCGTGACATTCCGCCGGGTCGACATCGCTGTCGAGCATCGACAGGGCCTCGGAAACGGCGGTGTAAAAGGAGCGGGCGGCGAAGTTGTTCATGGGCCTTCACGGAGCTTGCAGACAGCGCGGATTATTTCATGAGCCGGGGGGTTGAAAGAAGCCGCCGGTGCACGCGGGCAAGGCGGGAAAAATCCCGTGGCAGCGGGGAGTTGCGCAGTTGACCGCCCCATGAGCCGGCTCTATATTGCCGGCAGTGTGGCATCACGCACCAGGCCGGCTGCAAACACCATGGCGGAACCCCAGAAAGAACGACTCGACATCGCTGCGCTCGAAGGGCGCGTGGACGAGCTCATCCGCACCGTGGAAACCCTCGCCAACGAAAACGAGGCTCTGCGCAGCCAGCAGACCGTACTGGCCGCCGAGCGTGCCACCCTCATCGACAAGACCGAACAGGCGCGCAGCCGGGTGGAAGCGATGATTGCCCGACTGAAAGCCATGGAATCGCGCTGAGTCCCGGATGAACGCCACCGTGAAACCGATCACTGTCACGATCATGGACAAGGAATACCTGGTCGGCTGCACGGAGGAAGAACGCGAAGCGCTGTTCACCTCGGTTGAATTCCTGAACCGCAAGCTGCGTGAGCAGCGTGACAGCGGCAAGGTTATTGGCAGCGAGCGCGTGGCCGTGATGGCTGCCTTGAACATCGCGCACGAATACCTTGACTACCGTCGTCGCAATGATACGGTGGATGCGGATTTCGGCGCGGGGCTTGCGCGAATCCAGACCAAGATCCAGACCGCTCTGGCCAAGGGCAAGCGACAGCAGCCGCAACCACCGGAGACCCAGTCCCAAGCCACTCTGGAAGTGGAGTAGGAATCAGGGACGAGTCTCCCGCCAGTTGGGCGCCACACGCCCGCAACGATCAAAGCTTGGTGTTCTCTGCAGTGTTCGCCAGTGGGTTCGAGATCCTTGAGCCTATATTTGCAAACACTCGGGGCCGATCTGGTAGTGACGGTGTGCATGCCCGCACTTGTGCGGGAAGCCTTAAATCACTCCGAGAAGCTCCTATCTTGAGCCCTTGGTTCAAGATTACGGCCCGCAGCGGCATTGTGGAGAACACCTCTTGAATCTTCCCTCACCACTCCATGGCGCCGCGCTTGCGGGTGGATGAGAAAAACTGTCCGGTGGGGCCATCCGCCGGCAGGGTTGCCAGCCAGACCGCCGTATCCGCTCCCTCTTCCACGCTGAGTGGAGCCTGATCGGTTCCCATGTCCGTTCGGCACCAGCCCGGCGATGCGGAATTGACCTTGATCCCCTCGTCCATGAACTCCTTTGCAAAGAGCACCGTCATTGCATTCAGCGCAACCTTGGATGACTGGTAGGCGGGCGAGAGCACGCCGTAGACCAGCGATTGCGGGTTGTTGATGTTGGCGAGCGAAGACATGTCGGTGGCGATGTTCACCACGCGCGCGGCTTGGCTCTTGCGCAGCAGCGGTGTCGCTTCACGCAGCAGCTCGAAGGGGCCGATGAAATTGGTGTCAAAGGGGTCCCGCAACAGCTGGGTCGGGAGCTCGCTGGGTGGCAAGGACCATCCATCGAGCATCACACCGGCATTGTTCACCAGCGCATCGAGCGCCGGAACGCGCGTGGCAAGTTCAGCCTCCGCGCGCTTGATGCTGTCGCTGTCGGCCATGTCGAGCTGCAGGGCGTGCACCTTGAGGCCCTGTGCCTTGAGCGCCGACAGCGCGGCGGCACCCCGCGCGAGATCGCGCATGCCGAGGAAGACCTCATAGTCCTGTTGCGCAAGCTGGCGTGCAATCTCAAGACCGAGCCCACGATTGGCGCCCGTGACGAGCGCCGTTTTCTGCTGTGTCATTAAAGCCATCCGGATGTGTTGGTGGACCGGATGCTAGGCAGGGCAGGCGAGGCAGGCAAGCCTCGGCCGCAAGGGCGGCCTGCCACTCGCACTATCCAGCTTTGCGATGTTCCGGGGCCTCCTCGAAGAACCATCTGGACCCTGTTGCGGGCTGGAGCTCATCCAGCCAGGTGGCTTTTTCATCGTGGCGGCCAAAGAACGGTTGCATCACCCAGGCAGGATCCCGCCCTTGCAGAAAGCGCAGGGTGATGACTTTCTGATCCCCGAGCGTGCTGATGCCCATCACTTCCACCTTGCCCGGGGTTGCCGACATGCTGGGCCCCCGCACCGTGCGCGCGAGTCCGCTCACGCCAACAATGGCATCGCGATAGATGCGCCATGCCCGCACCAGCGGGACGGAGAAATATTCGTGCGCGCCAGTGTCACGCGCCAGAAACATGTAGTAGGGGATGCAGCCCAGATCAACCTGCGTCTTCCACATCGACTGCCAGATCTCCGCTTTGGCGTTGACCGGTCTCAGCAAGGGAGATTGAGTCCGGATTTCCACCCCCGATTCCCGCAAGCGCTTGATGGCCTCCCACACTACCGGGGGATCAAGTTCACGCGGATGGTTGAAGTGCGCCATGATGGCTACATGCAAGCCCGCATCAACCAGATCTCCAAGCAGGGCAAGCAAGGAATCCGCATCACGGTCCGTCACGAAGCGGTGCGGCCAGAATGTGAGCGCCTTGGCTCCGAAGCGAATTCGTCGCAATGAAGGAATACGGGCGTTGAGCAACGGCCGGACATAATTGGCGAGAACCCGGGACGACATGATCATCGGATCACCGCCGGTGAAGAGGACGTCCGTGACTTCGGGATGCCGGCGAAGATAGCGAATCAGGTCGTCGATCTCGCGGCTCGCAAAGCGCTCCTCGGCATGGCCGGTGAACTGCGGCCAGCGAAAACAGAATGTGCAGTAGGCGTGGCAGGTCTGCCCCTGACTCGGGAAAAACAGCACGGTCTCCCGGTACTTGTGCTGCATGCCCGGGAGTCTTCTGCCGTCCAGCACAGGAACATTGTGGTCCTGTTGTCCCGCGGGATGTGGATTGAGGGACGCCCTGATGTCTCGTACACAGTGCTCTATCAGTGCGGGCTCCGCCTTCCTGTACACCAGATCCGCCAACGTCCTGAAGTCTTGGCGCTTCAGCATGTCGCGATGCGGAAAATTCAAGGCGAAAATCGGATCGTTGTCCGTATCGGACCAGTCGATGAGGTTGTCGATCACGAAATTGTTGGTCTTGAAAGGAAAGACCTTGCTCACGACCTCCATTTCGAAAAGCCGCTCTTTGTCGAGTCGCGCCAGTTGCGGAATGTCTCGCCAGTTCTTGGCGTGATAGACGCGATAGTCCGCACTGTCGGGGGCGTGTCTCGTGCTGTTCAATCTGTACGTTGACATTGGATGTCCTCAGCTGTTTTCGCCCGGGATTGCCAGTCGTGGACTGACCTGCATGATGTATTGGTGTCTGCGCGGCCTCGCTCCCATGACCACGCGGGAAAGGGACCTTAGTTCACGAAGCGGATAACGGGAAGACCAGAATTCACCACACGGGGGTGGGCGACATGCAACAACACAAGGTGCTCGCACACGCTTGGCTGATGTTCACTTGCAAGGGAACTTGTTGCGCGCATGGAGGCCCGCGCGTGTGAATGACGATCGTGCATGGATTGTGAGAATGCTCGTTACGTTTGCGCAGTGTCTCTGACTCTGCGCAGGAGTCTGGCTGGGGAGAAGTTGTTTACGACTCGTCGGAAAAGATTTTCAGGTGTTGCGATGAACCAGCCGGAATACCGGCAACTTCTGACCGCTGGCGTGTCTACGGAAGCAGACTTCCACGGCGGCATCCATGACGATATCGACCGGATCGCAATCAACCAGATTGCTCACCATGCGCAGATCAGATTGCTCGTCGAGCGCCACCTCTACCACCACATAAGGCACGTGATCGACTGCAGCCGGATGCACCGGGTGGGTGATGACAGTCCAGGTATGGATGCGGCCGCGGCCGGACACTGGCACCCATTCGTGTTCCTCGTGCTGGCACCAGATGCAGAGGGGTGCCGGATGCCAGCGGAGCTTTCGGCAGGCGTTGCAGCGCTGCATCAGGAGACGCTCCGCGTTGCACCCTTCCCAGAAAGGCTCGGTGCCGGGTTCCGGCACCGGATACGGGAAATCCGCGGCATGGCTCATCCATCGCGCCTCAAGATCATCGCTGAACTTGGCACAGCATTGCCGGCGGACACAAAGGCGTGTTGTGCACCTTGTACCTGACAGGGCGCAGTGCCCCGTAACTGCCGCACGGCTTCGATGATGTTCTGCATGCCATGCATATAGCCTTCCGAGAGATTACCGCCGCTGGTGTTCATCGGGAGATGTCCCTGCGGCCAGCGGAAGCGGCTGCCGTCGCCGATGAAATCCTTGCCTTCGCCACGCGGACAGAAACGGAAATCTTCCAGCGCCATCAGCACCATGGGTGTGAAGTGGTCATAGATGAAAAGCACGTCGATGTCGTCATGCGTGATGCCGGCGTCCTGGAACAGATGCTCGGTGATGACGGTAGTCTCGTTGTGCACGGCTTCTGCGTCTTTGACCATGAAACGGTTATTCCATGCGCCCCCACCCATGCCGGCCGCTGCAATGTGCACGGGAGGCTGGCAAAGGTCTCGCGCGAACTCCGGCGTGGTGACAATCACGGCTGCACCACCGTCTGTTTCGAGACAGCAATCCAGCAGCCGCAGGGGATCCGCAATCATGCGCGAGGCTTGATGGTCCTCCAGAGTCATCGGCTTGCCATGCATCATGGCATCCGGGTTGAGATTGGCGTGATGCCGGCAGATGCGTGCGATTTCCCCGAAATGGCGCGATTCTGTGCCGTAGAGATGCATGTGACGCCGCGCGGCCATGGCCACCATCTGCGCCGGGCTGAAGAGGCCATAGGGCGCGAGATAGCTGAACGGTCCTTCCGCGCGATCCGTCATCCAGGCCTGTCCGAAACGCGGGGTGCCCCGCCCGGAACGTTCGTTCATCGCACGAAAGGCGATGACCGCTTGCGCCTGCCCGGTTGTGACCGCCATGGCTGCCAGCAGCACCGTGCCCGCAGGGCCGCCGCCACCGCCGTAGGGCACTCCGCCGAAGAATCTCAGCCGCGGCAACCCAGGACAGCGCGCGATCTCCACGGGATCGTTGTTGTCCATCGTGTATTTCGCGATGCCATCCACCTCATCAGGCCTGAGGCCGGCATCCCGCATCGCCGCGCCTATCGCCTCGCAGGCAAGCTTGAGCTCGCTGCGCCCGGAGTCCCGGGAATATTCCGTGTGCCCTATGCCGACGATAGCGGCGTGCATCAGGGCACGAAAACCGGTTGGTAATGTGTTTCGGGAGAGATTCCGGCGTAGTGCGCGGCGAGCTCCTCCCGGGTCATTGCCTGATCCCGATAAGTGATGTGGGTTTCCGCGGGCGCGCTCCAGAGTGCGGTCCTGCGACCGTTGAAGGTGAGCACCTGCCCATTCCAGTGACTCGCTGCATCGCTGGCGAGGAAGAGAAGACCTTCGGCAACTTCATGCGGTTGACCGAACCCAAGCTCGGCCGGTGCGGGCGCTGGCTTTCCTTCGTTGGCTGCCTGTTTTGCCGCGATGTCGAAGACGACCTGCGTCATCTCCGTGGCTGCAATGGGCCAGAAGGCATTGCAGCGAATGCCGTATCGGGCGAGCGCCAATACCCAGGTGCGCTGCAATCCCAGCATGCCGGCCTTGGCTGCCGCGTAATTGCTCTGCCCAAAGCCACCGGAGAGACCCGAGTTGGAGATCACCTGAATGATCTGTCCACCGCCAGTGTCCCGCATGCGAGGGCGGCATATTTGCCGCAGGCCCAAGCGCCGCGCAGATGTGTCGCGATGACGGTGTCGAAGTCTTCATCACTCATCTTGAAGAGCGTGCGATCCCGCACCTGTCCAGCGTTATGGATGAGGATGTCGATGCCGCCGTAATGTTGCACGCAGGTCTTGATCAGAGCCTCGCAAGTCGCCGATTCCGCGACTGAACCCTGCACGGAAACCACCTCACCGCCTTCGGCGCGCACCCGCTCTTCGGCTTCGGCGAGCGCCTCCGCCTGCGTTCCGTTCAGTACGAGGCGAGCGCCGTGGCGTGCAAAAGCCTCCGCCGTGGCGCGACCAAGGCCACGGGAAGAGCCGGTGATAACAATGCGTTTGCCAGCGAGTTCGGACATGCGTGTCTCCCGAGGATTTGGGGTGTTTGTGGGGATTGAGATGTGCGGAGCGCGGGGTCGACGGGAGCCGATCACTCCCGCTGCAGGGTAGAGACATCAAATCCCTGTTGTTTGGCGATGGCCACCAGACGCTGGTATTCAGCCTCATCCAGTTCCGGCTCGCGTGCAAGTATCCACAGGTACTTGCGGTTGGGTGCGCCTACCAGCGCCGCGCGATAGTCATCCGCCAGCGCAATCACCCAATAGTCTCCCCACACGAACGGTATGGCCGACAACCAGGCAGGCGCAAAACGCACCTCCAGGATGGCGGGGCTGTTGAAGTGCGCATTGCGCCGCGCGACGCCAATGGCCTCGGCCTGACTGCCATCTTTCTTGCGGCAGCGGTTGACCACTTCGATGTTCCCATCTTCCCGCAGCGCATAGCGCGCGGTGGTGTCGTCCACGCAGACCCGCTGGAACCAGTTGGGGATAAGCGCTATCTGGTGCCAGGTACCGAGGTAACGCTGCAGATCCAGATCCTTCACGGTCGCCAAGGGTGGCGCAGCAAGGGCGGGGAGAGTGAAGAGAAGGAGGCAGAGCACGAGCGCGGAGGGAGGGAGCCAATTGCGGTGACGGCTGGGGACAGGCATCAGGCTAACTCCGTACGCGTGGGGTAGGTGCCCGGGGAGCGTAACGGGGGGTCTGGACTCTCGGCAAGGCATAGCAGACTGACGCAGAAGCAGAATTCCCGAAAATTTGCTTGACGGGAAAACCTGTAAATCATAAAACGGAATAACCTAAGAATCACCCGCTCTGGTTGGCAACGCAAAGGCTGGTGCCCATGCCCACACCGTCGGAAAAGCTGGCCGAATCCCTGGCCTTGCTGAAGGCCATCCAGGATCGTGGACAGGTGGCTTTTCGAGCTAATGAACTCACCCGCACCCATCGCGAGCGTCTGCACAGGAATGGCTTCATACGCGAAGTGATGAAGGGTTGGTTCGTGCCGACGCGTCCTGACGAACCCGCGGGCGAGAGCACATCCTGGTTTGCCTCTTTCTGGACGTTCTGCGCGACTTACCTGGATCAGCGCTTCGGCGCGGAATGGTGTTTGGGCCCGGAACAGTCCATCAGCCTTCACACAGGCAATCGAAGCGTCCCCCGTCAGTTACTGGTCCGGGCTCCAAAGGCCGGGAACAAGCCGACGAATCTTCTCTTCGACACTTCGATTTTCGATCTGAGGCTGAAATTACCACCTCCACAAGACATTGAGCTCAGCGATGGGTTGCGGGTTTTCACCTTGCCAGCCGCCCTGATCGACTGCCCGCCAGCCAATTTCAGAGCCCGGCCTGTGGAGATGCGTGCTGCACTTGCCATGATCACGGATGCCACTGACCTGCTAAGGCGGCTTCTCGAGGGAGGACGCAGCACCATTGCCGGACGCCTCGCAGGGGCGCTGCGCAGTGTGGGCCGCGACCTGGTCGCTGATGACATCGTCAGGACCATGCGGGCGGCAGGGTACGTGGTGACGGAAACCAATCCTTTCGAAGACATGCCGCTCGTCCGTCTGGCGGCGGATGAGACCTCTCCGCAGGTCAATCGGCTCCGAATGAACTGGGCACAGATGCGCTTGGAGGTACTTCGCATATTTCCCGCGCCACCCGGCCTGCCAAGGAACCTTTCCCGTTACCTTGGACAGGTCGACGAGGCTTATATCAGTGATGCCTATAACTCACTCTCGATCGAAGGCTACAAGGTCAACACCGAACTGATTGAGCGGGTCCGAAGCGGTCAATGGAATCCCGATGACGACAGGCGCGACCAGGACCAACGCGATGCTCTGGCGGCTAGAGGCTACTGGCAGTCATTCCAGAGCGTGAGGGAAAGCATTCGCCGAGCGCTGCGCAGAGAAGACCCCGGGCTGGTGGCGGCATCCGATCATGGGGCCTGGTATCGGGAACTTTTTGCGCCCAGCGTCGCGGCTGGTCTTGTCAGGCCCTCGGATTTGGCTGGGTACCGTAACGGCCCCGTGCACATCCGACGCTCCATGCACACCCCA